>NZ_JBCPWN010000004.1:0-299497 GCF_039581415.1 Comamonas sp. F1-6
CCCACCCACCAACCAGGACCCCCCCCCCCCCCCCCCCCACTACCTCCCCCGGACCGAAAACCCTTCACACCCCGCCACTAAAGCGCAAAGGAGGCTTGGAGAGCTCTAAGCCTCCCTTGCGTTTTGGCGTTTATTGCTACCGGAGGTGACGGTTGCTCGGGGTATTTCTATGCAAGATGCCCTGGCTAGACAGCGGCAATGGAAAAGCTGGCAGTTAGAATGGACAGGATTAGCCTAACCCTGTTGGTGGAGGTTGGATGGCAGTTCTGTAGAGCATCAGTGCCCTGTAGAGGCCCGGTCGGTGGCGCAGCGGGTCGCACGGCTTTCACCATTGTTAATGAGGCGAACGCAAGTTCGCCTTTATTTTTGCTGCCGCAGAAAGATTGACCATGTTCGAATCCATCCGCAAGCATTCCAAGTTCGTGATGATCTTGTTGTTCTTGCTGATCATTCCCTCTTTCATTTTTGTCGGAGTCAACCAGAACTACTTCACCGAGTCCAGCCAGACTGTGGCCCGCGTGGATGGGCATGACATCACCCAGCAGGACTGGGACAACGCTCACAGGGCTGAAAGCGACCGCCTGCGTGCGCAGAATCCGACCATGGATGCCAAGCTGCTCGACTCGCCAGAGGCGCGCTATACCACGCTGGAGAAGCTGGTGCGTGATCGCGTGCTGGCAGCAGCTGCTGCCAAGATGCACCTGGCAACGCCCGATGCACAGTTGGTGCGTACCTTGCGTGAAATCCCCGCGATTGCGTCCTTGCAAAAGCCCGATGGCTCGCTGGATGCGGAAGCCTACAAGGCTTTGGTCGGTTCGCAGGGCATGACTCCCGAAGGGTTTGAAGCCAATCTGCGTCGTGAACTGGCACTCAATCAGGTACTGGGTTCCGTCTCTTCGACCAGCTTCACGACTGCCGCGCAGTTGCAGCAGGCCATGGACGCCCTGTATCAGCGCCGAGAAATTCAAGTTGCCCGGTTTGATGTCAGTGCCTTTGCAGGCAAGGTCCAGCCCACGGAGGCCGAGCTCAAGGCTTTCTATGAAGCACACACCAACCAGTTCAAACAGCCAGAGGCAGCAACGGTGGAGTATGTCCAATTGGACCTGGCCGCTGTACAGCAGGGCATTGTTCTGAGCGAAGACGACCTGCGCACCTATTACAAGGAAAATGCTGCCCGTCTTGCCGGTCCCGAAGAGCGTCGTGCAAGCCATATCCTGATCAATGCGGCCAAGGATCTTCCGGCTGCAGAGCGTGAAAAAGCCAAGGCCAAGGCTGAGCAATTGCTGGCCCAGGTACGCAAAGATCCCAAGAGCTTTGCCCAGGTAGCCAAGGCCAACTCGCAGGATCCCGGCTCTGCTGCCAATGGTGGTGATCTGGGTTACTTTGGCCGCGAGGCCATGGTCAAGCCATTTGAAGAAGCCGTTTTCAAGATGAAGCAGGGCGACATCAGCGATGTGGTCGAGTCTGACTTTGGCTTTCACATCATCGAGCTGACCGGCATCAAGCAGCCCAAGGTGCCCTCGTTCGAGGAAATGCGCCCCAAGCTGGAAGCAGATCTCAAGCAACAACAGGCTCAGCGCAAGTTTGCAGAGGCGGCCGAAGCCTTCTCCAACGCCGTTTACGAGCAGTCCGAAAGCCTCAAGCCTGTGGCCGAGAAGTTCAAGCTGAGCATTCACAAGATCGAGAACGTGACGCGTGAGCCAGCCCCTGATGCGCAAGGCCCTCTGGCCAACAAGCGCTTCCTTGAGGCACTGTTCTCCGCAGACTCTCTGGAGAACAAGCGCAATACCGACGCAGTGGAGCTGGCCCCCAGCAACCTGGTGGCTGGTCGTGTGCTGAGCTATGCTCCTGCGCACACCCAGTCCATGGATGAAGTGGGTGAGAAGCTCAAGCAGCTATATGTGGCGCACCAGTCCGCAGAGCTGGCCAGGCAGGAAGGCAAGGCCAAGATGGCCGAATGGAAGGCCAAGCCTGAAGCAGCTCAACTGCCCGCGGCTGTCGAGGTGGGTCGCGATCAAGCCAGGGATCTGCCGCGTGAAGTGCTGGATGCGGCATTGCGCGCCCCCACGAATGACCTGCCCGCGTGGGAGGGGGTCGACCTTGGCAATGCAGGTTATGCCGTGATCAAGGTCAATCGCATTGCACAGCGTCCTGCGCAAGATGCTCAGGTGCTGGAGCAGCAAAAGGCGCAGTTCACGCAGTGGTCTTCCATGGCTGAAGTCATGGCCTACTATGAACAGTTGAAGAAGACCTTCAAGGTCCAGATCAAGGTGCCGCGTCCTCAGTAAGGCATTTAAATCAGGCATGAGTTTATTTCCGGCCTGATTTATGCATTACAATAGATGCTTCTACGGTGGCTGTAGCTCAGTTGGTAGAGTCCAGGATTGTGATTCCTGTTGTCGTGGGTTCGAGTCCCATCAGCCACCCCAGAATTTCAAAAACGCTCTGCAGCGCAGAGCGTTTTTATTTGATGAGAGGTGTTTGCCTTGAATCGTTGCTAGTTCAGTGTTTATTGCTCTCAATTTTGATTTGATGGCTCAAATTCTGAAGTAGAATAGAGACTTCTACGGTGGCTGTAGCTCAGTTGGTAGAGTCCAGGATTGTGATTCCTGTTGTCGTGGGTTCGAGTCCCATCAGCCACCCCAGTTTATAAAATGCCCCACAGGTTTGCTTGTGGGGCATTTTTGTTTTTGCAGCTCACTGCTATGCAGTGAGCACAGACGGTTTTGAGGCTCTACTTTCTCGCGAAACAGGCTGGCCGGTATTTGAAAGCCGACAGCGGTCGGGCTTTTGCATTGCGCTACCTGCGTGCGGTTAGTGGCGCGCACCCTCAAGTGCTGCCAGGGCAGAGCCGCGGCTGCCCCGCCAGCAGACGGTGTGCGGCATCACTACGGCAAGCGCAGCGCCGTGCCAGCCATCCTTTCCCGTGGTCCAGATGGTCGCTCGCTCGTCATCCGTTGTGGATTTGTAAATGTGTGGCAGTACCTCGGCGAATGCAATCGGTGGACATGGGGGGGCTTGATTGCAAAGGCGTTTGGCTCATCTGCTTCAACGACTGCAACTGGTGGTGCAAAGTGCTCTGCCAGTGCCTTGCTGATCTGTCCGAAGGGTTCGGCGGGGTAAGGCTTGGCGTTGCGCAGGCGGCACAACTATTCAGGAGGCAAGGCCTCATAGATTGATTGCCTCTCCAGAAAAGAAAGACCGGCTGCGGCGGAGGGGGCTGGAGCCAGAACTGCCAAGGACTTGCCTTCAGTCCGCTGTGTAGTCGATAGGGTCATAGGCATGTTGCCGGCCCAATGCTCCAGCCATGGATAGCAGGAACGCCAACCCACGGCGCACATCTGGCTCACCTGCCATGCGAAGAAGGCCAATTAAAGTAGGTGTTGTCTCGAGTCGCTCCATCCGGGCTGCGGCCATACGGGCCGCGTTGCCGGCTGACCATGCTGCAGATACGCTTTCTTCGAAAGCTCTGGCCAGCTTTTCGACCATGTACGCATCACTCATATCGACCGCATCGGCAGCCACTGAAAGCATGTCTACGACACGGTTCAGGCGGCGCCCTGCCAATAGAGGCTCGAGTTTGGCCATGAGTTCGGCCAAACCCTGAAGAGCGGCATCGTCGTTCAGCAGACCTGCACTGAGTTTCATGGCAGATTCGTGCTCGGCCATCGGAATATCGGTAGTGCTATTCATCTCGAATCTCCTTGTGTGCATCCATGAAGCTGGCTTAGACCAGAGCTCGTGCTACCGCCCAGTACAGGCCTCGATTGAAGCCCTTGCGCATCATTCCGCCGATCTTGGTGGGAGGCGTTGGCTTGACATCTGCTTTGTAGTCATACCAAAGAGGCATTCCGTCATCGAGTCCCATCTGCGCGATGGCCACAACTCGGCCGTCGTATGCGTCGCAAGTATGGTCGAAGCGGATTTGCGATGCGATGTTGTTGACGACAACAGGTGACTGGCTGTGGCAGGAGCCACCGGCCTTGCTGACAGGAAGATCCACGGTGTCTCCGAGCACGTAGACATTCGAGGTGCCTAGCATTTGCATCGTCTCGTGGTCAGTGGGGAGCCAACCTTCGCCATCCTGTGCCTGGGACATACCGCTATCGCGTACGGCCTGTACTGCGCGAATGGGGGGAGTGGCCATGAGAATGTCGAAGTCTTCTGACTCACCCTCTTCCGAGTAGGCGATTTTTGCGTCGGGGTCCACGTGCGACAACGTGAACCCGCGCTGATAACGTATACCGCGCTGCTCGAACACCGTGGGGAGGATCTCGCAGGTATCCCTCTGAAGGAACAGGCAGTTACGCAGCAATTGCGATACCGTGGGGTAGGTATAGATGATCTCCACCTTGTCTCTCACTCCGCGGCGGCGCAACAGATCGTCGAGCATCAGAGTCGTCTCGATCGGTGCGATGCCGCACTGGTGGGGGACGTTCGGGGTCTTGGGGAAGGTCACGGTGATGAATATTCGACCCTTCTCGATACGAGTCAGCTTGTCGGCCAATTTGCGGGCAGGCCCATGCTGGTAGAAATGGTCGCCGCCCTCGGCCAAGCCGGCAATGCGCTCTGGAGAAGGAACGCAACCCGTGGATATCACAAGATGGTCGTAGTGAAAGCGTTTTCCGCTTTTGCATTGGACTGATTGAGCCGGAAAATCAAAGCTCTCCACTTCCTCGACTTGAAAGTCGATTTCAGGTCTCAGCAGTCCACGTTGTTTGCGTCTCAGTTCGTCCCGGAAGAATGCATTGAAAGCCACATACATAAAGGCTGGCTTGTAATAGTGCCAAGGAGAATTGGAGAGCATGGTGATGCGCACCTTGCCGCTTAGCAGTTCCGGATATAACTTGACGACCAGATGATTGGCCGTCATGGTTCCGCCAATGCCACCGCCAATGATCAATATGTGATGCGCCATCCTGCTACTCCTTTTAACATTCAGTCGGAAAATGGCCGGCACCTGATAGGTGTCGGTTCGTGAAACCAAACTCAATCGGGCCGAAGCGAGCGCCATACTCCTTCCCACAAGGAGTCAAAGAGTTTTTCGAGTGGTGTGTCCACCAATCCGTCAAGGCGCAGGCAGATAATGCGGATTGCACTGCCATACATCAAACTGGCGGCAACCATGGGTTCCATTGAGCGAATCTCGCCGTCTTTCATGCCTGAGAACACAAAGCCGCGCATACGGACAAATGCGGAAGCGGAACAGATCGCTTGCTCCTCTGGCAGGAACTCGCGGTGGCGTGCGTTGACCACAAAACCCATTGCATCAGGCTCGGCTTCAGCCAAGGCGAACAGCATGCGCAGTACGGTTTCACAGCGTTCGCGGCTGCTTGCGTGCTGCACTTCAATTACATCCAGCAGCACATTCATGCGGGAGAGCAGGTGTCGATAAAGCTCCCTGGCAATGCCTTCCTTATCAGTGAAATGGTTGTAGAAATAGCCGATAGAAACTCCGGCCTCGGTGCATAACTCTTGGATTGAAGTGTTAAAGAAGCCATTCCTTGCAAAAAGCCTCAGAGCCACACTAAGCGTTTGAATATGGCGGGAGCCGGAATTTGGAAAGAATGTCCAAGGTTCTTTTTGCATCGTAAAAATAGAATGAATCTTCGTTCTATTTTTCACGTAATGATGATATGGAAAACAGGGGTAAACCCTGTTTGCAGAAAATCGAAATTTCCAAATCTTTGGAGATTGCAATTTGGCTGGGCAGGTTTCTCGCCTTTTGCTTTTGCTTTTTGTGTATGGAGAGGTCGAAACCCTATGGGGCTCTCATGTCTGATGAGTTAACTTTCTTGCGTCTGGCCACCCGGCGGGTGAATGCGTTGGCCATATCAGTTGGCTCGAGTCTTTTGAACTATCTGGCAACGCCGCTCTTGGGCATGCTTTGTGTCCTCCTGCTTCCAGGGCTTGATACTCGAGACGCGCAAGCGGCGCGGTATCGGCCCTGGTGACAAGGCACTTCTGACGCTTGAGCCTCATCCCAGGGCTCGTATCGCAGCCATCCTGGTTCTGGAAAGAGGGGCTGTTGTGGTTCACTAAATTCGGGGTCACATGAGGCTACAGAAACAACAACCAGTTCAAGGCTGGCTAGGCATGGCAGGGGCTTCACTTGCTTACACATCGAATACCCGTAAGCGATTGAATAACCTAGACTTATTGCTATGAAAAAGTTACTTGGAGTCTCGGCCTTTGCGCTGTTCTTGTCTGGCTGCTATGCACATCACGGGCATGGTT
This sequence comes from Comamonas sp. F1-6, assembly GCF_039581415.1. Taxonomy (NCBI): domain Bacteria; kingdom Pseudomonadati; phylum Pseudomonadota; class Betaproteobacteria; order Burkholderiales; family Comamonadaceae; genus Comamonas; species Comamonas sp. F1-6. Next base: position 6,238 of record NZ_JBCPWN010000004.1, read on the forward strand.
ATGGGCACCGTCACCATGATGGGTACTACGGGCATCCGCACGGCCACAAGCATCATGGCCATCGGTCAGGTGGTCATGGAGGTGGGCATAAGCACCACGGCGGGCGTGGGGGCGGCCGGCGCTAGACCTGAAACGCAAACAAAAAAGCCACCTTCGGGTGGCTTGGTTTATCTGGAGACCGTTTAGAAAGCGTCGGCGCTGTACTCGCCTTCGGGTGGGGTCTGGGACAGTATCAGCAGAACCTCTTCGGGAGAGTGCGGGTCAGGCATTGGCGTCATGATCTCTTGATTCGTCGCTTTGAGTTCGAGATAGGCGGCGTACAGGTAGGTCATGGCTACTCCTTGAAGGGTGGATGGAAGCTGATGAGTCCCTTTTTAATGCTTGACTGTGGCAGTTCGTTGACAGGAATGTAAGTTGTGAGGTGTGCTCGCGAATTCTCAAACAGGCATTGCACGGTCTTGTTGTCCATTCGCTAGGCTGTTTGCACGGGCAGGAAAAGGCAGTGCGTGCAGCGATTCGGATCGCACTGCCAGAGAGGAATGAAGTTGCGGAAGGGGGGCATCCGCCCAAGCCGGGCCAGTGGCTCAGGGTATTGCGGCAGCGGAGGGGCGGGCAGCAAGCGCGATGGTGCCAAGTGGTTTGGCCATGGTTTTTCATCCTCTTCGGGCTCGTTGCCGCAACGCAGGGCGGCGGGTCAGTAGCGGCGATGGCCGGGTTTTGCTGGATGCTTGCCGTCAATCTGGTGCAGGACTCTGCCAGCCATATGCGGTGCGTGATGACGTAGTCGAAAAGCTCTGGCCGGTGCTCCAGACGGGAGACAGGCTTGTGATTGCGTAACGGTATTTGGCCGTGCTGCTGTGGTTGGCGACTTGATTGGCTCGATCGTGGAAAAAAGGCTTGGCTAATAGGAGAGGGCCGCTGGCTAGCTAAAACGCTGCAAGCCCCTGCTTGTCAGCGCCCCACGATGAAGAGGTGGTACAGCGACTCGCTGCACCATGGGATGAATCATAAACGCAATTGAGAATCGTTTGCAAATAACCGTTTGATTCCCAGGACTATAGAAAGACAGGATCGATGCCTAGAGGCATGAAACTGAATGGTGCCAAGAGTTGCCGGATAGATGCGGGCGCTGGGTTCAGGGCCGCTGGAAGAGGCTGCGATGTGTCAGTGCCGAGGAACGGTACCAGCCTCTGCGGCAGGAAGATGAGCATTGCCTTCTATTCCGGACTGGGTGCTGGACAGGCTCAGTTTGTACTGCAAGCCGCGTCCATGAAGCTCCATCGCGTGTTGTTTGCAGCCTATGTCCTGCAGAAGGAGCACTTGAATTCTGTGCGCTGGCGTCTGGTCAGGGCCGCCATGATGTCGAATCCACGGTCGGCGTTCCCTCTGGTCGATATTTCGGATGCTGCTGACGTATCTTGATAAGGAATGCTCCAATAGCGGCCATTCATCGCAACACTGAGGCATATGCCCTGGTTGCCTGGCGGTAGTCAGTGGCGTGACCATAGTTCCAAGCATGATCCGCTGGCGCCTTTGTTTTGCGTTTGCCGTTGTGAGCAATTGATGGCGCGCAAGGGTTTGTATCACATGGATGCCCTGGCAGGTTCCACGGCCGTAGGCCTCACTAGCGCTTAACTTTGACCCAAGCCGCATTTCGCGGCTTTGTTCATAAGGAGGGCGTTATGAATACTGATCAAGCCAAGGGCACGCTGAAGGATGTGGAAGGCAGGATTCAGGAGAGGCTTGGTGAACACATGGACAGTCCTGAGCAAGAAGCCAGGGGGATCGCAAAGCAGGTTGAAGGCACCGCTCAGAAGAAGATAGGTGATCTGAAAGAAGCGATTCAAGAGGCGGCCAAAAAGTAAGCTGCACGAGCCCTAACGAGCAAAGCCCGCTAGGTTGGCCAGTTGACTTTTGTGTTGCTTCATGAGGGGATTCATTACTGAATATCTATTCATGCTGTAAATTTATACATGTGTGCTACAATGCAAGCGTCGGGGAAATCATGCAGGCGCCTAGGAATGGTGGTCGGCCCCCGACGCGGAATATCGCGAGGTGGAGCAGTCTGGTAGCTCGTCGGGCTCATAACCCGAAGGTCGTTGGTTCAAATCCGGCCCTCGCAACCAATAAAGCCCTGGCCGGAAACGGTCAGGGCTTTTTGCCATCTGTCTGTCATATTTCGAGAGCAAGATACGCATCGCTAGGTTCAGGTTGTAGCACTGAAAGATGGCTTAACCCCTGGCGCCAATTCCAAAGCCCTGGCCGTAGCAGCCGGGGCTTTTTCTTTTGCCTTCTGCCCGCCGAAAGCTGGTTGCTGCGGCCCTGGTTCTGTCTTATTCCCTTGAGCCAGCCAAAGCCGCGCCCGGGTGGCATGTCGCGCGGATGATGCGGGCTGCTTCATCGCTCACGGAGAGCTCTTGCATTTGTCACTTTGGGCTGAAGGTGTGCAAGCTCGAATTAGGGGAGGGGCTGCCAGTCTTCTTGCCATGAGGGCGCAAAGCATCGATGCTTCGTGCCGGCCTCACAGGGGGTTGAGGCGGTTCTTAGTCTGCCAAGCCGTAAATAAATATGATGGCGCGTATAAGCCGGCAAGGTCGAGAAGCATAGACAGACAAAAGGGGTTAGATCTTTCGATCTAACCCCTTGTCATTTGGTCGGAGCGGCGGGATTCGAACTCGCGACCCTCTGCTCCCAAAGCAGATGCGCTACCAGGCTGCGCTACGCTCCGAAGCCTCTATTCTAACTACAAAAAATTGCGCATCTTTTGAAAGTGGCGAATTTTTGATGATGAGGCGCTATTTATTTTGAACGAGGTGTCGTGGGGGCCGGGCCACGGTTGGCCAGGTGGCGGAAGGTAATACGGCCCTTGGTCAGATCGTAGGGCGACATTTCCAGCGACACCTTGTCGCCAGCCAGAATGCGGATGTGGTGCTTGCGCATCTTGCCGCCGGTGTAGGCAATCAGTTGGTGACCGTTGTCCAGCGTGACGCGAAAACGCGAGTCAGGCAGGACTTCCGTCACGGAACCTTGCATTTCAATCAGTTCTTCCTTGGCCATTTGTTCAATCTCTTAGAAAAGGTCAGTTGCGGCGCTTGCTCGTCATCACCACGGAAAAGGCCTGAGCAGTACAACTGCTCAGGCCTCAATGTGGCAAGGGCGCTGCGCTGTTTGCGCAGACCGAACAAAAGGCCGATATCCAATCAAGCCGTGCTGTGAAACAGCATTCAGCTAAACATTGGAATTGTAGCGTCTCGCCTTCGCTTATGCCCTCATAAAGGGGTAAAGCGTCGCAGCGATGAGACGGCGACATGGGTCTTTGTCATGACGCTTGCATCATTGAGATATCGCGTCTGGGCGGTGGCCTGGATGGGGTAAAACGCCTGTAGCCCCCAAAGACAGCCGCCGCTGCCGTGGTCTTGGCTAGAATCCTGTTCGACAGCTCTATAACTTTGATAGCAAAATTCCATTGTGTCTGATCGACTCGCCGTACTTTCCCAATATTTCTTGCCCAAGCAGGCGCTGACCGCGCTGATGGGAAAACTGGCGCAAGCCGAGGCCGGCGGATTGACGACGGCAGTCATTCGTCGCTTTATCCAGCGCTACCAGGTGAACATGGCCGAGGCAGCCAATCCCGACCCCGCAGCCTACAAGACCTTCAATGCCTTTTTCACGCGTGCGCTCAAGGACGGTGTTCGTCCTCTGGCGCAGGCGGACTGGATTTGCCCGGTAGATGGTGCGATCAGTCAGTTCGGCAGGATCGAAGGCGAGCAGATCTTTCAAGCCAAGGGGCATCAATACAGTGCGACTGCTCTGGTGGGAGGGAATGCGGCTCTGGCGCGTCAGTTCGATAACGGCAGCTTTGCCACGATCTATCTGAGCCCGCGCGACTATCACCGCATTCACATGCCTTGTGCCGGCAAGCTGCGCAGCATGACCTATGTGCCAGGGGATCTGTTCTCGGTGAACCCGGTAACCGCACGTGGCGTACCCGGCCTGTTTGCGCGCAACGAGCGCGTGGTCTGCGTGTTCGATACCGATCATGGGCCCTTCGTGCTGGTGCTGGTGGGCGCGACGATCGTTGGCAGCATGGCCACGGTGTGGCATGGCCTGGTCAACCCGCCGCGCCCAGGCCATATCAAGACCTGGAATTACGAAGGTGCCGAAGCGGTGATGCTGGCTAGAGGCGAGGAGATGGGTCGCTTTCAGCTCGGCTCCACAGTGGTCATGCTGTTTCCACAAGCGGCAGGCCTGCAGTTCAATCCGCAGTGGCAGCCGGCGGCGCCGGTGCAACTGGGTCAGGTCATGGCCAACGCCCGGATCAAGCTGGGCTGATAGCCGGGTTCCATAGAAAAAGCCGCTGATGCCATGAGCGTCAGCGGCTTTCTTGTTTTGAGGGATCAAAGAAACCAGGTCAGTGGTTCAGGCCGGCGTTCGGTGGTGAACACCGTGGGGGCAAGACTCAGGCGATCGGGCTTTACCGGGTCGTCGTGACCTCGGAGGTAGACCATCAGTTCGCGTCTGCGCAAGATGACATGGCTGACGATTTCGCGTCGGCCATTCTGAGTGACCTCGGTGCCGGGGCGAAACAACGGCATATGAAACAGGCCACTGCGTGTGGTGGGCGGCGATGCCGCAACTTCATTGGAGGCGAGCTGCATGGGCTTTCCGTAGTAGTGGTGACTGCTTATCGGCAGCGAATCATCAAACTAAAGCCCGAATTGCCGGGCCTGGTTCAACCGGGCTGGGCAAGGGCCTTGAGCAACTCGGTTTCCATGCGCAGCTGGCTGTTGTTGTCCTGCAGTTCAGGCCCTTCGATGAGGAAGGTGTCTTCCACGCGCTCGCCCAGGGTGCTGATCTTTGCCAAGTGCACGCTGATATGGTGCTGGGCCAGAATGCGGGCAATGATGTAGAGCAGGCCGGCGCGGTCTGATGCGGAGATGGACAGCAGCCAGTGTTGGGCTTTTTCATCGGGGCGCAGGATGACGCGCGGAGCGAATGGAAAGCTTTTGACGCGGCGCGACAGCCGTCTTTGCGATGGCGTGGGCAGGGGGCCACCTCGCAGCAGAGTCTGGGTCAGATCGCTTTCCACCATGTGCATGAGCTCGCGGTATTGCTCCTGCATGGTGGGGGCGACGACCTGGAAGGTGTCCAGTGCGTAGTCGTTGTTGGCCGTGTGTACGCGTGCATCAAGAATGGAAAATCCGGCCCGGTCGAAGTAGCTGCAGATGCGGGCAAACAGATCGGGCTGGTCGGGTGCATAGACCAGAACTTGCAGGCCTTCGCCGGCCAGCGACCGCCGGGCGCGCACCACGGGCTTGCCCTGGCCCACATGGCGTGAGAGATGGCGGGTATGCCAGGCGATGTCGGCCGCTTCATGGCGCATGAAGTAGCTCACGTCCAGTGTCTCCCAGAGTTTCTTGTGGGACTCAAAGGGCTGGGCAGACAGGGCCAGTTGCACCAGCGCCTCACGCTTGCGGGCTTCGATTTCGGCGGCGGCATCCGGGGCGCGACCACCTAGCACGCGCAGGGTCAGGCGGTAGGTGTCTTCCAGCAGCTTGCCTTTCCAGGCACTCCAGACCTTGGGGCTGGTGCCGCGAATGTCGGCCACCGTCAGCAGATACAAGGCAGTGAGCTTGCGCTCGTTGCCAACGCGTTCGGCAAAGGCGCGAATCACATCGGGGTCGGACAAGTCCTGCTTCTGGGCCACCTGACTCATGGTCAGGTGCTCGCGTACCAGAAACTCGACCAGCTCCGCATCGGCCTTGTCGATCTGGTGGGCGCGGCAAAAACGCTTGACTTCGACGGCGCCGATCACGGAGTGATCACCACCTCGGCCCTTGCCGATGTCGTGGAAGATGGCAGCCAGATACAGGATCCAGGGCTTGTCCCAGCCTGCGGCGAGCTGGGAACAGAACGGGTATTCATGGGCATGCTCGGCCATGAAGAAGCGCCGCACATTGCGTAGCACCATCAGGATATGCTGGTCCACGGTGTAGACGTGAAACAGATCGTGCTGCATCTGCCCCACGATGCGGCGGAAGGGCCAGAGATAGCGGCCCAGTACCGAGGTCTGATTCATCAGCCGGATGGCATGGGTGATGCCGCGCGGCTGCTGAAGGATCTTCATGAAGGTGGCGCGATTGACCGGGTCGCGACGGAAGGCGCTGTCCATCACATCGCGGCTGGCATAAAGCGCTCTCAGGGTTCGCGTCGACAGACCTGTCAGCCCCTCATGCTGCTCATACATGAGAAAGGTTTCGAGAATGGCATGCGGATCGCGCTCGTACAGATCGTCGCTGACCACCTCGATGGTGCCGGCCTTCTCGCAAAAGCGATCATTGAGCTGAATCAGCTCGTGCGATCCGGGGTTCAGGCGCTCTTCGATGCTCATGCGCACGATCTGGCACAGCTGGGTCACCGCCTTGGCGGCCCAGTAATAGTGACGCATCAGGGTCTCGCCAGCGCGCATGGCCAGCTTGCGGCCCTCCGGCGTGGTGGAGCGGTAGCCAAAGGCTTCGGCCACGGCGGTCTGCAGGTCAAAGACCAGCCGGTCCTCATGGCGGCCGGCAGCGGCATGCAGGCGTGCACGGATCAGGCTGAGCAGGGATTCGTTGGATTCGAGCTGCTGGACCTCGAAATGGGTGATCAGGTCTTGCTCGGCCAGCTCATGCCAGCTGTTGCCGAAGCCTGCGGCCTTGGCCAGCCAGAGCATGGTGTGCAGATCGCGCAGCCCGCCGGGTGATTCCTTGCAGTTGGGCTCCAGCGAATAGGGCGTGAAGTCGTATTTGGCGTGGCGCTGGCGCATCTCCAGCAGCTTGCCTTCGACAAAAGCCTTGGGATCGAGCTGCGCGCGGAACTGCTGCTCGAAGTCGGCAAACAAGGCCTTGCTGCCGGTGATGCGGCGTGACTCCAGCATGGCGGTCTGTACCGTCAGGTCCTGCGCGGCCTCCTGCAGGCATTCGGCAATGCTGCGCACGCTGGAGCCGATTTCCAGGCCGACATCCCAGCAACTGCTGATGAACTGCTCGATGCTGGCCGCCAGTTCCGCAGCCGGCGGTGCACTGCTTTGGGGCAGCAGCACCAGCACATCGATGTCCGAGTAGGGAAAGAGCTGGGCGCGTCCATAACCCCCCACGGCCAGCAGGGCCGCGCCTTGCGGCATCTGCGCGCGCTGCCAGAGGGTGCGCAGAAGACCGTCGGCCAGTTCACTGAAATGGTGCAGCACTCCGCGCACGCTGCGTCTGCCCAGCGTGGGGTTGCGCAGCAAGTCCATCTGCCGGGCCTTGGCCTCGCGGTATTGCTCGCGCAGGCCCTGTAGCGAGGAGAGGTCGGAGGCGTCGGCAGAGTTGGCGTAGGAGTGGGCAGAGGAGGTCATGCGCAGTAGAAAAAAGCGTTTCAACAGGGCAAGTGCTTGAGCGTCACCTTAACCCAACTGACTTGGGCTTGAGGCCTGTGATGGCAAAAAGATGAGCGCATGGCGCTTGCAGCACAAGGTCTACAAGCAAAAAATATGCCGCATCCGGCTTTGGCCAGATGCGGCATGCAGGTCAGCGGCAGCAGTGCGCTCAGGTGCGGATGGCCGTGATGAAGTCGGGCGGGGTGGGCGAGCCCTCGGACCAGGTCAGCACGTCATAGCCGGTCTTGGTGACGGCCAGCATCAGCTCCCACTGGGCAGTCAGGCTGCGGTCCTTGGTGACGACGGTCCAGCCGTCGGGCATGGCCTTGATGTCGCGCTTACCCAGATTCAGCATGGGCTCGATGGTGAAGACCATGCCTTCTTCCAGCACGACGCCTTCGCCGGGGCGGCCGTAGTGCAGCACCTGGGGCTCGTCGTGGAACACCTTGCCGATGCCGTGGCCGCAGTATTCACGCACCACGGACAGGTTGTTGCTCTCCGCATAGGTCTGGATGGCGTGGCCGATATCGCCCAGCGTGGCACCGGGCTTGACCTGGGCAATGCCCTTCCACATGGCCTCGAAGGTCAGCTTGGATAGCCGCTTGGCCGCAATCGTGCCTTCGCCAATGATGAACATGCGGCTGTTGTCGCCGAACCAGCCGTCTTCGGTAATGATGGTCACGTCGACATTGACGATATCGCCCTTCTTCAAAGGCTTGTCGTTGGGGATGCCGTGGCACACCACATGGTTGACCGAGGTGCAGACATAGGCCGGGTAGGGCGTCATGCCTGGGGGCTGATAGCCCAGGCAGGCCGTCTTGGTGCCTTGCTCGGCCATGCGCTTGGCGCACAGATCGTCGATCTGCTGGGTGGTGATGCCGGGCTTGATGTGGGGGGTGATGTAGTCCAGCACATCCGAAGCAAAGCGGCCTGCAACGCGCATGCGCTCGATGTCTTCGGGAGTCTTCAGTGTGATGCTCATGGTCGCAATTATCCCATTGCGCGCTTGAACATGCAGGGCTTGTGGGTGTGAGCATTCGGACTAACCCCGAGGCACGGTAAAATCCTAGGCTCACCGAATTCAGCGCTTTGGCCCGGTCCTCTCAGGCAGGGGATTGACCAGGACGCTTTTCAACAGCCTTCACATAAACAGGCCGCCACGTGACATTGCATCTGACACAGTTTGAGGGTGGAAACGCCCTGAGCTCGTTCCGCGCCCAACAGCTTCTGACCGATCTGGTCGCCATCCACCCCAAGATCACCGGCGTATCTGCACGCTTTGTGCACCTGGTAGCCACCGAGGGCGCAGTTGCGCCCGCATTGCAAGAGCGCCTGTCGGCGCTCTTGACTTATGGTGACCCCTATACGGGCAATGCTGAAGGCCTGGCCTTCATCGTCACGCCCCGCCTGGGCACCATCTCTCCCTGGGCCTCCAAGGCGACCGATATCGCGCGCAACTGCGGCCTGAACGTGTTCCGCGTGGAGCGCATGACCGAGTATCGCGTGGACGTGAAGTCCGGCCTGCTGGGTGGCAAGCCCGAGCTCTCGCCGCAGCAGACGGCACAGATTGCCGCCTTGCTGCACGACCGCATGACCGAGTCCGTGTTCGCGACACGCGCCGAGGCCGAGCAACTGTTCACCACCCTGGCTGCACAGCCCATGGAGTTTGTGGATGTGCTGGGTGGTGGCCGCGCAGCGCTGGAAATCGCGAACAAGCAATGGGGCCTGGCCCTGGCCGAAGACGAGATCGAGTATCTGGTCAATGCCTTCAACGACCTCAAGCGCAATCCCACGGATGTGGAACTGATGATGTTCGCGCAGGCCAACTCCGAGCACTGCCGCCACAAGATCTTCAACGCCAAGTTCACCATTGACGGCGTGGAGCAGGAAAAATCGCTGTTCGGCATGATCCGCAACACCGAGGCCTGCTCGCCCCAGCACACCGTGGTGGCCTATGCCGACAACGCTTCCATCATGGAAGGCCATGAGGTTGAGCGATTTGTAGCCAAGTTCGATGCCAAGGCAGACGCAGTCAGCGCTCCCAGCTATCAGAAGCAGGCTGCAACCAACCATGTGCTGATGAAGGTGGAGACACATAACCACCCCACGGCGATTTCGCCCTTCCCCGGTGCATCGACCGGCAACGGCGGCGAAATCCGTGACGAAGGCGCAACCGGCCGTGGCTCCAAGCCCAAGGCCGGCCTTACGGGCTTCACCGTTTCCAAGCTCTGGGGCAGCGAAGTAGGCAAGCCCGAACATATCGCCAGCCCGCTGCAGATCATGATCGAAGGCCCTCTGGGCGGCGCGGCGTTCAACAACGAGTTCGGCCGTCCCAATCTGACCGGCTATTTCCGCGAGTACGAGCAGCAGGTCGGCGACATCACCCGTGGCTACCACAAGCCCATCATGATCGCCGGTGGCCTGGGCGTGATCGATTCCGAACTGACCAAGAAGATCGAGTTCCCGGCGGGCACGCTGCTGATCCAGCTGGGCGGTCCCGGCATGCGCATCGGCATGGGTGGCGGTGCGGCAAGCTCCATGGCTTCGGGCACCAATGCAGCAGAACTGGACTTCGACTCGGTGCAGCGCGGCAATCCCGAGATCGAGCGCCGTGCGCAGGAAGTCATCAACCATTGCTGGCAGCAGGGCACCGAGAACCCGATCCTGGCCATCCACGACGTGGGGGCCGGTGGCATCTCCAATGCCTTCCCCGAGCTGACCAACGATGCCGGGCGCGGTGCACGCTTTGACCTGCGTGCCGTCAAGCTCGAAGAGTCCGGCCTGTCGCCCAAGGAAATCTGGTCCAACGAATCGCAGGAGCGTTATGTGCTGGCCATCGCTCCCGAATCGCTGGAGCAGTTCACGGCCTTCTGCGAGCGCGAGCGCTGCCCGTTTGCCGTGATCGGCACGGCCACCGAAGAGCGCCAGCTGGTGCTGGAGGATACGGCGGTCGAGTCCGGCGACCAGAAATTCCCCGTGGACATGCCCATGAACGTGCTGCTGGGCAAGCCGCCCAAGGTGCACAAGGATGTGACCAGCGTGGAGCGCGAGCTGCCCGCCATGGACCTGACCGGCGTGCCGCTGGAAAAGGCCGTGATCGAAGTGCTGGCCCACCCCACGGTGGCTTCCAAGCGTTTCCTGATAACCATTGGCGACCGCGCCGTCGGCGGCCTGACCCATCGCGACCAGATGGTCGGTCCCTGGCAAGTGCCCGTGGCCGACGTGGCCGTGACCCTGGCCGACTACAAGGGCTTCAAGGGTGAAGCCATGGCCATGGGCGAGCGCACACCGCTGGCCGCCATCGACGCGCCCGCCTCGGGTCGCATGGCCGTAGCCGAAGCCATCACCAATATGCTGGCCGCGCCCATCGAGCTGTCCAAGGTGAAGATGTCGGCCAACTGGATGGCCGCCTGCGGCGAAGCCGGTGAAGACGCTGCGCTGTACGCCACCGTCAAGGCCGTGGGCATGGAGCTGTGCCCCGCGCTGAACATCTCGATTCCCGTGGGCAAGGACTCTCTGTCCATGCGCACCCAGTGGAGCGAGAACGGCCAGACCAAGAAGGTCACCTCGCCCGTGAGCCTGATCATCACCGGCTTTGCCTCCATCGACGATGTGCGCACCACGCTCACGCCCCAGCTCGACGCCGAGGTGGAAGACAGCACCCTGGTGCTGATCGACCTGGGCCGCGGCAAGATGCGCATGGGCGGCTCCATCATCGGTCAGGTGCTCAATCAGTCGGGCAACGAGGTGCCGGATCTGGACGAGCCCAAGGATCTGATCGCCATGGTGGATGCAGTGAATGCGCTGCGCGCCAAGGGACTGATTCTGGCCTACCACGACAAGGGCGACGGCGGCCTGCTGGCCACGGCCGCCGAAATGGCCTTTGCCGGCCATGTGGGCGTGGCCTTGAATGTGGACATGCTGATCACCGAAGGCGACGGTATCTCCGACAGCCGCATGGATAGCGGCGAAGGCAAGAACTGGGGCAAGCAGGTTTCCGGCCGCCGCGAAGATCTGACCCTTCGCGCGCTGTTCAACGAAGAGCTGGGCGCCGTGCTCCAGATCAGGACGGAAGACCGTGCCGAAGTGCTGCAGGTGCTGCGCGAACATGGCCTGATCCAGTGCAGCCATGTCATCGGCAAGACCCGTCCCGCCTCGTCTCCTGTGGACGCAGGCAAGGGCGAGCTGCAGGTGTGGCGCGATGCGAACAAGGTGTTCGGAGCAACTCTGTCCGATCTGCACCAGGTCTGGGATGCCGTGAGCTGGAAGATCACCCAGCAGCGTGACAATCCCGTCTGCGCCGACAGCGAGCATGCTGCCGCTGGCGAACCTGCCGACCCCGGCATGCATGTGCATCTGACGTTCGATCCCAAGGAGAACGTGGCAGCGCCCTTCATCAATGTGGCTGCCAAGCCTCGCGTGGCGGTGCTGCGCGAGCAGGGCGTGAACTCCCATGTGGAAATGGCCTACGCCTTCACCGAAGCCGGCTTTGATGCAGTGGACGTGCACATGAGCGACCTGCAGTCCGGTCGTGCGCAGCTCAAGGACTTCGCCGGTGTGGTGGCCTGTGGCGGCTTCAGCTACGGCGACACCCTGGGTGCGGGCATTGGCTGGGCGCGTTCCATCACCTTCAACGACCGTCTGTCCGAGCAGTTCCAGGCCTTCTTCGGTCGCAGCGACACCTTCGGTCTGGGCGTGTGCAACGGCTGCCAGATGTTTGCCGAGCTGGCCGATATCATCCCCGGTGCACAGGACTGGCCGCGCTTCACGCAGAACCAGAGCAACCGCTTCGAAGCGCGTCTGTCCATGGTCGAAGTGCTGGAGTCGCCCAGCCTGTTCCTGCAAGGCATGGCCGGCTCCCGCCTGCCCATCGCCGTGGCACATGGCGAGGGTTATGCCAACTTCCAGTTCCGTGGCAATGCCGAGCAAGTGGTCAAGGCCATGCGTTATGTGGACAACCACGGCCAGCCTGCCGAACAGTACCCGTTCAACCCCAACGGCTCGGCCGGTGGCCTGACAGCAGTGACGACGGCCGATGGCCGTTTCACGGCGATGATGCCTCACCCCGAGCGCGTGTTTCGCAATGTGCAGATGAGCTGGACCTCGGGCGACAAGTCCGAATTCAGCCCCTGGATGCGCGTCTGGCGCAACGCCCGCAAGTGGCTGGGTTGATACCCGGGTACTGCTAGCGCAATCAAAAGGCTCTGCATTCTGCAGAGCCTTTTTTCATGGTTCATGGTCTTCCCGGAGGCCGACTTCAAGGATCGGGTGAACTGCTTTCCGCGTCCTGTCGGAAGCGTAGGCCTAGATCGTCTCCAGTTGCTGCATCAGATGCTGGCGCATCAACTCGGCCATCTGCGCGGCTGGCTTCGGATCTACATGCCAGCGGCCATAGCTGGTAAGAATATCGAAGCCTCGCCGCATGTCCGGCACATGGTGGCTCAACGCATAGCCGATTAACTGCGCTTCGTGGCAGGCAATCTGGGCTTGTGGCACGGTTGCCGGCGCCAACGAAGCTGCTGCCGCAAAAGCCTTGCCATCGGCACGCTGATCGAAAATGTCCTGGCTCATGACTCAAAACTCCAGTCGGGCCTGATCTGCAGGTCCTGGCGTTGGTGTTGAATAGCGCATGCTTTCAGCTGCGCTGATTTGCCCGCGACAGTCGTGCATGGATAGCTGATGCTTTGACAGCATCAAGTCCGTAAACGCCGGACTCAGACATAGGCTGAAATTGTCGAGCGCTACAGAACACATTCGTAGAGTGCCTGTTGTCAGAGCAGGCAAGATCCGTTGCCGACACTGCCCCGGCTGTTGATCGGGAAGCGGCTATCTGGACTGTTCCGTGTCCATTGGGCGACCGTAGGCCTTGGCTCTCAAGTCATGTGCGGGCCTGCGCGTGGGGATGTAGCTGCTTCATGTCAAAATCTATTGATTGATGTGAATAGGTGCAGCAGCTCTGTGCAAAGGGCTGCTGCTTTTTGCCTCTAGTGCGGTGCTGTGAAGCGGCGCTAGCTTGGCTTAGGTATGGCAATAGTACGCAAATGCGTATATTTGTCAATATTGAGTTACACATATGGGTATTGGTGCGCGTTTGCGTGAGGAACGAGAACGCCTTGGCTTAAATCAGGAAGGGTTTGGCCAACTTGGCGGTGTGCGCAAGCAAGCGCAGCTGCTCTACGAGAAAGACGAACGAAAGCCGGATAGTGATTACCTTGTTGCAGTTGCCGCAGCAGGTGTTGATGTGCTGTTTGTGCTGACCGGCCGGCGCCAGTCGGATCTTCCAGCGGGGGATGCTGGCGAACAGCTCTTGCTGGAGAACTTTCGACGCTGTTCGTTAGCTGCCAGACAGAATCTCTTGCAGTCCTCTATCTTGTTGGCAGCGGGCTTGCCAGCCGAAGCATCGTCAGTGGCTAATTCTCCGACCCAGAGCCGACTTCCAAGGCTGTGACACAGGGCGTGTATGGCGTCGAAAGTGTCCTGGTCGATTTGACCCAGAGCATTCAGACCCTTGGTAGCAATTTGACAGCCAGATGGGCAGCAAGGTGCAATTGCGGGCAGCTTGCGCGGAATGAGCACCGAAGCCGGGCTGAGCCATTGGTAAGCAAAAGTAGCAAGCATGCCGTGGCTTGGCTGCTGCGGAGTCGGTACTTGCATCTGCAGCAGCATCGGCGGACTGAATGATTGCCGGGAACAGAGGTGCCGCAGCTCGACGAGGAAGCCGGTTGACGCATGTCACCCGGCTTCTCTATGTTCTGATTTTTTGCACGTTTTCATCGGCACAGTGCCATGGCGATGATAGGCTGACGCATTGCGCGCAACAGTTTGCGCGGTCTGTCAAACCACAGTTTTTGCCGCGCTGAAAACACAGTTTCAGCAAAGTGCGGACGAGGTTTTCCGAGGGTAGTCTCGCACTCGCCCTTGGTGCGTAAGCGCCTCGAACTATCAAGATATTGCGTCGATTCGGGACGGGAGACATTGGTGTCGCGTGTATTAGCAACGGAAGCGGAAGTTTTGGCGCTGTCGCCGGATGCTGCGTCATCCAAGGCGGCCAAGGGACTGCAGTCCCTGAGCAAATGGCCGAACACAGGCAGCAATGATGCTGCGGCCTGGGGGGAATGCCAGGGCAGCGGCAGCAAGCCGTATCAGACTCAGGTCGATCTGAGCGGGCCGGCCTTCAAGTGCTCCTGCCCCAGCCGCAAGTTCCCCTGCAAGCACGGGCTGGCGCTGATGCTGCTGCGCGCAGGCGGCCAGGTGCCAGAGGGCGGCGAGCCCCCGGAATGGGTCAGCAACTGGCTGGGTGGTCGTCAGCAAAAAGCCGAGCAGAAAGAGGCCAAGGCGGCCGCCATTGCCGCTGCGCCAGTGGCGGATCAGGAGGCTCTGGCCAGACAGCAGGCCAAGCGCGAGGACAAGCGCTGGGACAAGGTTGCTGGCGGCATGCAGGAGCTGTCGCTATGGATGCAGGACATGGTGCGCACCGGCCTGGCCAATCAGGCCGGCGACAGCCAGACGCGCCAGCACTGGAACACCATGGCGGCACGCATGGTGGATGCCCAGGCCACGGGCATGGCCGCACGTATCAGGGAAGCCAGGGAGCTGGTGGACAGCCACCCGACCTGGCCGCGTGACCTGCTGGTGCAGCTTGGCCATTGGCAGCTGCTGGTGGACGCGGTGCAGCGGCGCGACTCGCTGAGCCCCGAGGTGAAGGCCGACGTCATGGCTGCCCTGGGCTGGCCCATGGACAAGGCCGAAGTACAGGCCCGTGGCGAGACCATCAGCGACGATTGGCGGGTGCTGGGTCAGCGCCTGATCGAGCGCGAGGGTCGCCTGCTGGAACGCCGCGTCTGGCTGCAGGGCCTCAATACCGGCCGCGCTGCCCTGATGCTGGACTATGCCCAGGGCGGGCGAGGATTCGAGACGGCCTGGGTAAGCGGCAGCGCTTATCGCGCAGCCTTGAGCTTTTATCCGGGCAGGGCGAGCCTGCGGGCGGTTGCCGTCAATGGGGTTGAAGCAATCGACAGCTCCGATGCCGCAGCCCTGACGGTCAAGGCTCTGGGCGAGCCGTTGCAACAACTGGGCGAGCGCATTGCCGCCAATGCGCTGCAGCCGGTGCAGCCGCTGTGGTGTGCGGATGCCCAGCTGCTGTATGTAGAGGGGCAATGGCTGGTGGGCTGGCCCACAGGACAGAGCCAGGCGGCACCCGTGCCTGCGGTGATTGCCGATGACGAAGCCTGGCGGCTGCTGGCGCTGAGTGGCGGCACGCCTCTGGCCCTGTTTGGCGAGTGGGAGTCCGGGCCGCAACTGGGGCGCTGGCGTTTGCTCAGTGCCTGGCAGCAGGATGCTCACAGCCAGGTCTTGTCCCCCATCTGGCAGAACCAAGGAGAGATGCGATGAGCAGCGCCAATTTGTGGGCTGCGCTGCAGCAGTCAAGTCTGGTCGGCGCGGACAGGCTGGCCGTACCTGCGGTGTTGACCGCGCAGGTCGATGCCGCAGCCAGCCCCGGTTTGCAAGCCATGCAAGCTGCCTGGCTGCAGCCGGCTGCATCAACGGCTGCACAGCTGCTCAGAGCCAGCGCCGTCGCCGCCGTCCTGGAGCGAGCGGGCTGGCAGCCCGGTGCGCAGGTCAGGCTCGGTGCGCCTTTGAGTTCCCCAGCACTGCCTGCCGACGAGTCTCGCCGCGCGCCCGATGATGAGCGCTTGCATGGCCTGATGCGTGATGTGCTGCAGCATGGGCCCGAGAACATGCTGGCTCCTATGTTCCATGCCCTCGATCAGGCCGGACAGCGCTTGCCTTATGCACTTCTGGTCGATGCTTTGAACGAAGGCCGCCGTTCGGTGGAGCTGCGTACCTGGCTGACGCCGGTGCTGGGCGAGCGAGGACGCTGGCTGGCCGGGCTCAACCCGCAATGGAGCTATGCCAGCGGCGTGCAGGAGACAGCCAATGCAGAGCTGGTCTGGCAGGAGGGCTCCATCGAGCAGCGCGTGGCGCTGCTGCACAGCGAACGTGATACCGATGCAGACCAGGCCCGCGCCAGACTGGAAGCCAGCTTGAAGGAGCTCAATGCCAAGGAGCGTGCGCCAATGGTGCTGGCTCTGGGCGTGGGGCTGTCCATGGCGGACGAGCCGCTGCTGGAAAAGCTGCTGACCGATCGCAGCAAGGAAGTGCGTGAGAACGCGGCCCGCCTGCTCTCGCGCCTGCCGCAAAGCGCGCACAGCCTGCGCATCCTGGGCTGGCTGCAGTCCATGCTGAGCCGCAATGCCAAGGGGGAATGGCAGATCGAGCCGCCCGAGGAGGGCAGCAAGGACTGGGAGCGCGACGGCATTGCACTGCAGCCGCCGGCCTATATCAAGGGCGTGAAAGCCTGGTGGCTGCAGCAAATGGTGGAACTCGCCCCGATTGACTTCTGGCTGCAGACCCTGGAGATGACGCCCGAGCAGCTCTGGGACTGGAGCCGCCGCAGCGACTGGAAGACCGCCCTGCGCCAGGGCTGGCTGGCGGCGCTGCGCGATCAGCCCGATGTGCGCTGGATTGCGCTGCTGCAGACCATGGAACGCGATGCGCGGGCCGAAGCGCTGCTGCCGGCCCTGCTGGACCGACTGAGCCAGCAGGAGCGCGAGGCGCTCTGGCAGGCGCAGCTGCAGCAGGCCAAGGGCAGCCTGGTGGATCGCATCAACACCATCGAGAGCAGCATGCCCGTGGTTGGCGTGTTTTCTCAATCCATGTCGGAGCAACTGATGGACGCTCTGGACAAGGCGCTGGGCGGCAAGCAGGCCACGGGCAGCTGGCATAGCTGGCAGGCCGACCAGGCCGTGCTGGCCTGCGCGCGCCGGCTGCATCCGGCCGTTCTGCCGCGCTTTGTGTGGCTCTGGCGTCAGCCTGCACAGGCTGAGAAACCTGCCGTGCCAGAGCAGCAGCCCGAGGCCGCAGCCCCGTCAGGGCTGGCCGGGCTCTGGCAAAAGCTGGTATCCAAGGTGGCCGATGCGGCCGAAGAGGCCACTACCGTTGCTGCGCAAAGCAGCCTGACTCCCGAACAACAGGCGCGGCTGGAGCGCGCCCGCCTGCGCCCCTGGGATGACGAGCGCGTGCTCGAACAACTCAACCGTATCACCGATCTGCGCATGGCCCTGCATGCCGCGCTGAGCGCCTAAGCCTTCGAATTTTTCTGCATTCAACCCGAAAGTCATCATGAGCCAAGTACTACGTCAGCACGCCGAGGCGCAATTTGCCGAAGAACTCGATGCCCTGCAGAAGGTGGACGACCGTCCGCGCCCGCCCAACTGGAAGCTTTCGCCCTGGGCCGTGCTCCAGTATCTGATGGGCGGCAAGCTCAGCAACGGGTTTGAGCTCAGCCCCAAATACATCGGCAATCCGCGCCTGATGGAGATTGCCGTGTCCACGCTGGCCACCGACCGTGCCTTGCTGCTGTATGGCGTGCCCGGCACGGCCAAATCCTGGGTGTCCGAGCATCTGTCTGCGGCTGTGAGCGGCGATTCGACCATGCTGATCCAGGGCACGGCCGGCACCAGCGAGGAGCAGCTGCGCTATGGCTGGAACTATGCCCAGTTGCTGGCCCATGGTCCGTCCGAGAAAGCGCTGATTCCCAGTCCGCTGGTCCATGCCATGAAGCTGGGCAAGATCGCGCGCATCGAGGAGCTCACACGTATTCCCGCCGATGTGCAGGACACGCTGATCACCGTGCTGTCCGAAAAGACACTGCCCGTGCCGGAACTGTCCATGGAGTTCCAGGCCGTGCAGGGCTTTTCGGTCATTGCCACGGCCAATAACCGCGACAAAGGCGTCAACGAGTTGTCGAGCGCACTGAAGCGCCGCTTCAACACCGTGGTGCTGCCTGTGCCTGCATCGCAGGACGAGGAGGTGCAGATCGTCACCAAGCGCGTGGCCGAGCAGGGGCGGGCGCTGCAACTGCCCACCGAGCCGCCTGCGCTGCAGGAAGTGCGTCGCGTGGTGCAGATCTTCCGCGAGCTGCGCCACGGCCAGACCGAGGACGGCAAGACTGTGCGCGTGAAGTCGCCCAGCTCCACGCTGTCCACGGCAGAGGCCATCTCGGTCATCAACAGCGGCATGGCACTGGCCGGCCATTTCGGCGATGGCGTGCTGCGCGCGGCCGATGTGGCCTCGGGCCTGCTAGGAGCGGTGATCAAGGACCCGGTGCAGGACACGGTGGTGTGGAAGGAATATCTGGAGACCGTGGTCAAGGAGCGTAGCGACTGGAAGGATTTGTACCGCGCCTGCCGCGAGCAACTGTGAGTTGTGCTGCAGTGAATGCAGCTCTTGATACGTCGTTGCATCACCTCGCCCTAGCGTTGCGACTGTCTTCGGTGATGACGCCTCGTTTCAACGGTCCATCTTTGATGGGCTGAGCTGTCTTCACTGCCAGAGATCTTGCTATTCCTTTCTTGAGCCGTCTGACAAGCCCATGGCCACTTCCGCTGATTTTGTTCATTTCTTTGGCATACGCCATCACGGCCCGGGCTGCGCGCGCAGCCTGTTGCAGGCGCTGCAAGCACTGCAGCCCGATTGCCTGCTGGTGGAAGGCCCGCCCGAGGGGGAGGCGCTGCTGCCCATGCTGCAAAGCGCCGAACTGCGCCCGCCCGTGGCCATGCTGGTCTATATGCAGGACGAGCCCAGCCAGGCCGCGTTCTATCCGTTTGCCGAGTTTTCACCCGAATGGCAGGCATTGCAGTGGGCCAGTTGCCAGGGTGTTGCCACGCGCTTCATCGACCTGCCCCAGACCCATGGCATGGCCATCGAGTTTGCGCGACGCGAAGCGCTGAAGAAGGCGGCACAGGAGGCAGAGGATGCTGTGCAGGCGGCGGCTGTCCCGGACTCGGAGCAGGATGCACCGGATGTCGCGGAAGCCGCAACGCTGGCCGATATGCAGGATGGCGACGAGCATGAGTTGCAGTTGGACCTTCCGGCACCGGCCCCTCAACACCTGCACCGCGATCCGCTGGACTGGCTGGCCCATGCCGCAGGCTTTGACGATGGCGAGAGTTGGTGGAACCGTCTGGTTGAGGAGCGCGGCGACAGCGAAGCACTGTTTGAAAGCATTGGCGAGGTGATGACGGCAGCTCGCGAAGAACTGTCCAAGGATGGCGAACATTGGCGCGGCGAGGAATACATGAAGCGCGAAGCACTGCGCGAAGCCCATATGCGCCAGTGCATTCGCGAGGCGATCAAGGCCGGTCACCAGCGCATTGCCGTGGTCTGCGGTGCCTGGCATGTGCCGGCGCTCAAGGCCAGCGTGACGGCCAAGGCCGACAGCGCCCTGCTCAAGGGCCTGCCCAAGGCCAAGGTGATGGCGACCTGGGCCCCCTGGACTTATCGCAACCTGGCCAGCAGCAGCGGCTATGGCGCGGGTGTGACTTCTCCGGGTTGGTACCAGCATCTGTGGCAGTGCTATCAATCGTCCCCGGGTTTTGAGTCAAATCAGCCTCAAACGTTTGATGGTAAAGCGCAAGCAGCTATCAAAAACGTGGTTTCTCCAGCCACGCTGCGCACGGCGGGCTGGCTGACGCGCGTGGCCCATCTGCTGCGCGACAAGGATCTGGACTGCTCCAGCGCTCACATCATCGAGGCCACGCGCCTGGCCGAGGGCCTGGCGGCGCTGCGCGGCCAGCCCATGCCCAGCCTGGAGGAGATCAACGAGGCCATAGTCACCGTGATCTGCATGGGCGAGGACGCACCGCTCAGGTTGATCGATGAGGAGCTGACCGTTGGTCATGTGCTGGGCCAGGTGCCCGCCGATGTACCCCAGGTGCCGCTGCAGCGCGATATCGAGCAGCAGCAGAAGTCGCTGCGTCTCAAGCCCGAGGCGGCAAGCAAGCTGCTGGCGCTGGATTTGCGCAAGGACACGGATCTGGCACGCAGCCATTTTCTGCACCGTCTGCGCCTGCTCGGCATTGACTGGGGCGTGCGCGCCACCGATGCCCAGCGCAACCGGGGTACCTTCCGCGAAAGCTGGCAACTGCAGTGGGAGCCCGAGCTGGCGGTGCGCATCATCGAGGCCAGCGTGCACGGCGCGACCGTGGCCCAGGCCGCCACGGCCAGGCTGCGCTCCAGCCTGACGCCCGAGACCTCGCTGCCCGAAATCGCGCAGGCCATCGACGATGCGCTGCTGGCCGATTTGCCGCAGCTGGTCGAGGCCCTGATTGCCACACTGGCCCAGCGTGCAGCCACCACGGGTGATGTGGCCCAGTTGCTGCAGGCCTTGCCGCCACTGGCCAATGTCTATCGCTATGGCAGTGTGCGCCAGACGGATACAGCCCTGCTGGCCGGCGTGATCGATTCGCTGATGCTGCGCGCCGCCATCGGCCTGCCTGTCGCCTGCATGGCCATGGATGAGGATGCTGCGGCCGCCATGAAGACCAAGGTGCTGGCGGCCCACGAGGCACTGCGGCTGCGCACCAGCGACGGCGATGCGCAGCAGGCGGTGGATGCCTGGCGCCTGGCACTGCGCAGCCTGGCCATGGGGGATGCCGCAGCGGCACTGCTGCGCGGCATGGCCTGCCGTTTGCTGCTGGACGAGCAGTTGCTGGAAAGCGCTGAAATCGTGCGTCAGTTCAACCGCAATCTTTCGCTGGGCGCGGCGCCCATGGATGTGGCCGCCTGGCTGGATGGTTTCCTGAACCAGCAGGCGCTGGTGTTGCTGCATGACGAGTCTATCTGGGGGGCGGTCGATGCCTGGCTCAGCGGTCTGGGCGAGCTGCAGTTTGCCCAGATTCTGCCGCTGGTGCGGCGCAGCTTCTCGACCTTCAGCAATCACGAGCGCCAAAGCCTGGGCGACAAGGTCAAGCGAACTCCTGTGGGGGGCGCTGCGGCACCTGGTCCTGCCGTGGGAGCTGCGGACGACGCCGCGCCCTGGGATGAGTCGCGTGCCTTGCGGGCCTTGCCCGTGCTCAATGAGTTGCTGGGATTGAATCTGCCCCAGGCGCTGATGGGACAAGCCCAGGCAGCTACCGATTTTGATGCGGCTGCGGCCAAGGTGTGACGATGAATCAAACAGCAAATTTGGCGACCGAGCCGCAACAGGAGTCCGAAGAGCTGCAGCCCACCACGCGGCTGCAGCGCTGGCGCATGGTGCTGGGCAGCCCCGCTGACGCCAGTTGCGGTGGTGTGACGGGTCGCTTGCAGGAGATGGACCAGGCGCTGGCCGCCTTGTATGAGGAAGACAGCAAGCTGGCATCGCGCAAGGGCGGACGCGGCAACTCCTCGCCCTCGGTATCGCGCTGGCTGGGCGATATCCGCAAATACTTTCCGAGCCAGGTCGTGCAGGTCATGCAGCGCGATGCCATGGAGCGTCTGAATCTGCGCGAGCTGCTGCTGCAGCCCGAGATGCTGGAGAATGTGCAGCCCGATGTGCATCTGGTGGCGGACCTGATTTCGCTGGGCTCGGTGATTCCGCAGAACACCAAGGCCACGGCGCGGCTGGTGGTGCGCAAGGTGGTGGACGAGCTGATGAAAAAGCTCGAGGAGCCCATGCGCAGTGCCGTGGCCGGGGCGCTGGATCGCAGCCAGCGCAACCGACGCCCGCGCCATGCCGAGATCGACTGGAATCGCACCATACGCGCCAACCTGCGCCACTGGCAGCCCGAATACAAGACCATTGTTCCGGAGACGCTGATTGGCTATGGGCGCAAGGCGCGTCGCCCGCAGCGCGAGGTGATCCTGTGCATTGACCAGAGCGGCTCCATGGCCAACTCGGTGGTCTATTCCAGCATCTTCGGTGCGGTGATGGCCAGCCTGCCGGCCGTGGCCACCAAGCTGGTGGTGTTTGATACGGCCGTGGTTGACCTGACGGAAAAACTCGACGATCCCGTCGATGTGCTGTTTGGCGTGCAACTGGGTGGCGGCACCGATATCAACGGTGCGGTCGGCTATTGCCAGGGGCTGATCAGCGAGCCGCGCAACAGCATTCTGGTGCTGATCTCCGACCTCTACGAAGGCGGTGTGGAGTCGGGCCTGCTGCGCCGCGCCAACGAGCTGGTGGAAGCAGGCGTGCAGTTCATCACGTTGCTGGCGCTCAGCGACGAGGGTGCGCCGGCCTATGACGCGGAACTGGCTGCCAAGCTGGCGGCACTGGGCGTGCCCTCGTTTGCTTGTACCCCCGATGCCTTTCCACAGCTCATGGCAGCGGCCATCCGCCGCGACGATGTGGCCGCCTGGGCGGCGACACAGGGCTTCAAGACCAGCAAATAAGAAGACTGCCCGAAGAAGGCTGCTTGTTGAGGCTCAGCCCGGCAGATCGATACCAAGCTTGGCCAGTCTGGCGGCCATCACATCGCGGCGGCGCGCGGCCTTGGCAGCGGTTTCGCTGACCGTTGCAATGGTCTTGGGACCTTTGCCCGCTGCGGCCTTGACCAGTTCCGCCTTCTTGGCAGCCTCTGCGGCAAGTTTGCGGTAGCTGGCAATCAGTTCGGCATGAGCGATGGCTTGAGTCACAGGGTTTCCGTTCGATGAGGGCGCTCATTGTCGCTGCAAAGCCTTGGCCGTGCTGATCGCGTAGGCGATTGGCAACTTCCTGCTGCAGTCGCTGCACGGTTTGCAGGCATGATAGTGGACATTGAAACCAACTGGGGAGTGCGATGGCAGGTGCCGGCCTTTTGATGCTGCTAGACGATATTGCAAGCATGCTCGACGATGTGGCCTTGATGACCAAGACCGCTGCGGGCAAGAGCACAGCAATCCTGGATGATGTGGCCACACAGACCAAGGTGGCGGTGCAGAAGACGGCCGGCGTGCTGGGCGATGATCTGGCTCTCAATGCCGAGCAGGTCACGGGAGTGAAGGCCAATCGGGAGTTGCCAGTGGTCTGGGCGGTGGCCAAAGGTTCGTTGATGAACAAGGCCATCCTGGTGCCCGCAGCGCTATTGATCAGCGCCTTTGTGCCCTGGTTGATCACGCCTTTGCTGATGGTGGGGGGCGCTTTTCTGTGCTTCGAAGGCGTGGAAAAGATCCTTGAGCTGTTTCACAAGCACAAAAAGCATGATGCGCATGATGCCGTGGTGGATGCCGAGGAGGCTGCCCATAAAGGTGTTGCGCCTTCATCGGTGCGTGCCGCGCGTGAAAAGCAGATGGACCCGATGGAGTACGAAAATCAGAAGGTCAAGGGCGCCGTGCGCACGGACTTTATCTTGTCGGCCGAAATCATGGCGATTGCGCTGGGTACGGTGTCCGCCAAACCCATCTGGGAGCAGGCCTCGGTGCTGATCGCAGTAGCTCTGGCCATCACCGTGTTCGTCTATGGACTGGTGGCCGGGATCGTGCGCATGGATGATGTGGGCGGCTGGCTGATGGCCAAGAGCAGCAGCGCTGCCAAGGCCATGGGCCGTGGTCTGATTGCTTTTACCCCGTGGCTGATGCGCGGGCTGTCCATCGTGGGCACGGCTGCCATGTTCATGGTGGGCGGTAGCTTGCTGGTGCATGGCATAGAGCCTGTCGAGCATTGGATAGAGCAGGTGATTGTGCCCACGGGCGGTATTGTTGCAGTGCTGGGACCGGTGTTGGTACATGTGCTGGTTGGGGCCGTCATTGGCGGTGCGGTTGTGGTGTGCATGGAGTTGTGGCACAAGCTGCGACCAGCCAGGGTGGCTCATCCGAATTGACGACTACCATCACTGCTGACGCAAATTTTTGCGCTTCATCAGTGTCCTGGGCGGACGTGGCCGATGGGCAACGTCCGCTTTTTTCTTTGCGGTGTTGGTGTGCGGGTTGACCTGGGACAAACCCGTGTGGCAGTGGCTTTGCTTCAATGGATGCCAAGGGATGCAAAGCATTGCACTCACCCAATTCTTCAAGGAAAGAACCCATGAAAAAGACTCTGATCGCGATTGCTGCTGTTGCCAGCGCCCTGACGGCCGGTACCGCTTTTGCCCAATCTTCGTTTGACGGCTCCAGCCCTTGGCAGGTTCGCGTGCGCGCTCTGCATCTGGACAGCGACAACGGTGGCGCTGCCGGAGACGCAGGCGTGAGCATCAACAACAAGTGGATGCCTGAGCTGGACGTGTCCTACTTCTTCACGCCCAACATTGCGGCAGAGCTGGTGCTGACCTATCCCCAAAAGCATGATGTGCGCCTGAATGGCGGCAAGATCGGTTCGCTCAAGCATCTGCCCCCCACCTTGCTGGCTCAGTACCACTTCACCAACTTCGGGGCCTTCAAGCCTTATGTGGGGGCAGGCGTGAACTACACACGCTTCTCGAACGTGGACATCCTGGATGGTGCCGTGACCGTGAAGAAGAACAGCTTTGGCGGCGCGCTGCAGGTCGGCTTCGACTATGCGCTGGACAAGAACTGGTCGCTGAACTTCGACATCAAGAAGGTGTATCTGGGTACCAAGGTCACAGGTGCAGGCGTGTTTGAAAACACCAAGTTCAAGGTTGACCCATGGCTGGTGGGTGTGGGCGTGGGCTATCGCTTCTGATAGCTTCACGGCAAAGAGTGTTCTTGTCTGCGGCCTTCTTCCCGCAGGCGAGGCACGCACCGCAGGCTCTGCGGTGCATCGGAGTCAGCAGGTCGGCATGGCCTGATGACTTCGGAGGCTAGGGTGTATGTTTAGATCGGTATTCCGCCAGCGCGGGGTACCGATTTTTTTTGCTGAATTCTTTGGCCAGTATTGACTTTGTCAGCATTGCTGCATGCGCATGCAGTAAAAGGATCGCTGGCTTCAGTCCTACTTCTGCCGATTGCCGGCCGCGCTAGGCTGAGGGCCTAAGAACGTGTTTACGATCTCCTTGCACTCCAACGCGGTAAGCACGTTCTAAAGCAGGCTTGGCAGTGATGGCGCGGGCAATGGCTGCATCGCGCGATCAGCTCATCAGGAGGATCAGCATGCGCGCGACACCGGACAGGCAGGCAGCATCGATAGAGTTTGCATCACGCGCAGGGCGCATTCCATTGCCTCTGGCGTCCTCGTTGAGACCTCCACCGCTTCAGGACGAGGGTTGCAGCTTCATGGACGCGTATGCCCCCCCGACGCATCTGCGCTATGAGCTGGCGCAGGGGCTGATGCAGCGGCAGGCGCAGATTTCTCCCAAGTTCCTATATGACGCGCATGGCTGCGCCCTGTTTGAGCAGATAACCGAGCTGCCCGAGTACTACCCCACAAGAACCGAGGCTGCCATCATGACCCGGTTCGAACCTGAAATAGCCGAGGCCATGGCGGGTTGCCAGGTGTTGATAGAGCTGGGAGCGGGCAATTGCGAAAAAGTGCGACGCCTGTGCCGCAGCGTGGGGCCGCAGCAGTTTCTGGGAGTGGATATTGCGGTCGAGTTTCTGCAGGCCGCTGTGGCCAGGCTGGAGCATGACTTCCCGCGACTTACGGCTCGTGCGGTTGCGGCGGATTTCACGGGGGACTGGCATTTGCCTTCAGGCGTGCCACAGACACGGCGTGAGCTGTTCTATCCTGGCTCCTCGATCGGCAACTTCGATACGCAGCAGGCTTTGCATATGCTCGGACATATGCATTCACTTCTGGGGGGCGACGGCGGGCTGCTGATTGGCATTGATCTGCCCAAGCCGGTACCGGTTCTGATAGCCGCTTACGACGATGAGCAGGGCGTCACAGCCGAATTCAATCTCAATGTGCTCAATCATGTGAACCGTCTGCTGGGCAGCGATTTCAATCTTCAGGACTGGACGCATGAGGCGCGCTTCGACAGTCGGACATCGCGCATAGAGATGCATTTGCGCGCCCGTCGCCCCGTCATGGTGTGCTGGCCTCAGGGCCTGCGCTATTTTGCTCAGGGCGAGACCATCCATACGGAGAACAGCTACAAATACCCGCTGTCCGATTTCCTCTCCATGCTGGCATGCGCGGGATTTGCCGAACCCAGGGTCTGGACCGATGAGCAGCAATGGTTTGCCGTCATTCATGCCCAAGCCTGAAACCATGGTGCGGCCATTTTTCATGGCACCTGCTGCCAGGGACTGGATAGTGCTGGCGCAGCAGTTCGAGCGGGTGAGGGCCTGCACGCAAAAGCTGGCTGCGCCCTTGTCTGCAGAAGACGCCTGCGTGCAATCCATGCCGGACGCCAGTCCTGCCAAATGGCATCTGGCCCATACCAGCTGGTTCTTTGAAACCTTTGTACTGGCCGTGCACCAGCCAGGGCATCAGGCTTTTGACGGCAGTTTTCGCATGCTGTTCAACTCCTACTACCAGCAGGTGGGTGAACGCCATCCCAGAGCCCAGCGGGGCTTGCTGACCAGACCGGCTCTGGCGCAGGTCATGGCCTATCGCGCTGTGGTGGATGAGCAGATGCTGGCGCTGATGGCCGCCATGAAAGAGAAAAGTCCGACGACGCAGCAGGTCGTTGCTCAGCTCGTCGCATTGGGCTTGCAGCACGAGCAGCAGCATCAGGAGTTGATGCTCACCGATATCAAGCATTTGCTTTCTTGTCACCCGCTCTGGCCTGCTTATGCGTCAGATGGGGTGGCAGAGGAGAATTGCGTGCAGGCCTATGCTGATCTCACATGGCTGCCACTTGAGGCAGGCATCTACAGCATAGGTCATGGCGGCGGCAGCTTTGCGTTTGACAATGAAATGCCCAGGCACAGTGTCTATGTGCAAGCAGCGCAGATTGCATCGAGGCCCGTGAGCAATGGCGAGTTTCTGCGCTTTGTGCTGGACGGCGGCTACAGCCAGCCTCAATGGTGGTTGGCCGAGGGCTGGGACTGGTGCCAGGCCCAGCAACTGAGCCACCCCTGGTACTGGAGGCAAGCTGAGGATGCTGCGGGTGATGCGGGCTGGCAGGAGTTCAGCCTGTATGGCGTGACGGCTCTGCATGCGCTGAGGCCTGTCTGCCATATCTCCTATTTCGAGGCTGATGCCTATGCGCGCTGGGCCGGTGCGCGCCTGCCGACGGAGATGGAGTGGGAGGTGGCAATGGGTGCGCATGACTGGCCTGTGTCCTCGTCAGTGGGTCATGCCAGCCTGCATCCTGAAGTCTCGGGCGCTCATCATGGGGTGGCAACTGGCCAGGTCTGGGAGTGGACGCATTCGTCCTATGCCGCCTACCCGGGCTTTCGCGTGGCCGAGGGTGCCGTGGGGGAGTACAACGGAAAATTCATGGTCAACCAGTATGTGCTGCGCGGAGGTTCCTGCCTCACGCCTGCCGGTCATGCGCGGCTGACCTATCGCAACTTCTTTCCCGCAACGGCTCGATGGCAGATGACGGGGCTGCGGCTGGCGCGCGATGCCTGAAGTCGCGCGCCGGAGTCTCAGCCCGCTTCAGACCTGTTCCAACGCCTGGTTCAGGTCGGCCAGCAGATCGTCAATATGCTCGATGCCCACGGACAGGCGCACCATGCCTTCGGTCACGCCGGCCTTGGCCAGTTCGTCCGTATCCAGCTGACGGTGCGTGGTTGAAGCAGGGTGGGTGGCCAGCGACTTGGCATCGCCGATATTGACCAGGCGCGTGAACAGCTGCAAGGCGTCCAGGAAACGCGCACCGGCCGCACGGCCTTCGCTGCCCTTGAGGCTGAACGACAGAATGCCCGATGCGCGGCCGCCAGACTGTTTTTGCACGATGGCGTGGTCGGGGTGGTCTTTCAGGCCTGCATAGCGCACCCATTCCACTTTGGAGTGTTTTTGCAGCGTTTCTGCAATCTTCTGCGTGTTTTCGCAGATGCGGTCCATGCGCAGGGCCAGGGTTTCGATGCCTTGCAGAATCTGGAAGGCGTTCTGCGGCGAGATGGCGGCGCCCATGTTGCGCAGCGGCACGACGCGGGCGCGGCCTATGAATGCGGCGGGGCCAAGGGCCTCGGTATAGACAACGCCATGGTAGCTGACGTCGGGTTCGTTCAGGCGCTTGAAGCGGGCCTTGTGCTCCGCCCAGGGGAACTTGCCGCTGTCCACGATCGCCCCGCCAACGCTGGTGCCGTGGCCGCCCAGGTATTTGGTCAGCGAATGCACGACGATGTCAGCGCCATGTTCGAACGGGCGCAGCAGATAGGGAGAGGGCACGGTGTTGTCGACGATCAGCGGCACGCCGTGCCGGTGGGCCACAGCGGCCAGAGCGCGGATATCGGTCACATTGCCCAGAGGGTTACCGATGGACTCGATGAATACCGCCTTGGTCCTGGCGTCGATCAGCTTGCCGAAGCTGGCCGGGTCGCGTGGATCGGCAAAGCGCACCTCGATGCCTTGCTGCGGGAAGGTGTGGGCAAACAGGTTGTAGGTGCCGCCGTAGAGCGTGCTGGCCGACACGATGTTGTCACCCGTTTCGGCCAGGGTCTGGATGGCGGCGGTGATGGCTGCCATGCCCGATGCCACGGCCAGCGCTGCAATGCCGCCTTCGAGCGCCGCGACGCGCTTTTCCAGCACGTCGGTGGTGGGATTCATGATGCGCGTGTAGATATTGCCCGGGACCTTCAGATCAAACAGATCGGCGCCATGCTGGGCGCTGTCAAACGCGTAGGCCACCGTCTGGTAGATGGGCACGGCCACAGCCTTGGTGGTGGGGTCGGGGGAATAGCCGGCATGTACGGCGAGTGTCTCTATGCGCATGTGTGTGTCTCTTTGGCAAGTTATTCGAACGCCACAGCCAGAGCTTTGGCGTCATTGATTATGGGCAGGACGCCGACTCAGGAGAACGACCTAATGGCTATGTGCTTATGCCAGAGTGAAAGCGAGCGCTGTATTGGAATATTGGAGATACTTCTCGCCGGAGAATGGACGACGTTGAATTCACAGTTTCCTGCGCGGAGAACCTAAATTGGGCCAGCCTGCAGATTTGTACTTTGCCTTGATTGCGCCGGCTTGCGTGGTGTTGTTCGGGTTTGCCTTGTTGGCTTGCTGGTATGTGCAGCGCCGACAGCCGCGTGCGCTGTTCCTGCTCTGGCTGGTGGGCGGTTATGTGCTGCTCGCGACAGCTCTGGCTGCGCAAAGCCTGATGAGCAATGCGCAACTGAGTCATTTCGCCCTGATGACGGCATGCCTGTATTTGCTGGGAACCTGGTCGCTGGCGCAGGGCATGTCCTTGCGGCTGGGGTCGGCAGGGGCAAGCGTGGCCGGCGGCCTGTTGATCGCTGTCGTCGCCCTGTCCGTGCTGTTCTATTTTTCCCGGATCGAGAATGATTTATGGGTCCGCGTGCAGTGCCTGGCTCTGGCCATGGCCTTGCAGCTGACCCTGGCCATGCCGGCGTTTCTCAAGGCCGATTCGTCAAAGGACTGGCTGGAGCGTGGCGTGCGCTGGGCCTATGGGCTCAACGTCTGTTATGCCTTGTTCAGGCCGGCGGCCGTAAGTCTGTTGCCCGTTCACGAAGTGCAGGAGCTGACCCGATCTGGATACTGGTTGCTCACCCAGGCCATAGCGCTTCTGTTTGCGATGTGGTTTGCCGTTGGATTGCTGGCCTGCTCGGTCAGGGATGTGATGACGACATTGCGCGAAGAGCGCAACCGTGACTCTTTGACGCGCCTGCTCAATCGCCGCGCCTTCATGGAGGCCGCAGAGTCGCGCTTGGCCGATCAGCGGCTGGTGCCCTGGGCCGTGGTTGCCGTGGACATCGATCATTTCAAATACATCAACGACAACTGGGGCCATGCGGCCGGCGATCAGGTGCTACAGCAACTGGCACAGTTGCTGACTCAGCAGGTCAGAGACTGCGATCTGGTTGCCCGCTTCGGCGGAGAGGAGTTTGTCTTGCTGCTCTCGCGAGTACAGCTGTTCGAAGCGCAAGCCATTGTGGAGCGTGTGCGTGAGCGCTTGCAAAGCCAGGTGCTCGGAGGATTGGCTGCGCAACTCAAGGTAACAGCCAGTTTTGGCATTGCTGCACTCAGTTCCGCACAGGATTTCGAGCAGGCACTGGCTCGGGCCGATGCGCTGCTATACCAGGCCAAGAAGGCAGGGCGGGATTGTGTCATGAGCTCTGCGCAGGACGAGAGCGAGCTGCAATGGAGAATGATTGCCTGAATCCCGCTGTCGGGCGCAGAGCTTATGGTGCTTTGACGATTGGCTTCTTTTCGCGATCTGAGGGCTGAACGTTTACGACCTCGGACTCCTGGGGCCGCGTCGGGGAAGGACTGGTTGTGTGCTTTCCCAGGCGGGAAGGCGGGCATAGATCACGACCGGAGCATGGGCGTCATTGGCGGCATAACGTCGCTGGGCCGGGCTGAGTTCTGTGGCAGCCCAGTTGGAGGTGGTGGTGCGCTTGGACTTGCGAAAGCTTTGCTGGAGCACCAGCGCCGCGGCGGCGCGCACACCCACTGATGGGCCATAGCCGAGCCGCTTGAAGCGGCTGTCCAGATCCTGAATATTGATCAGCGGCGCCCCCAGCCTGCGGGGCAGGGAGTGTTTATCGTTATCGAGCCCGAAGCCGACCTTGCAGATATGTTCTGCAGCCAGCACCATGCGCGACACTTCCAGAGCCATGGGCCTATGCAGTTGCAGTAGCCAGACCTGACTGGCCGTGGCAAGCTGCACCAGATGAGGGCCGCTGTCTTGCTGGCCAATATTGAAGATGGGTTTGCTTTCAGTGTCAAAGCCGAGCACGGGCTCGGCATTCATGGCCTTGAAGGCGGCTTCAAATTCGGTTTCGGACTGCGGTATGTGGATTGCATGTTCGGGCAATTCCAGAAACGGAGGGAGCAGGGCACTTTCGTCCTTGCTGGGTGCAATCAATCGGGGCATGTCGGCAATTACACACCAGCTTCGTGCTTATCCCCAGAACATGTGGTCTGGCCTGTGGGTAAATATCGGAATAAATGCGCAAAGCCTTGACTGGCAAGGCTTTGCCTGTTGCGCCTAAAAAACAGGCAAACGATTCAGCGACGCTGAAACACGGGCTTGCGCTTTTGCAAAAAGGCAGTCACGCCTTCGAGGCTGTTGCCGGAGCGGGCGCAGCCCAGCATGGCTTCGCGCTCGGCACCCAGTTGCTGCTGAAGATCTTGCCGATGTGCCGAGTCACAGAGGCTTTTGATGCCCGCCAAGGAGTTTGTGGGGCCGCCGGCAAGCTCTTCGGCCAGCGCGGTTGCCGCCGCCAGCAGCTGTTCGGGCTCGTGCAGCTCGTCGACCAGGCCCATGCGCAGACAGTCCTCGGCCGCGACAGCGCGGTTGCTCATCAGAATGTATTTGGCCCTGGCAGCACCGGCACGGCGGGTGAGATAGCCCGATACACCAAGATCCGGGCTCAGGCCGATGGCGGAGTACCCGCCGCGCAAAAACATGTGACGGCTGGCCAGTACCAGGTCCGCACACAGTGCGAGCCCGATGCCGCCACCTCCGACAGGGCCTTGCACGGCACTGATGACTGGCAGCGGCAAGCTGGCCAGCTGATGCATGACAGGGTTGAGCAGATCAAGCATGGCGCCGATCAGCGGTGCCAGTCGCTCGCGATGTTCGCCAAACTCGCTGATATCACCCCCGACGCAGAATTGCTTACCGCTTGCGGAAATGAGCAGGGCACCGATATCCGTGTTGCAGGCCAGCCCTACCACCGCCTTCAGGTTGTGAGCCATGGCCGTACTGATCACGTTGCCCCGCTCGGGCTGGTTCAGAACCATATGACCTACGCCGTTGCGAACTTCCCAGAGAACCAGATCAGACATCAGGTGGCCTTTCTTTCATGATGGGCCCAGAACGGGGCCCGCAAGCTGGTCTTGAGGATCTTGCCTGCACCGGATAGCGGCATGGCCTCGACAAAGGAAACATCACGGGGACATTTGTAGCCGGCGATGCGCTCCTTGCAGAAATGGATCAGCTCCTGGGCTTCCAGGCTCTGTCCGGGCTTAAGCACGATGAAGACATGGACCTGCTCGCCCCAATGTTCATGGGGAATGCCTATGACGGCGCACGAGGCCACGGCAGGATGGGTGGCAATAACGCTCTCCACCTCAATGCTGTAGACGTTCTCGCCACCGGTAATGATCATGTCCTTGATGCGGTCCACGACAAAGACGTAGCCTTCGTCATCCATGCGGCCGCCATCGCCCGTATGCATCCAGCCATCACGGATGGCGGCTTCGGTTTCGGCAGGCTTGTTCCAGTAGCCCAGCATCACTCCGGGGCCCCGAACCGCAATCTCACCGACCTCGCCACGCGGCACCTCTCGCCCTTCGGGATCGACGATGCGCACCTCGGTGCAGGCCGTGGCGCGTCCGGCGCTGCGGTGGCGGCCCTTGGCCCGGCCTGGTTCGCGGTGCATCTCGGGGGAAAGAATGGTGGCGATGGGGGATACCTCCGTCATGCCATAGGCCTGCACAAAATCCACGTCGGGGATGGTCCGCATGGCCCGGTCCAGCAGGCCCTCGGAGATGGGTGAGGCTCCATAAGCCATCTGACGCAGCGACTTCAGATCATATTTGTGCAGATCGGGGTGGTCCACCAGCATTTGAATCATGGTGGGCACCAGCAGCGTATCGGTCACGCCGGTGCTGGCGATGGCCTGCAGTACCGCGAGAGGATCGAAGCGCGGCACCATGACATGGCAGCCGCCTGCGGCGAACAGGGCATTCATGAACGCACCGTCAGCCAGATGGAACATGGGGGCTGCGTGCAGGCCAATGCTGCCTGCGCGCACGATCTGTGACGACACGCTCGAGATGGCATTGGTATAGAGATTGCGATGGCAGAGCATGACCCCCTTGGGGGAGCCCGTGGTGCCACCGGTATAGAAGACGCCGGCCAGATCGTCGCCGTTGCGCATGGCGTCTTCAACCGGGCTGCTGTCTGCCACCAGCGCTTCATAGGAGAGCATGTTCTGCGGGGCAGGACCATCGCCCAGGTGGATCAGCGTTTGCAGAGAGCGGGATAGCTTGAGGAGTTCCGGTGTCAAAGGCGCAAAACTGTCATCCACCAGCAGAATGCGGGTGTCGCAATCATCGAGGGAGTAGGCGATCTCGTTGGCGCTCCAGCGGATATTGATGGGATTGACGGCCACGCCTGCCCAGTAGCAGGCCATGTAGTACTCCAGATACCAGTCTGAGTTGAGGCTCAGAATCCCGACCCGGTCCCCGGCCTGGGTGCCCAGCGCTTGCAGCGCACCGGCGAAGCGGGCGACTCGCTCCCCTAGCTGCGCAAAACTGCGTTTGCGACCGTTGTAGATGCTGGCTGTGGCATGAGGCGTCTGCTGCACGGCGCGACGCAAGCTTTGCGTGAGATACATGACTGGCCTTTCTTGAAACAGAGAAAGCGATCAATGCGAGAGCTATTGGGCGAAAAGGCGTCTGGCGATCAGGTCCTTCATGATTTCGTTAGCGCCTCCGTAGATCTTCTGGATCCGGGCATCGGTGTACAGCCGCGCGATGGGATATTCCTCCATATACCCGTAGCCGCCGAACAGCTGCAGGCATTCATCCATCACCTTGCACTGCTGCTCGCTGCACCACCACTTGGCCATATAGGCGGCCTCGTTATCCAGAGTGCCGTCGAGCAGGCGCTGTATGCAGTCGTTGACAAAGCTGCGCACCACATGGGCCGTGGTGGCGCATTCGGCCAGCTTGAAGCGCGTGTTCTGGAAATCTGCAATCGTCTGGCCGAATGCCTTGCGTTGCTGGGTGTAGTCCACGGTCAGTGCAACAGCCATCTCGATGGCTGCAGCGGCGCTGACCCCCAGTAGCATGCGTTCATAGGGCAATTGGCTCATCAGCTGCTTGAAGCCTTGCCCCTCGGTGCCTCCCAGCAGGTGGCTGGCGGGTATGCGCAGGTCTTCAAAGAACAGCTCGGCGGTGTCCGAAATATGCTGGCCGATCTTGCCTAGCCTGCGACCCACGCGAAAGCCGGGCAGGTTTTCCGTCTCCAGCACTACCAGCGATACGCCGCCGCTTCCGGCATCTCCGGTGCGCACGGCCACCACCAGCAAATTGGCCGTGTAGCCATTGGTGATGAAGGTCTTGGAGCCATTGATAACGTAGTGCTCGCCATCGCGCTGGGCCCGTGTGCGCATGGCCTTGAGGTCGGAGCCCACGCTGGGTTCGGTCATGGCAATGCCGGCCAGCAATTCGCCGCTGCAAAGCCTGGGCAACCAGCGCTGCTTTTGTTCTTCAGTTCCATAGGCCAGCAGGTAGTGCGAGGCGATGGTGTGCACGCTGGTGATGGCATGTACTTCGGCCTTGGTCAGCTCTTCCTGAACCACCAACTGGTAGGCCAGATTGCCGCCACCGCCGCCCCATTGCTCGTCCATCTCGGGCAGCAGAAAGCCATGCGCGCCAAAGCCGCTCCAGATCTCGCGCGGCACATAGCCCTGAGCGCGCCAGGCGGGTACATGGGGTGTCAGTTCGCGCACTATGTAGCGGCGCACCTGCTCTCTGAAAGCATCGATATCTGCATTCATCCAGGCATGTTGAAAGGGTTTGGGCAGCAGCATGTTCAGACCCCGGTCAGGCCGCCGGTACACATCAAGGTCTGGCCGCTGATGTAGTTCGACTCAGGTTGGCAAAAGAGGTAGACCGCACCCGCCGCTTCGTCGGGCGTGCCAGCGCGACCCAGGGGAATCGTCTGTTCCATGGCTGCCATCAGGCCGGGGTTCACGCCTACCTTGATGTCGCGGCCTTCGATGTGGGCCGTCTCGCCATTGGCGGCGGAGTTGGTCAGCCTGGTCTTGATGAGTCCGAATGCCACGCAGTTCACATTGACGTTCATGCGTCCCCACTCTTTGGCCAGCGTCATGGTCATGCCCGTGATTCCGGCCTTGGCCACGGAGTAGTTGGTCTGGCCCGCATTGCCGAACAGGCCCGCCACCGAGGAGATATTGACCACCTTGCGCATGACGCGCTGGCCAGCTTCCAGCTCGGCCTTGGAAAAGGCCTTGATGACGGGCTGAGCCGCACGCAGTATGCGAAACGGGGCGGTCAGATGGCAGTCGAGAATGGCGTACCACTGCTCGTCGCTCATCTTCTGGATGACGTTGTCCCAGGTGTAGCCGGCGTTGTTGACGATGATGTCCAATCCCTGGTACTGCTGGACGGCGGCGCCGACAAAGCGCTCGGCAAAGTCGGTGTGGGTGACATTGCCCACGCAGGCAACGGCCTCGCCGCCCATCTCGCGTATCAGGGCCAGGGTTTCATTGGCGGGTTCGGCATCGAGGTCGTTGATGACCAGGCGTGCGCCTTCGCTGGCCAGCTTGAGGGCGATGCTGCGGCCTATGCCGCGGCCCGATCCTGAAACCAGGGCTACCTTGCCGTCGAGTTTTCTTGTCATTGCTGTCTCCTTGGGCGAATCAATACGTTCTCAGGGCAGGCTGATCCAGGCATCGCCCGCGATCTTGGTCTGGCCATGCTGGTTGCTGCTTTGCACCTCGACCCGGACGCTGCGGTCCGCATCTCGTTTTTCCATAACGCGGCCCGTGCACGAGATCGCATTGGCCAGATGGGTAATGCCCTGAAAGCGTACGTCGAAACGGTGCAGCCTGGATTGCGGCGCCCAGTTGGTCAGCAGTCGCCCCAGCCAGGCCATGCCCAGCATGCCGTGGGCAAACACATCAGGCATGCCGGCCTTGCGCGCGAAGTCGGTGTCGATATGAATCGGGTTGTGGTCGCCCGAGGCTCCGGCAAACAGGGCCAGCGTGGTGCGGCTGATCGGGGGCAGGTCGAGGGTCGGCAGTGCATCTCCAACCTGGACCTTGTCGTAGCGAGGGATGTTCATTGCCGGTCCTTTCTAGTTGCGAACCACGATGACGGAGCGCATCTCGGCCACCAGCTCGTTGTTCTGATTGATGGCGCGCGATGACTTCACGACAAATTCCAGTGCGCCGTTCTTCTTGCTGTAGATGTCATCGATCCTGGACTGCACCGTGATGCGGTCTCCGGCGCAGGCGCTCCGGTGATAGCAAAAGCTCTGCTCGCCATGCAGGATCTTGGCGATCGGGATGTTCAGGGTTTGCAGGAGCAGGTCGGACGCGCCGCTGTCCATCTCCGCCGCAAACAAAAAGGTGGGGGGCACGGGCAGGTCCGGGTAGCCCGCTGCGCGGGCGGCCTCCAGGTCGGTATAGACGGCGTTGTTTTCACCGATGGCCTTGGCAAAGAAGCGCAGGCGGCTGCGGTCCAGGCTGAGCTCAGAAGGGGGCAGGTCATGCCCTATCCATTGGGTGTCAATCATTGGCCGCTCCTTCAGACGCGCTCGTAGAGGGTGACCACACAGGCGCCACCGAGGCCGAGGTTGTGCTGCAGCGCCAGGCGGGCATTGGCAACCTGGCGCTGATCGGCCCGGCCGCGCAGCTGTTGTACCAATTCTGTGCACTGGGCAAGACCGGTGGCGCCCAGCGGGTGTCCCTTGGATAGCAGACCGCCCGATGGATTGGTCACAAACTTGCCGCCGTAGGTGTTGTCGCCGTCGCAGACAAATTTTTCCGCACCGCCCACAGGGCACAGGCCCAGAGCCTCGTAGGTCAGCAATTCGTTTTGTGCAAAGCAGTCGTGCAGCTCCACTACATCAACGTCCTGGGGGCTGATGCCGGCCTGTTCATAGACCTGACGGGCAGCGTCCTGAGCCATGCTGAAGCCCACCACTTCGCGCATATCATGGGCCTCGAAGGTCTTGGGGCTGTCCGTGGTCATGGATTGGGCGCGGATGCGCACGCTGTGGTCCAGGCCATGCTTGAGCGCATAGGCTTCGGACACCAGCAGGGCCGCCGCCGCGCCGCAGGTAGGTGGGCAGGCCATGAGTCGGGTCATGACGCCCGGCCACATCACGGGAGAGGCCATGACCTCCTCCTCTGACACCTCGGTGCGGAACAGGGCCAGGGGATTGCGCGCTGCATGGCGGCTGGCCTTGGCACGGATCTTGGCAAAGGTGGAAAGCTGCGTGCCGTACTGGTCCATATGTGCCTTGCCTGCTCCGCCGAAGTAGCGCAGGGCCAGCGGAACGCCGTTGTCGCCGACCAGGGCATCGGTTTCCGCTTCGAATCGGTCAAAGGGGCTGGGCCGGTCGCTAAAGACCGAGCCCAGTGCGCCAGGGGTCATCTGCTCGAACCCCAGAGCCAGCACACAGTCGGCAGCGCCGCTGGCCACGGCTTGACGTGCCAGGAACAGTGCGGTGGAGCCGGTGGAGCAGTTGTTGTTGACATTGATGATGGGAATGCCGGACATGCCCACCTCATACAGCGCTCTCTGACCGGCGGTGGAGTCACCGTAGACATAGCCCACATAGGCTTGCTGCACTGCGTCATACGCGAGGCCTGCATCTGCCAGCGCCAGGGACGTGGCGCTGGAGCCCATCTGGAAGTAGGGATCACTCTTTCCGGGCTTGGCAAATGGAATCATGCCTACGCCGGCAACATACACATCGCGACTCATGGGGGCTCCTTGGGAAAGTGGCAAACAGGTGCTGGGCAATGAGATCCATCGTAGGAATTACCGATGCGCAAACCCATTGCCGAGCGCATCTTTCGTATGTCAAAAGACCTCAAGGTGATCTGTTCATGGCTGCTGCTTCCATCGTTCCTTTCACGATCTCCATGGCGCTGGTGCGGGGTATTGCTGCCGGGGTAAGAAGACACGGGCATGACTGCGAGGAGCTGCTGCTGCGTGCCGGCATAGCCCCTTTGCTGCTGGCGCAGGACGGCGCCAGAGTCACGGCAGACCAGTATGTGGCGCTGATGTGGCGAGTGGTGGAGATGCTGGGGGATGAGGCCATGTGCCAGTTCTCCAGACCGCTCAAGCGTGGCAGTCTGGAGCTGATTGCGCGTCAGGCCCTTTCAGGGCACGGGATGGAGACTGCGTTGCAACGCATGTGCCAGGCCCATGTGCTGCTGCAGGATCAGGTGGATGTGCAACTGGTGCGTGATGGAGCGCTGGCGGGCATTGTGCTGCGCCCTGTGGGCGATGAGCCCTTGCCCAATTTCCTCTATGAGTTTTCCCTGCGCGTGCTGTGGCGGCTTACTGCCTGGCTGATGGGCGGTACGCTCAAGGTGCAGCACTTTGACTTTGCCTTCGGGCAGCCTGATTACGCCAACGACTATGGCGATACCTTTCCGGCGCCTTTGCATTTCGGTTTGCCGTTTTCGGCATTCTGGTTCGATGCGCGCAAGCTCGCGCGTGTTTGCAGTCGTGACGAGCAGGCGTTGCAGACCTTTGTGGCCAGCTGGCCGGCGGCGGCCATCATGCCGCCGCGTACCGGAGAAGGTGTGGATGCCCGCGTGCATTCTCATTTGCTGCAGTCGCGTCCGCGATGGGCGGGGCTGGAAGCTACGGCCGCCGAGCTGAACATGTCGGCCCCCACGCTGCAGCGCAAGCTGGCTGCTGCGGGCACCTCCTTTCAAGCCATCAAGGATGAGCTTCGCCGAGATATCGCGGTCTCCCGACTGGGAACCAGCAAAGTCAGTTTTACGGAGCTGGCGGCAGACCTGGGGTTTGCCGACGCAGCGGCGTTTCAGCGTGCATTCAAGGGCTGGACGGGCAGCTCGCCCGGTCTTTACCGTGCCAGGCGGGTCGAGAGCTGACTGCTTGAAAACCCTTGCGTACAAGCCCTAGTTATTTTTACAAAGCAAATGATTGGTAAAAATAACAAAGGCCGATATGCTGCGTCTCATGCAAACAAGTCATGAAGCAGTCATAGTAAAAAAGCGCGGTCGCGGCAGGCCTCCGAAGTCGGCCGATGAGCGCAATGAAAGCATGCGTCGTGGCGAGCTGGTGAAGGTCGCGGCGCAGCTGTTCAGGCAGCGCGGATTTCACGGCACCAGCACCCGTGACATCGCCGCCGCTGCAGGTATGCAGTCGGGGTCTATCTTCTATTTTTTTGAGAGCAAGGAAGCCATTCTGCACGCGGTGATGCAGGATGGAATGACTCAGGCTGCGGTGAGTCAGAACGCTGCGCTGCAAGCACTGGGGGCACGTGCCAACGGCGTGGAACGACTGAGCGCTCTGGTGCGCAATCATCTGCAAATCATGGTCGGCGGCGAGAGCGACTTCATCCCCGTGATGCTTTACGAATGGCGGCTGCTCAGCGAGGAGCAGCGTGTGGATGTGGGGGCGCAAAAAGACGAATACGAGGCGCAGTGGATGCCTGCACTGCAGGCGCTGCACCGCACGGGCAAGCTCAAGGCCCGTCCCGAAATCGCGCGACTGCTGATCTTTGGCGCATTGAACTGGACGGCTCAATGGTTTACCGAGGGCCGGGGGCTGACGCTGGATGAGCTTACCGAGCAAGCCCTGGCTTTATTCATTGGAGAGCGTTGATGTACCAATCCGTATTCCGTGCCGCATTGTTTGCGGGGCAGGTGGTTGTGGTGACCGGTAGCGGCTCGGGCATCGGCCGCTGTGTTGCGCACGAGCTGGCATCCTTGGGCGCCACAGTTGCCCTGGTGGGACGTAATCAGGACAAGCTGGTTGCTGTCCAAGCCGAGTTGCAGCAGGCCGGAGTACCGGCAGACAGAGTCAGCCGGCACGGAGCGGATATACGGGATGAGGCTGCCGTCAAAGCGCTGGTGGCCGAGGTTCTGGCCCGCCACGGGCGCATCGATGCCCTGGTCAATAACGCGGGTGGGCAATACATTGCGCCCCTGGCCAGCATCGGAGCCAAGGGCTGGCAGGCCGTGCTGGACACCAACCTCACAGGAGGCTTCCTCATGGCGCGCGAATGCTTTGTGCAATACATGGCAGAGCATGGCGGCTCCATCGTCAATATGGTGGCCGATATGTGGGGCTCCATGCCGGGCATGGGGCACAGCGGCGCGGCGCGCGCAGGCATGGTCAGCCTTACCGAGACGGCGGCTGCGGAATGGGCGCCCCATGGCGTGCGTGTGAATGCCATCGCACCCGGCTACATCGCCTCCAGCGGCATGGATCACTATCCACCCGAAGCGGCTGCCATGTTGCGCAAGATGCCCGCTACCGTGCCGGCGGGGCGCTTTGGTAACGAGGCCGAGGTTTCCGCCTCCATCGTGTTTTTGCTCAGTCCCGCAGCCAGTTTCATCAGCGGCACGGTGCTGCGCGTCGATGGCGCCCGTCCCCAGGTGCGCATGGGCATGGGGCCGGTGGCCGCCAGTGCCGAGGTGCAGCAACGCGGCGCAGTGCGTGCATTTGACGGCTTTTCTCTCTACCAGACTCCCAAGGTGTTTCAGTCATGAGCGTCTTTGCATCGCAATGGAATGCAGCTGGCGAGCAGGCGCAGCAGCGCCGGGCCGCTACGCTGGCGCGCATCGCCGCGCTGCGTGAGCTGGAGCAGCGCGCCGCGCAGGCATCGCAACGCTCCAAGCCGCAGTTTGAAAAGCGTGGCCAGTTGCTGCCGCGCGAGCGCGTGGCCTTGCTGCTGGACCCGGGTGCCCCCTGGTTGCCGCTGTGCTCACTGGCAGGCTATCTGCAGGACAGGGCAGACCCTGAAAAATCCGTGCCCGGCGGCGGCATGCTGGCCGGCATTGGCTTTGTCAGCGGCGTGCGCTGCATGGTCGTGGCCAGCGACTCGGGCATCGAGGCGGGAGCCATCCAGGAAAAAGGCCTGGACAAGATGCTGCGCGTGCAAGAGATCGCGCTGCAGAGCAAGCTGCCCTTTATTCATTTGGTGGAGAGTGCAGGCGCCAATCTCATGCGCTACCGCGTCGAGGGCTTTGTGATGGGCGGTGCCTTGTTTCGCAACCTGGCGCGGTTGTCGGCCGCAGGTTTGCCTGTCATCACCGTGCAGCATGGCTCGGGCACGGCTGGCGGTGCCTATATGCCGGGGTTGTCGGATGTGGTCATCATGGTGCGCGGTCGCTCGCGTGCCTTTCTGGCTGGACCGCCCTTGCTCAAGGCGGCGACCGGTGAAATTGCGACCGAGGAAGAGCTGGGTGGTGCCGAGATGCACACCAGTGTCTCGGGGCTGGGCGAGTATCTCGCGGAGGACGACCGCCAAGCCCTGGGCATGGCACGCGCCGTGGTGTCTCAGCTGTCCCAGTGGAAAAGGCCTGAAGCGCTTGATATATCCAAACGGGAGGCTGCCGGTTCAGGAATCGTCGAGCCGCGTTACGAGGCCGATGAGCTCTTGGGGCTGATGCCGGCGCACCATCGCGAGCCAGTGGATATGCACGAAGTCATGGCGCGGCTGGTCGATGGTTCCGAGCTGCTGCTGTTCAAGTCCGGCTACGGTGCGGCCACGCTGTGTGCGCAGGCGCATATCGGAGGCCATGCCGTGGGCCTGATCTCCAACAACGGTCCCATCGATGTGGCTGGTGCCAACAAGGCTGCGCATTTCATCCAATGGATGTGCCAGCTCGGTCATCCCATCATCTATCTGCAGAACACCACGGGCTATATGGTGGGCAAGGACAGCGAGCAGGCCGGCATGATCAAGCACGGCAGCAAGATGATCCAGGCCGTGACCAATGCCACCGTGCCGCAGATCACTATTCAGTGCGGGGCCAGCTTCGGTGCGGGCAACTACGGAATGTGCGGCCGCGGCTATGCGCCGCGCTTTCTTTTCAGCTGGCCCGGTGCCAAGACGGCGGTGATGGGCGGCGAGCAGGCGGCCAGCACCATGCGCCAGGTCACCGAGGCCGCCATGGCACGCAAGGGCTTGCCCGTCGATGCCGAGCTGATGCAAAAGCAGTACGACCAGATCGTGGCCATGTTCGAAGCCCAGGCCGATGCGCTGGTCACCAGCGGCTTGCTGCTGGATGACGGCGTGATCGATCCGCGCGACACGCGCGCAGTGCTCTCCTTCTGCCTGCAGACCTTGCACGAAGCGCAGCAGCGCACGGTGCGCCCCATGCAGTTCGGGGTCGCACGCATGTAGTGCCGCGCCTCTTCCCCCATTTCTTCCAAACAGAACTCGACGGAGACAAGCCATGCAATG
This sequence comes from Comamonas sp. F1-6, assembly GCF_039581415.1. NCBI lineage: Bacteria > Pseudomonadati > Pseudomonadota > Betaproteobacteria > Burkholderiales > Comamonadaceae > Comamonas > Comamonas sp. F1-6. The sequence continues at coordinate 48,349 of NZ_JBCPWN010000004.1, forward strand.
GACCCATGAACATCTGGAAGTGCGCAAGACCCTCAAGCGCTATATCGACGAGAAGATCAATCCCTATGTCGACGCATGGGAGGAAGAGGAAATCTTTCCCGCTCACCAGGTCTTCAAGGGGCTGGGCGATCTGGGCCTGCTGGGCCTGACCAAGCCAGAAGCCTATGGCGGCGCGGGGCTGGATTACTCTTACAGCCTGATGATGGCCGAGACACTGGGTCATATCCGCTGCGGCGGTGTGCCCATGGCCATTGGCGTGCAGACCGATATGTGCACGCCCGCACTGGCACGCTTTGGCAGCGACGCCTTGCGCGATCAGTTTCTGGCGCCCGCCATCGCGGGCGATATGGTGGGCTGCATAGGCGTGAGCGAGCCCGGTGCGGGCAGCGATGTGTCGGGCATCAAAAGCCATGCCCGCAAGGATGGCGATGACTACATCATCAGCGGCCAGAAGATGTGGATCACCAACAGCATTCAGGCGGACTGGATGTGCATGCTGGTCAACACCGGTGATGGACCGGTGCACAAGAACAAAAGTCTCATCATGGTGCCGCTGCGGGAGGGCCCGCGCGGCAAGCTGACCAGGGGCGTGGAAGTGGCGCAGAAGCTGCGCAAGATCGGCATGAACTCCTCGGACACGGGCCTGCTGTTCTTTGACGAGGTACGCGTGCCGCAGCGCTATCTGGTTGGGCAGGAGGGGCAGGGCTTCATCTATCAGATGCAGCAGTTTCAGGAGGAGCGGCTCTGGGCCTCGGCCAGCGGCCTGCTCGCCATGGAGGACTGCATTCAGCAGACCATAGAGTGGGCACAGCAGCGGCAGATGTTCGGCAGCACCCTGATCGATCAGCAATGGGTGCAGTTCAAGCTGGCAGAGCTGCAGACCGAAGTCGAGGCGCTGCGAGCACTGACCTATCGTGCCGCTCAGATATATATGGCGGGCCAGGATGCGCTGCAACTGGCCAGCATGGCGAAGCTGAAGTCGGGGCGGCTGACGCGTGAAGTGGCCGATACCTGTCTGCAGTTCTGGGGTGGCATGGGTTTTACCTGGGACAACCGCGTCTCGCGCCTGTACCGCGACGGGCGTCTGGGCTCGATAGGCGGCGGTGCCGACGAGGTCATGCTGGGCATCATCGGCAAGACCATGGGGCTGATCAAGCGCCAGGCGCACTGAGGAGCGGCGCATGACTCAGGTGCTTGAAATCGAACGTCTTCCCTTGGGCAACGGTTTTGTGGAATGGTGGCGGCTGAATTCGCCGCAAACCCGCAATGCCCTGACCGACGAGCTGGTGCGGGCCTTGCGCGAACACGCCGCGAGAGCGCAGAAGGATTCACTGCTGCGCGTGGTCGTGCTGTGCGGCAACGGCGGGCATTTCTGTGCGGGCGGCAGCCTCGGAGGCTTTGCCAGCAGCATAGGCTCTCCGCTACCTGCGGGCGCGCAGGACCCGCTGGTTCAGGTCAACCGCGAGTTTGGTCATCTGCTGCAGCAGTTGGCAGAGCTGCCCCAGTTGCTGATCGCTGCCGTGCAGGGCGCAGCCATGGGCGGCGGTGTGGGGCTGGTCTGCGTGGCCGACTGGGTGGTGGCGGATCAGCAGGCCGTCTTTGCCACACCCGAGGTGACGCTGGGCATTGTGCCCGCGCAGATCGCGCCGTTTGTGCTGCGCAGGCTGGGCGATGGTTCTGGGCGTCAATGGCTGCTGGGCGGTCAGCGCTGGTCCGCAAGCCAGGCGCAGGAGGTCGGCCTGGTGCAGACCGTGATCCAGGCCACAGACGCTGCCCACTGGCGCGAGCAGTTGCAGCATCAGCTTGAAATCTGCGCACTGGCTGCACCGCAGGCGGTGGCAGCCACCAAAAAATTGCTGGCAACCATTGGCGGGCAAAGTCTGGATACATCGCTGAACCAGGGCGCGCAGGCCTTTGCCAGTGCACTGCGCAGCGCTGAGGCGGGGGCGGGGCTCAAGGCCTTTTCCAGCAAGCAGCCCGCTCCCTGGACCTGCAAGGCAGGAGGCACATCATGAAGCGCATTCTGATTGCCAATCGTGGCGAGATTGCGCTGCGCATCATGGCTACGGCCAGGCGCATGGGCATAGATACCGTGGCGGTGTACTCGGATGCGGATGCAGGAAGCCTCCATGTGCAACAGTCCACACAGGCCTATGCACTGGGCGGGCTGACATCGGCACAGAGCTATCTGGACATGCACAAGCTGCTGGCGGCCGCCAAGGCAACAGGGGCCGATGCCGTGCACCCCGGCTACGGCTTTCTCAGCGAGGATGCCGGCTTTGCCCAGGCCGTCCAGGAAGCGGGCCTGATCTGGATTGGCCCGCCGCCGGCGGCGATTCGCCAGCTCGGCAGCAAGGCCGCAGCTAAGCAACTGGCCAAGGCCCATGGCGTGCCCTGTCTGCCGGGCTACGAAGGCGATGACCAGTGCGACGCGCGCTTTGCCGATGAAGCCGCCATGATTGGCTACCCCGTCATGGTCAAGGCCGTGGCAGGTGGTGGGGGGCGAGGCATGCGGCTTGTGGAAAGTGCCAACCAGTTGCATGCCGCTCTGAACAGCGCACGTTCGGAGGCTCTGGCTGGCTTCGGCAACGGTGACTTGCTGGTGGAGCGTGCCGTCATGCATCCGCGCCATGTGGAGGTGCAGGTGTTTGCGGACGGGCATGGCCATGTGATTCATCTGGGGGAGCGCGATTGCTCGGTTCAGCGTCGCCACCAGAAGATCATCGAGGAAGCCCCCAGTCCGGCCGTCAACGCCGAGCTGCGTGAGCAGATGGGCATCTGTGCCGTGGCCCTGGCCAAGGCCGCAGGCTATGTGGGTGCTGGGACGGTGGAATTCCTGGTCGAAGGCCGGCAGTTCTATCTGATGGAGATGAATACCAGACTGCAGGTCGAGCATCCTGTGACCGAGGCATTGACTGGTCTGGATCTGGTCGAATGGCAGATTCGCGTGGCGCGCGGCGAAGCCTTGCCGCTGACGCAGCAGCAGGTTCGGCTTGACGGCCATGCCATCGAGGTGCGGCTGTGCGCCGAAGACGAGAACTTTCAGCCCCATACCGGCGTGGTGCGGCATTTCTCGGCACCCGAGGCCGCCGTCTTCAGTCGCGCGCCGCTGCGCTTTGACCACGCGTTGCACACCGGCAGCGAAGTCACTCCCTATTACGACGCCATGCTGGGCAAGCTGATCGTCCATGCGCCAACGCGAGAGCAAGCCATCGACCGGCTGATTCATGCGCTGGGTCGGCTCACGGTGCTGGGCTTGCCGACCAATCGCGCCTTTCTGATTGAGTGCCTGAACGACGAGGTGTTCAGGCGGGGTCAGGCTCTGATCTCCTATCTGGCGAGCGATGCGCCACGCTTGCAGCAGCTGCTGCGGGACAAGGAAGTCCTGGCACACCAGCATTGGGGAGCGCTGTGCGCCGTGGGCCAACGGCCGGGGCCGCTGGCTTGCAGCTATGCCCAGTTGCGCAAGCTGCAGCACCGAGGCCGGACGCAGGAGCTGATGCTGCGGCCCGAGACCGCAGACAGCTGGCTGCTGCAGCGGCACGGCGCCGAGCCTGCGCTGCTGCAGGTCGACGCGTTGCTGGCCCATGGCTGGCGAGCGAGAGCTGCGGGCCTGAGCCAGAACGTGCAGGCCGTGGAGCTGCCCGCCGGGCAGGGCGGGGCGCGCTGGCATCTGCAGGCGGGCGACGTGGACTGGTGGGTCGAAGATGCAAGCTATGCCTCGCCGGAGAATGCTTCGGCAGCGGGCCAGACTGCAGAACTGCGCGCGCCGTTCAACGGCCGTGTGGTGCAACTGGGCGCGGTGGCCGGGCAGGCGCTCAAGGCCGGCGATGTGGTCGTGGTCATCGAATCCATGAAGCTGGAGCACAGTCTGAGCGTGAAGGCCGACTGTCGGGTGGAGGCCGTGCTGGTCAATGCCGGCCAGCAGGTGGCGCCGGGTCAGGTGCTGCTGAAGCTGGCGCCCATGTCTGGAGGTCCTGCATGACGGATGCTGCTGAACGCGAAATGCTCTATGACCTGGTGCGTCGCTTTGCGCGCGAGCAAATCGCCCCCCATGTCACGGCCTGGGACGAGGCGGGCGAGTTCCCGCGCCAGCTCTATCGCCAGGCCGCCGAGCTGGGGCTGCTCGGCATCGGCTACCCCGAGGAGCTCGGTGGTACTGCGGCTACACATGGCCTGCGCGCAGCCCTGTGGCTGGCGCTGTGCCGCTACGGCGGCAGTGGGGGCGTGCTGGCCAGTTTGCTGTCGCACAACATCGGCCTGCCGCCCGTGGTGGCTCTGGGTAGCGATGCGCTCAAGCAGCAGGTGGTGCCCGATGTGCTCCTGGGCCGCAAGATCGCGGCGCTGGCGATTACCGAGCCCGGCGGCGGATCGGACGTAGCGGCGCTGCGTACCAGGGCCAGGCGCGATGGCCACGAGTATGTGATCGAGGGCGAGAAGACCTTCATCACCTCGGGCATGCGTGCGGACTGGATCACGGTGGCAGTGCGCACGGGCGAGGAGAGAGGTGCATCCGGCATTTCCCTGATCCTGGTGCCTGGCGGCAGCAAGGGTTTGAGACGCAGCCCGTTGCACAAGATGGGCTGGCAATGCTCGGACACGGCCCACCTGTTATTTGATGGTGTGCGCGTGCCGGCCAGCCATTTGCTCGGCGCCGAGGGTGAGGGTTTTCGCGCCATCATGCAGAACTTCAACGGTGAGCGCCTGGGCATTGCCTGTGGTGCACTGGGCTTTGCCCAGGCCTGCTATGACGAGGCGCTAGCCTGGGCCCAGCAGCGCCAGACCTTTGGCGTGACGCTCAATCAGCATCAGGTCATACGCCACAAGCTGGTGGACATGCAGCAGCGCCTGCGCAGCACCGAAGCCTGGCTCAACGCCGTCTGCGCACGTGCCGATGGCGGCGATAGCGGTGCGGATTGGGTGGGCGAGGTCTGCGTGCTCAAGAACCACGCCACCCAGACCATGCAGTTCTGCGCCGATACGGCGGTGCAGATTCTGGGTGGCATGGGCTTTATGCGCGGCACGCTGAGCGAGCGCATCTACCGCGAAGTCAAGGTCCTGACGATTGGCGGTGGCACCGAGGAAATCATGAAAGAGCTGGCCGCGCGCCAGTGGCGTATCTAGCGCGGCTGTTGCAGCGGCCTCAGCCGTTACCGGGAAATTTGAGCGAAATCAGCCTGAAACGCTTGTGAATGAAGCGTTATCAGCTTCTATCCAAGGAGCGATATGTCCGACAAAGCCATTATTACCTGTTCCATTACCGGGGTACTGACCGATCCGAATCAGCATCATGTGCCCGTGACGCCAGAGCAACTGGCGCAGGAGGCGCGCCGAGCCTATGACGCAGGCGCATCGGTGGTTCATGTCCACTTCAGGCGCCAGGAGGAGGGCAAGGGTCATCTGCCCAGCTGGGATCCGGCAGTGGCCAGGGCCTGCGTGGATGCCATGCGTGCAGCCTGCCCCGAGCTCATCATCAATCAGACCACCGGCGTGGTCGGCCCCGACTACCAGGGACCGCTGGACTGCCTGCGTGCCACGCGACCCGAGATGGCGGCCTGCAATGCGGGCTCGCTCAACTATCTCAAGACCCGCAGCAATGGAAGCTGGGCCTGGCCACCCATGCTGTTCGACAATCAGCCCGCCAAGGTGCAGGACTTTCTCGATGTGATGGCAGAGACCGGCACATTGCCCGAGTTCGAGTGCTTTGACGTGGGCATCGTGCGCTGCGTGGGCATGTATGTGGAAACCGGCATGTACCGAGGCCTGCCCGAATACAACTTCGTGATGGGGGTGGAGTCCGGTATGCCGGCAGACCCCGATCTGCTGCCCATACTGCTCAGGCTCAAGATCAAGGACGCGCCCTGGCAGACCACGCTGATCGGGCGCAGCGAGATCTGGCCCACCCATTTGCGCACAGCCGAGCTCGGCGGACATCTGCGCAGCGGACTGGAAGACACCTTCTATCTGCCCGACGGCAGCAAGGTCACATCCAACGCTCCGCTGATCGAGCAGCTGGCTCGCTATGCGCGTGATGTGGGCCGTGAAGTCGCCACTCCCAGGGAGGCCAGGCAGATGCTGCACCTGGCGGCCTGAATCAGGGAGAAGTTACAGATGAACGCTTGTACTCTTCCTCGGACCGTGGCGCAGGCACTGGCGCAGACCGTGGCCGACCATCCCCACAGGAATGCCTATATCGACCAGGGGCGCGGCTACAGCTGGCAGCAGGTGGATGTCATGGCCAGCGCCTGGGCCGCCCATCTGTCCTCGCTGGGCCTGCGACCCGGTGAACGCATCGGCATCATCCTGCCCAACGGTCAGCCCTGGGTGCTGAGCTATCTTGCGGCGGCGAAGACGGGGCTGGTCGTGGTGGGCCTCAGCGTCCGATACCGCGATGCCGAGCTGGACTTCATGCTGCAGGACAGCCAGGTCAAGGCCGTGCTTGCGCCGCGCGAGTTTGCCAGCTTCGACTACCAGAACTATCTTGCGCAGGCCCGTCGGCGTTTTGCGACGCTGGAGCATCTGCTGTGGGTGGATGAAGTACTCGAGCAAGCGCTGCAGTCCGGCGCGAAAGCCTTGCATGAAGGCGACGGTCCTGCACCGGATGACCTGCTGATGATCATTTACACATCCGGCACCACGGGCAGGCCCAAGGCAGCGGGGCTGACGCATCGCTCTCAATTGGGCTCAGCGCTGGCGCAGCATGCGCATGTGAAGGCTGCGGCGGACGACATGGTGCAACTGGCCATGCCGCTCAACCATGTGGGCGGCATTACCTGCGGCGTGCTGACCATGTTGCTGGCGGGCGGTTGCTGCGAGCTGGTGCCCATGTTCAGCCCCGAATCCGTGTTGAGGATGGCGCAAAAGCATCCGCCGACCTGGCTGGTGGGCGTGCCCACCATGCTGACGCTGCTGCTCATGCATCCGCTTCTGGTAGAGGTTGATATGAGCCGGCTGCGCCTGATTGTGGTGGGCGGATCGAATGTGGAGCCGGTGTTGCTGCAGCGGCTGCAGCGGCAGTTTCCGGGCGTGAACATCATGAATCTCTACGGCCTGTCAGAGACTTCCGGGGCCATCGCGATGACACCCTGGCAAGCGGATCAGCAAGCCCTGCTGCACAGCATAGGCAAGCCGCTGCAAGGGGTACAACTGCGCGTGGCCGGGGCTGATGGAGAGGAGCTGCGCAGTGGTGAGGTGGGGGAGCTGTGGTTTCGTGGTGCAGGGGTGATTCCGGCCTATGTGGGGCAGCAGCAGGACGAAGAGGTGTTTGCCGGCGGCTGGCTTCATTCGGGTGATCTGGGGTTTGTGGATGAGCAGGGCCTGATCCATCTCAAGGGGCGGCAAAAAGACATGTTCATACAGGGCGGCTTCAACGTCTATCCCAGCGAGGTGGAGGGCGTGATTGCCGGTCATGCGGGCGTGCTGATGGTCGCCGGCATAGGCGTGCCGGACCCCGTGCTGGGCGAGGTGGGGCGCTACTACATTGTGATCAAACCCGGTGCCAGCGTGAGCGAGGAGGAACTGCTCACGCATTGCCGCCAGCAGCTCGCTGACTACAAGCTGCCGCGCCAGCTGGTGTTTCGCACCGAGTTGCCGTTGACCCCGGCAGGAAAGATCCAGAAAGCCTTGTTGCGAGCAGAGGAGTGCTGTTCATGAATGTGCAATTCGATTTTTCGGGCCGCCATGTGGTGGTGTTTGGCGGCACCACAGGCATCAACCTGGGCATTGCCCAGCACTACGCGATGGCAGGAGCCCGGGTCTCGGTCGTCAGCCGCAAGCAGGCCAATGTGGACGCGGCCCTGGCGACGCTGGGGGCGCAGGCCTTTGGCGTGGTAGCCGATGTGCGCGATGAACCGGCGGTGGCAGCGGCGCTGGCGCAGGCCGTGGCTTGCCACGGGCCGCGCGACGTGCTGGTGTCTGGTGCGGCAGGCAACTTCCTCGCACCTGCGGAGCAGATGTCGTCCAACGCTTTCAGGGTGGTGGTGGACATCGATCTGCTGGGCAGCTTTCATGTCGCGCGTCAGGCTCTGGCGCACTTGCGGCAGCCGGGGGCGAGCCTGATCTTCATCACCGCGCCGCAGTCCACCGTGCCCATGATGTACCAGGCCCATGTCTGTGCAGCCAAGGCAGGAGTGGACCATCTGGCGCGGGTACTGGCACTGGAGTGGGGTGGCAGGGGCATTCGTGTGAACGCCATTTCCCCCGGCCCCATCGAGGGCACGGAAGGCATGCGTCGGCTGGCCCCGCAGGGAGCTGAAGGAGACGCTCTGGTACGCAGCATGGTGCCGCTGGGACGCATGGGCACGATCGCGGATATTGCCCGACTGGCCATGTTTCTGGGCAGCGATGCGGCCAGCTATATCTCCGGCACGGTCATTGCCTGTGACGGCGGGGCGCAGGGCCAGCTTTCGCCCATGGTTGCTGCCGCCGCGATGGCCATGCCGCAGCAGAATTAGAGACACAACAAGAAAAAGCGTGGGTTATGGGTTCCGGGTTGCACACTATCAAGGAGACAAACCATGATCGAGATGAGTCTGACGAAGGAGGCACGGCGCATCCGGCGCATTGCGCTGGGCGACCTGCTCCACCGCAGTGCGCGCAAGTCTGGCAGCCGCACGGCGCTGGTCGATGGTGCTGAGCGCATCAGCTATGCCGAGCTGGATGCGCGAAGTTCGCGCTTCGCGCATTATTTGCTCTCGACGCAGGGGACGGGCAAGCAGATCGGCATGCTGTGCGCCAATTCCATAGACATGGTGGTGGCCTGCAATGCCATTCACAAGGCGGGGCAGGTGTGGGTGCCCGTCAATATCAAGCTGGAGGTATCGAGCATTGACTACATCCTGCGGCATGCAGAGGTGTCGGCAGTGGTGGTCGATCAGGAGTTGCTGGCCCTGCCCGGGCTGGCCGAAATTCTGCAGCAATTGCAGGTGCCGCTCATCATCACGCGCCCGCAAACGCAGCAAGTACAGCCAGGACTGCTGGGCATATCGTTGGCACAGTCCGAGGCAGGCCAGTCCGATGCTTTGCCCGAGGTTGATATTGACGACAACCAGGCGGCCTTGCTCATGTACACCAGCGGCACCACGGGCAATCCCAAGGGCGTGGTGCATTCCCATCTGTCGGTATACGCGGCGGTCAAGGGCAATATCGACGAGATGAAATATGGCGAGGCCGATGTGCTCAGCGGCTGGTTGCCTCTGTTTCATTGCGCCCAGCATGCGCTGGTGCAGACTGCGCTGGCGGCAGGTGCTTGCACCGTGCTCACGCGGCAGTTTGTGCCGGCGGAGGTGGGGCAACTGGTGATGAAAGAGGGTGTGACGATCTTTGTCGGGCTGCCCCTGATGTATGCAGCGGTGCTGGCCGATCCGGGTTTTGCGCCCACTACCATCCGGCAGTGCATCTATGCCATGGCACCCATTCCCAAACCCTTGATCGCCCAGATTGCGCAGCGCATGTGCCGCAATATCTCTCTAGCCACGGGGCAGACCGAGATATATCCGGCCACCATGACTTTCTACCCCTTGCTCAATGCCGAATGCGATGCCAATTTCTGGGGGCGCTCTCTGAGCACGTGTGAGACCGCCGTTATGGACGACGATGGCAATCTGCTGGGAGCGGGCCAGGTCGGCGAGATCGTGCATCGCGGCCCCAATGTCATGCTGGGTTATTTCAAGGACCCAAAGGCGACGGCAGAGGCACAGAAGTTTGGCTGGCACCATACCGGCGACCTGGGCATGTGGGACGCGCAGGGGCGCATGGAGTTCATAGATCGCAAGAAGGACATGATCAAGACCGGCGGCGAGAACGTGGCCAGTGTGAAGGTTGAAGCCGTGGTGCTGGCGCATCCGGAAGTGGCTGCCGCCGCCGTGTTCGGTCTGCCGCATCCTCACTGGAGCGAGGCGGTCTGTGCCTTTGTCATGCGCAAGCCGGGGGCTCAAGTGGATTCGGAGTCGATACTGGCCCATTGTCGCAATCATCTCAGCGGCTTTGAAGTGCCAAAACTGGTCCATTTTGTGGAGGCCTTCCCGTCCACGGCGACGGGCAAGGTGCAGAAAAACGTGATGCGACGCCAGTTCGAGCAGGTGGCCAGAGAGCTTTGGGGCACCTGATATCCGGGCGTGTCCGCAAATGCTGCCAGGGCCTGCAAAAGCAGGCCCTGGTTTCACTCTGCGATCTCCTGCGTCCAGGACAGCACCGGGTCGGTGCGCGTCTCGATGAGCTTGTTGCGGGCCTTGAGCAGCGGGTCCAGCATTTCCGGCTGAGGCACGATCCAGTATTCACCACGGTCAATGGCTGCAAAGACGCGGTTGGCGAACTCCTCGGTGTCCATGCCGTTTTCGTCGAGCAAATGGGTCATCATGCCGTGAAATTTTGCCGACGCCGCGTCAGGTGCTTCTCGGAAGATGGCTGTCCTGACGGGGCCTGGTGCCAGCAGCGAGACCTTGATTTGCGGATCAATGGCCGCGAGTTCGCCAGCCAGACCTTCGGTCAGCGCGACCACTGCGAACTTGGTGGCGGAGTAGGGGGCCATCATGGCGCTGGGCAGAAAGCCGCCTACCGATGCTGTGTTGATGATGCGGGCAGGCCGGTTGGCCTTGAGCAGACGCGGCACAAAAGCGCGCAGGCCATTGACAATGCCGTTGACGTTGACTTGCCAGGACTGCTGCCACTTGGCATCGCTGATCTCCCAGCTATTGCCGGTGCTGAGAACGCCTGCGTTGTTGAACAGCAGATCGACCTGACCGAAAGCTGCATAGGCCTTGTCGGCCAGTGTATCCAGCGACGCCTGGCTGGTGACATCGGTGGCCACGGCCAATGCCTGATCTCCCAGTTCCAGCGCGACTTTCTCAAGACCCGCCTGGTCGCGGTCTGCAACCACGACCTTCATTCCAAGAGTGACTGCCTTTTTGGCAAGGCCTGCACCAATTCCGCTGGCTGCACCGGTGATGACTGCAACTTTCATGATTTCCTCATTGGCTAAATACGAATGAATTAAAGCATTTACGGCTTATCTATATTTCTCACGAATTCCCGCTTGACAGTTATTGAAGGTGTTTACAGTCTTTATTGATTTATTAAATGGAAAGACCTGCTTGACATATAAAAAATCCGGGCACAGTACGTCCAAATGAATTAATGGTTTCCACTAGGGACTGTAAACACAAACTTATTTTGTAAAGAGGAAAAATCAGAGTGATTTGAATTTGAAAAGAACAAAGAATCTCAATCCTCATCGCCAATTGGTGGCGGTCAGCCAGTATTGAGGTTTGAAAATGAATCCATTCATCAGTGGTTTGGAAGGGAAAGTGGTTCTGGTTACAGGTGGTGCCTCGGGCATAGGCCTGGCCAGCGCCCAGGCCCTGGCAGCCAGCGGAGCCAAGGTGGTGTGTGCCGATCTTCAGCAAAGCCAGGATTTGCCGCAGGGCTGCGAATTTCGCAAGCTCGACGTGAGCAGCGAGAAGCTGACCAATGAGTTGGCTGCTTACATGCTGGACCGCTATGGGCAGATTGATGGGCTGGTGACTTCGGCTGGCATTTCCCGCGTGGGTGATCTGGAGAGCATGCCCTTGCATGAGTGGGAGCAGGTACTGCAGGTCAATTTGACGGGGACCATGCTCAGTGCTCGTGCCGTGGCCAGCCACATGAAACGGCGGGGTCAGGGCTCCATCGTCACCATCGCCAGCATCAACGGCATGCTGGGCAACCCGACCAATCTGGCCTATTGCACCTCCAAGGGAGCTGTGATCCAGATGGTGCGCAGTCTGGCATCGGATCTCGGTCCTTACGGCGTGCGGGTCAACAGCATCAGCCCCGGCTATATCCATACACCCATGACCACCATGCTTGATGAACTGCCTGTAGGCCAGGCTTTCGAGGCCATGCATTTGCTCAAGCGTGCGGGCAGGCCGCAAGAGGTAGGTAATGCCGTGGCATTTTTGCTTTCCGATATTTCTTCATTTATTACCGGGGTCAATCTTCCGGTGGATGGTGGATTCTCTGCAGCAAAAGTAATTAATATTTAAGGAATTCCAATGAAATATGACGTCATAGTGATTGGTTGCGGAATGTCCGGAATTTTGGCTGGTATTCATCTGAAGAATAGCGGGAAGAAATTCATTATTCTGGAAAAGGCCGGGACATTGGGGGGGACCTGGCGGGATAATACTTATCCAGGCCTGACTTGCGATGTGCCATCGCACGCCTATACCTATTCTTTCGAGCCCAACCCCGAATGGTCTCGGGTACTTCCGCCCGGAGCCGAGATTCAGCAGTATTTCGAAGGCGTGTTCCAGAAGCACGGTATTGCCGATTTTTCGCAGTTCGGCACCGAAATCACGCGTGCCGAATGGACGTGCGATGCATGGACGCTGCAGGATCAGCATGGCAAGCAATACCAGGGCAAGGTGGTGGTTGCCGCCACAGGTGTGCTGCACCACCCCAACTATCCGCAGATCAAGGGCCTGGAGGAGTTCGAGGGGGACACGATTCACAGTGCGCGCTGGGATCATTCTGTACCGCTGGACGGCAAGAGGATCGCCGTCATCGGCACGGGATCAACGGGCGTGCAAATTGTCTCGGCACTGGCGTCGCGTGCCAGGGTGCGACATTTTCAGCGCACGGCCCAATGGATTTTTCCGGTCGAGAATCCAGCTTTCAGCGAAGAGCAGCGTGCCGAATTCCGCAGCAACCGCGATCTGCTGGTTTATCTGCAGCGCGAACCCACTTATGTAGCCAACGTGGAGCGCTTTACCGAGGGTGTGCTGGATCCGAATTCGGAGCAGATTCAGGAAATTCAGAAAATCTGCCAGGACAACCTGGATGGCTCTGTTGCAGACGCAACCTTGCGTGAAAAACTGCAGCCTCATTACCGGGCTGGTTGCAAGCGCCTGATTTATTCGCCCGACTATTACAAGGCGATCCAGCACCCCGATTCCGAGTTGATCACCGAAGCTATTGCCAAGGTCGAGAAAAAGGGAGTGCGTACCAGCGACGGCGTGCTGCATGAGGTGGACATCATCGTCCTGGCCACGGGATTCAAGGCCGACCGCTATGTGCGCCCCATGAATGTGACGGGCCTGAACGGAGCCACGCTGGAGCAGGCCTGGAGCGATGTGCCCACGGCATACAAGTCCATCTCGGTGCCGGGCTTTCCCAACTTTTACTTCATGAACGGGCCGACCTCTCCCGTGGGCAACTTCTCGCTGATCGATACCTCGGAAATGCAGTGGGGCTATATCTCGCAGCTGATAGAGCGTTGTCAGCAAGCCGGTGTGGCAGGGCTTTCGGCCAGGCCCGAAGCCCTGGCTCAGTACGACCAGGAGCGCTTGCAGGCCGCCAAGGGCTCGGTCTTCGGCTCGGGCTGCAACAGCTGGTACCTGGACAGAAACGGTGTGCCCAATACATGGCCCTGGTCGCAGTCGCGCTTCCGGCAGGAGATGAGTGCGCCGGTATGGCAGGACTATATCCACCACCAGACCGAAGAGCTTGTGGCCTGAGTGCCGTCTTGCGCCCGTCCTGGCCTGTCCTGGTCGGGCGCGCTCCATCAACTTCAAGGAGTCCCAATGCAGATACACCCAGAAATGGCTGCTGTGCTGGAGCAGTTCAAGGATGCTCCGCCCATGGATTTTGTGGCCACTCCGGTGCCCGAAATCCGCAAGCTCATGGACCACATGGCCTTTCCGCCTGCCGACCTGCCCATGCATGAGGTGCGCGAGATCGACATTCCCGGTGGCGATGGCCAGCCGCTCAAGCTGCGCCTGTACCGTCCCGGCACCGCGCAGGCAGCGCCGGTCATGGTCTATTTTCACGGCGGTGGCTGGTGCATAGGCACGCTGGAAACGCATGACAATCTGTGCCGCCACCTGGCGCGTATAACCGGCATGAATATTGTGTCGGTCGATTACCGGCTGGCTCCCGAGCATGTCTTTCCTGCCGCGCTGGACGACGCCTATGCCGCCACGCGCTGGGTGGCACTGCATGCGGCCGAGCTGCAGTGCGATGCGCGGCGGCTGATGGTGGCGGGCGACAGCGCGGGGGGCAATCTGGCCGTCGCCACCTGCCTGCGCGCAAAAGAAGACGGCTGGAGAGGCATATCCCAGCAACTGCTGTTCTATCCGGTCTGCGATGCGCATATGGATGCGCCATCGCATGCGCTTTATGGGCAGATGCCGTTTCTCACCACCGAAGCCATGGCCGCGATGTGGCATCACTATCACCCTGCCAGGCCTGCACATCCACTGGCCTCCATCATGCAGTACCCCGATCTCGTTGGTTTGCCGGCAGCGGTGCTGGTGACGGCGGAGCTGGACATATTGCGCGACGAAGGAGAGGCCTTTGGCCTGCGCCTGCAGCAGGCTGGCGTACCCGTTTCCAGCCTTCGTGCGAAAGGCATGTTGCATGGGTTTGCCAACTTCAGCACCCTGGTGCCGGCAGTGGCAAAGTTGCTGCAAGAGGCTTGTACAAAGCTGTCTTTTGGCAAGATATCGGCTGTTGGACAAGCCTGATACATGCAACTGTTCATGTATACAGTTATGTGTGGTGGATGCCTCAGTTTTATCCCCGCATCATGTGGACGCTCTTGTGGAAAACTATGCTTTCAAGCCTTGAAACCCGCGCCAGATGGTGATTTGCACGGATTGCCTAAAAAATAGACGATTTGAGCAAAGGGATTGAACCGAGGGTTTTTACCAGTGGTTCTGAGGCTGTAAAAAAGCCCGCCAACCGTTGCCGGTAGCGGGCTTTTTTGTGGGCTCAAACGTGCTCAGGAAAGTTGCTGAGGCGTGGGGCGTGTACGGTAGAACTGCATGGGAGACTCTTTCATTTCCTTGGCATGCTGGTTGAGCACCGACTTCTTCATCTTGCCAACCACATGCATCTCGCAGGGCTTGCAGTCAAAGCGCAGCGTGAGCTTTTCCTTGCCGTTGATCAGCTGCAGCGGCTCTGCCTTGATGGTGCCCTTGACGCCGATCACGCCCTTGGCCTGTTTGGGACACAGGCTCATCGAGAAGCGCACGCAGTGCTTGGTGATCATCAGCGAGACTTCGCCTTCCTCTTCCTTGCTCTCGTAGGCGGCGTCGATGATCTTCACACCATGCTTCACATAGAAGTCATGGGCCTTCTGGTTGTAGACATTGGCCAGATAGGTCAGCGTGTCTTCAGGAAAAGGCACGGGCGGCTCCACGGGCTTGGCGCGGGGCAGACGCACAAAGCCGTCGGCGCGGGCCTGTTCCAATGCGGCAACGGCATCGCGACGCAGCTGGTTGAGCACGGAGGCGGGTACAAACCAGGGCTGACTCAGGCTCAGTGAAATATCGTTCACCTCGAAAACCGTCGCGCCAAAGCGTCCCAGTTGCTCGCGCAGCGTGGCTTCTGCCTTGGCTGGGTCGGTGGCGCTCTGGTGCTCATGCGCGATGGCGGCAGCCCCGACAAACCCGTCCTCGTCGGTCAGCGTCAGCGCAAAGCCGGCAGCAGCTTCCTTGAACTCGGCCCATAGACCGATACGGCGCTCGCTGGACTTCTTCTCCAGCGTGCGTACCCAGTCCATATCGCGGTTGCGGTTGATTTCCAGGCCCTTGCGCAGATCCTTGAATTCGGCGATCTCGTTTTTGGGGAAGACGCGCCAGATGCCTTTTTTGGCACTCACGCATTCAGCACGGTTGATGTGCACGCCCACCAGTTCCTTTTGCAGATCGTAGTAGCACAGACCGTCGCCGTTGTGCAGCTCGGCGGTCTTGTCGCTGGTTTCGATCTCGAACCATTTGTCGCCGACCTGTGTCACCCAGCCGATGGCACGACCCGGTGTCTTGGGCGTGTCGAAGGCGCCGATGTCATCCTTGCGGCCATTGACGAAGTAGTCTGTGAACTCGCGGTTGAAATTCTGGTCCGGATCGGGTTCGAACGAGAAAGTGGTGCGGCCTGACGACGAGCGCGCCAGCGGCTGATCGGAGAACTCGCGCTCCTCGATGATTTCGTCGAGCAGCTTGCGGTAATGGGCCGTGATGTTCTTCACATAGCCCATGTCCTTGTAGCGGCCCTCGATCTTGAAGCTGCGCACGCCGGCGTCGATCAGGGCGCGCAGGTTATCGCTCTGGTTGTTGTCCTTCATGGACAGCACGTGCTTTTCATGCGCGATGATGCGGCCGCTGGCGTCCGTTACTTCATAAGGCAGGCGGCAGGCCTGGTTGCAGTCGCCACGGTTGGCGCTGCGTCCGGTATGGGCATGGCTGATGAAGCACTGGCCCGAGTAGGCCACGCACAGCGCGCCATGCACAAAGTATTCGATGGTGGTGCGGCTCGGGTCTGTCGCGGCGCGCACGGCGGCAATCTGTTTCAGATCCAGCTCGCGCGCCAGCACGATCTGCGACAGGCCGGCGTCCTGCAGAAAGCGGCCCTTCTCGGGCGTGCGGATATCGGTCTGGGTGGAGGCGTGCAGCTGGATGGGGGGCAGATCGAGTTCCAGCAGACCCATGTCCTGGATGATCAGCGCATCGGCGCCGGCGTTGTAGATCTGCCAGGCCATATCGCGTGCGCCCTGCAGCTCATCGTCGCGCAAGATGGTGTTGAGCGTGATGAAGATGCGGCTGCCAAAGCGGTGGGCGTGCTTGATGAGCCGCTCCAGATCGCGGATGTCATTGCCTGCAGTCGCTCGCGCGCCAAAGGCCGGTCCGCCGATATAGACGGCGTCCGCGCCGTGATTGACGGCTTCGATGCCGATATCGGCGTCGCGCGCCGGGGACAGGAGTTCGAGCTGGTGGGGCAGGAGAGACATAGGGGCAGGATTATCTCAGCAAGCCCCGGTTTCGGCACAGCGGCGGGTAATCGCCTGTATCAATGGCCGCGTGGGCTGAATGTGCGCGGAAATACCACGGGCCCGCTGCGGTCCGCCAGCCGGTAGCCCATGGCGGGGCGGTTCGACACGCCTTCCACATGGCCGGCTTCGACCAGAAAGTTCGCTGCCAGCATGCGGGTGCGAAAGCCGCTTTTGTCCACGCTGCGACCCAGCACGGTTTCATAGACTTGCTGCAACTGGGGCAGGGTGAAGGGCTCGCTCAGCAAAAAAGCGGGCAGCGAGGTGTATTCGACCTTGCTTCGCAGTCTCTCCACCGCCGTCTGCAAGATGCTGCCATGGTCAAACGCCAGTGCAGGCCGGCGCAGCAATTCATCCACTTCGAACCAGGCCACATCGGCTGCATTGGCGCCTTTGGTCAGTTGCAGCTCATGGGCGGGAATCAGCGCAAAGTACACATGGGTGGCCGACCAGCCACGCGGATCACGTGCCGCGCCGCCCCAGCTGCCAAGCTGTTCCAGATAAGGGCTGTCCACACCCGTCTTCTCCTTGAGCTTGCGCGCGGCGCAGGCCTGCAGATCGGCATCGAGATCCACATTCACAAACCCCCCGGGCAAGGCCCAGAGGCCGGGAAATGGATCATCGTCGTGACCTGGGCGTTGCACCAGCAATACATTCAAGCGGCCTTGCGCAATCGTGAAGATCACCACATCCACCGTGGTGTAGGGGCGAGGAAAGTCCGGCGCTGGCTTGGAGTGACGCTGTGTAACGCTCATAAATCAGGCTTGACGGGATGAATGATGGGTTGTATTGTACAACTTGCTTAAGTTGTTCAATGCAACTTATATCCTGTAGCTGGAGCCCGCTCCAAGCATGCAGACGCATGCCGACAAAGCCGGGCCTGGGTTTGCGACCAGGCTGTGGCACCGTGGAAAGTACGCCAAGGTCGGGCGCTGGGCAGCGCTAGAGCCTGTCATGAGCCAGGTCGACATCTTCAAACAAAGAGAACAAGAAAATGAAAAATCAAAACACCACCGCACGCAGCAAATTCCTCAGTCTGGTGCTGAGACACAGTCCCGAGACCATAGGCCTCAAGCTCGACGATGCGGGTTGGGCTCAGACCGATGAACTGCTGGCCTGTCTGGCGCGCTCCGGCCGACCCACCAGTCTGGAGGATTTGCAGACCATGGTGGCTGACAACAACAAGCAGCGCTATTCCTTCAGCGCAGATGGCAAGCGCATACGCGCCAATCAGGGCCATTCCATCAAGGTCGAACTGGGTCTTGAGGCAAGGCGCCCTCCGGCAGTGCTCTACCACGGCACGGCCACGCGTTTTCTGGATGCGATCTTTCATGAGGGCCTGAACCGGCAGTCACGCCATCATGTCCACTTGTCCGAAAGCCAGGCAGTGGCTGCTCAGGTCGGCAGTCGTCACGGCAAGCTGGCCTTGCTGCAGGTGGACGCCGCGCGTATGCAGGGCGAGGGCCATGTGTTCTATCGCTCCGACAACGGCGTGTGGCTGACCGATGTCGTCCCGGCCCGGTATCTGCTGAAGCTGCCGTCATGAAAGTTTCAAAAATCATAGCTATCGACGCCGATGGCGTGCTGCTGGACTACAACCTCGCCTATGCCTCAGCCTGGGAGCGGGTATTTGGCGAGCGTCCGGTGTTGAAGCAGCCTGACGCCTACTGGGCCATGGAGCGATGGGGTGTCGCCAACTTGCAGGGCGAGGCTCTCAATCGTTTCCGCGCCAGCTTTGATGCGCAGTTCTGGTCCGGCATTCCAGCGATTGCAGGTGCGCTACAGGCTTGCGAGCAGCTGTGCGCCGCCGGTTACGAGCTGGTCTGTGTGTCGGCGATCAAGCCGCAGTTCGCCGAGGCTCGGCAGACCAATCTGCGCAAGCTGGGCTTTCCCATATCGCGTGTGATCGCCACCAGCAGCCGTACTGATCCGGGCCTCAGCCCCAAGGCTCAAGCCCTGGCGCAGTTGCAGCCCTTGGCATTTGTCGATGACTTTCTGCCGTATTTCGAAGGCGTGGGCGAGCGGATTCACAAGGCACTGGTGCTGCGCGAGCAAGGCGGGTCGCCCAATACCGGGCCGGGTCTGCAGGCCATTGACTCCACTCACGCCACGCTGGCGGGCTTTTCCCGTTGGTGGCTGAACCATTATCAAGAAGAACAGACATGAACCGAGATTACGAAATTCGATCCGTACCCGATCTGGTGGTCCAGCTCGATCAAGGCTACCGCCCCAAATTCCTTTGCTTCTGGGGCCATCAGCCCGAAAAGAATGGCTCGGTGGGCAAAGGCTGCCTGAGCCAGTGGTTTTCTGCTCCATTTACCGTCGAAGGAGACCGCTTTGCCACGGCAGAGCATTTCATGATGGCAGCCAAGGCGCGGCTGTTCGGGGATGAAGAGGCGCGCGCGCAGGTGCTGGCTGCGCCGTCTCCGGCCAGTGCCAAGCAGATAGGGCGCAGCGTGCGCAATTTTGACGAGGCACGCTGGAAGGCGGAGTGCTTCGATATCGTGGTGCGCGCCAGTGTGGCCAAGTTCTCGCAGAACCCGGCCATGAGGGAGTTTCTGCTGAGAACTGGTGAGCGTGTACTGGTCGAGGCCAGTCCGCGCGACCGCATCTGGGGCATCGGCATGGGCGCGGCCAATCCCGACGCCGAGCAGCCGCGCAAATGGCGCGGACAGAACCTGCTGGGTTTTGCGCTGATGGCCGCGCGTGCGCAGCTGAGGGCCGGACAATGAACACGCTGGACCGTTTTGAAGGAGCTCTGCTGGGCCTGGCCTGCGGCGATGCCGTGGGCACGACGCTGGAGTTCCGGGCGCGCGGCAGCTTTGCGCCGCTGACCGATATGGTGGGGGGCGGGCCGTTTTCACTGAGGGCCGGACAATGGACGGATGACACGTCCATGGCTTTGTGCCTGGCCGAGAGCCTGGTCGTTAAAGGAGGTTGCGACCCTGGGGACCAGATGACGCGCTACGCCAACTGGTATCAGTGGGGTTACTGGAGCTCCACCGGTCACTGCTTTGATATCGGCATGGCAACGCGCGAGGCGATACAGCAATACCTGCGCACCGGCAATGCGCTGGCGGGAAGTGAAGATGCGCGCAGCGCTGGCAATGGCTCGCTGATGCGGCTGGCTCCGGTGGCCATGGCGTATGCCCATGACGAGCAAGAGGTGCAGGAGATGGCGGCACTGAGCTCCCGCACCACACATGCCGCTGCGGAGTGCCTGGATGCCTGCCGTCTGTTTGCCGTGACATTGAGCCGCGCCCTGCTGGGCGCCAACAAGGCGCAGGTGCTGGATCTTGCCGCGCTGCCGTTTGGCAGCCCACGCATTGCCGAGATTGCACAAGGCAGCTGGCGCGGCAAAAGCCGCGAGCAGATCCAGAGTTCGGGCTATGTGGTGCACAGTCTGGAAGCAGCTTTGTGGTGTTTTGACAGGCTTGAGAGCTTTGAAGCCGTCGTTCTGGAGGCGGCCAATCTGGGTGACGATGCCGACACCACAGCGGCCATTGCCGGCCAGATCGCGGGGGCGTTCTGGGGGCGCAGCGGCATTCCTGCGCACTGGCTGGAAAGACTGCATCAGCAGGCTGATATTCGCGCGCTGGCGCAATCGATTTATGCGCTGAATCAGGTGCTGGCCCGATAGATTGCGCGTGGCCATGCTCCCCATCGCGGGATCTGCTCACACCGTGCAGGCAGGTCACAGATCCTTGATTGTTACCGCGGAGGTCGCGAAAGCCGTACCGGGCCTGCACGGTCTGCGGGTGCCTGTGGCCGTGGTGAACTTGCCGGCCTTCAAAAAAAGGCTTTCCCTGCAGCCAGGAAAGTCCGGCGCAGCGTGCACCATCCCTGTCAACGCGGCACAATCAAGGCGCTGAGTCGGCGATGGTGCAAGAGCATGGTCGGCAGCTTCAGCCGAAATCCGAAATATCCCCAGCAGCCGGAGTCTGTGCTCAACGCAGGAAGAGTCGGGCCTGCTCGGGCTTGCTAGCAATTGCTCCAATGGAGTTCTGGTCCCTAGACTCCAGGGTTTGCCCCTTCGCTTGCACATCGAGCTGGTATCGCAGGCTTTGCCGCTACGCTTGAGGCTTTGGCCTGGCGTAGGCTTGCGTGCCACAGCCTTCCGCTTCATCAAGGAGAAAGCATGTCCATGACTGATCGCTCGGCCCAGAGCCGCTGTGTTCGCACCTCGTCTGCCCTGAGCCTGGCCCTGGTCGCCGCATCCCTGTCGTCCGCTTACGCGGCGGATGCGGAAAAGCCTCTGGTGGTGCGCATTGCCCATGGCGGACCGGTCTCCGGTCCTATCGCAGCCCTGGGCAAGGATGAGGAGAACGGCGTGCGCATGGCGATTGACGAGCTCAACGCCCGCAAGCTGCAACTGGGCGGCCGTCCCGTGCACTGGAAGCTGGAGGCCGGTGACGATGTGGGCGACCCCGGCCAGGCCACGGCGCTGGCACGCCGCTTCTGCGACAGGAAGGTGGCGGCCGTGGTGGGGCATCTTCAGTCGGGCACGACCTTGCCGGCTGCCAAGATCTACAACGACTGTGGCATTCCCAATATCACCCCCGCAGCCACCAACCCCGCGATTACCGAGGCAGGCTATGACGACACCTTCCGCGTCATCGCCAATGACCGGGCCATGGTCAATGCCCTGCTGGACTATGCCGTCAAGCACCAGGGCGTCAAACGCATCGCGATCGTGGACGATCGCACGGCCTATGGACAGGGCATCGTCAAGCTGTTTGAAGCCGCTGCGGCCGAGCGCGATGTGCAGATTGTCGACAAGCAGTACACCAGCGACAAGGCCACGCAGTTTTCGTCCATTCTCACGGCCATCAAAGGCCGCAAGCCCGATGCGATCTTCTTCGGCGGGCTCGACGCGCAGGCCGGTCTCATGCTGCGTCAGATGTCGCAGCTGGCCATGAATCAGGTGAAATTCCTGGGCGGTGATGCGCAATGTTCGGAGCGCCTGCCTGCCATGGCCGACAAGGTGCCAGCGCTCAAAAACGTGGTTTGCGTGATGAGCGGCAGCTCCCTGGGCAATATGCCAGGCGGTCTGCTCTGGAAGCAGAAATACGACCAGCATTTTCCCGGCCAGTATCAGGTTTACAGCCCTTACGCTTATGACGCGACCATGGTGCTGGCCAAGGCCATGCTGAGTGCCGATTCAGCCCAGGCCGAGGCCTATTTGCCCCGCTTGCGCCAGACGCGCTACGAAGGGGTGACGGGCACGATTGCCTTTGATTCGCAGGGCGAGTTGCAAAGCCCGCGGGTCACGCTCTACGGCTATGACTCCGGCGAGCGCAAGGAACTGGTGATCAGCGGTCATTGAGCGGTATCGGTGTTTCTTGAAGGAATATCCGTCAAGCCTTTGTCTGTCAGGTGCATATAGCTATGGATCTTGATGCTTCCGTGCACGAACACTTCATGCGCCAGGCGCTGGAGCAGGCGCGCCGCGCCGCTGGCTGTGGCGAGGTGCCGGTGGGGGCTGTGGTCGTCAAGGACGGGCAGGTCATAGGCCGCGGTCATAACAGTCCGCTCTCTGCCCAGGACCCCACGGCCCATGCCGAGGTGCTGGCCCTGCGCGAAGCAGCTCGGACTCTGGGCAATTACCGGCTTGAGGGCTGCACGCTGTATGTGACGCTGGAGCCCTGCACCATGTGCAGCGGTGCCATGCTGCATGCGCGTGTGGATGCCGTGGTCTATGGCGCGGCCGAACCCAGGACCGGTGCGGCCGGTTCGGTGCTCGATGTCTTCGGCTACCCCGCCATCAATCACCAGACGCGGGTGCTGCGCGGCGTGCTGGCCGCGCAATGCTCGGCGCTGATGGCCGAGTTCTTCCAGCAGCGACGCCAGGAAAAAAAGGCGCAGCAGCCGCATCCGCTCAGGGACTGGGCGCTGCGCAATGCCGATGAGGCGTTTGCCGACCTTCCCGCCTGGCCCTGGCGGCCGCAGTGGCGAAGCGACCTGCCGGCGCTGCAGGGCCTGCGTCTGGCGGTGGTCGATGAAGGGCCTGAGGATGCAGCACTGACCTGGCTGTGCCTGCATGGCAGCCCGGGCTGGGGCTATGGCTTTCGGCATCTGCTGCCCGATTTGCTGGCCGCCGGTCATCGTGTGGTGGTGCCCGATCTGCCAGGGTTCGGGCGCAGCGACCAGCCCAAGAAAGACAAACGACACAGCGCGCAGTGGCATTTGCAGGTCATCGCCGAGCTGATCGAAGCGCTCAACCTGCGGCGGTTGGTCCTGGTCGGGCAGGGCGATGGCGGCCGCCTGGGTCTGGCTGCAGCGCAAGCCCTGTCAGAGCGCTTTGAGGGCGCGTGGCTGATCGATACCTGGCCGCTGAATGCGCAGCCAGAGCCGCGTCGGCAATGGTTTGAGCAGGCAGCGCGCAAGCCCGGCTGGGATGTGGCCAGGGCCATGGCCGAATTGGAAGGGCGCAGCAATGCCGAAGAGGACCGCGCCTGGAATGCACCGTTTGCGCAGCCCGGCCATCGGGCCGTGCTCAAGGCCTGGCCGCGTCTGCAGACCGAGCTGGCTGCGCCGCCCGCCGATCTGCTGCAGCAATGGGCGCAGGCCGGCAGGCTGTGGCTGCAGCGCGCAGCCACGCAGCAGCCCGTGTCTGCTGCGCAATGGCAGGCAGCCTGGCTGCAGGCCGTGCCGCAGTTGGCGGCACAGGCCAGGGTCTGGCGGCAAACCCGGCCTGGCGCTCCGGTTCCTGCAGCACAGCAGGGCGGTGGTGCAGCGGCTGTGGAATACTTTGCGCCGTAGCCCGATCGGTCAGACCGGCGGAGCAAGAATCTGAACCAGGACTTACGCAAACAAGAATGCAACAAGGGCTTGCCTTCCGAGGCAGTCGCCCGGCCTGAACCTGTTTTGCGGAAGTCGTATGAACTTCTGAATCTGCGGATTCACCCACTTTTCACGGAGCATGCGGCCGATGGCCGCATGAAAAGGCTTTGGCAACCTCGCGCAAATCCCCTGGATCCACTACAGCGCCCCAGCAGCAAGATCCCCACCACGCCCACTCGCACGGGCAGGAGCCGGTCCACCAGGCTCATGTGCATGACGAGCACTGCAGCCATGAGCACGGTCATCACGATCATCACGACCATGTGCACAGCGCCGATGGCAGCTGCTGCGGCCATGATCACAGCCATGGCGGCAAGCATGTCTATATCTATTCGCCCTCGGGGGCGGTGCGCGACAAGGCAGCCTTCAAACGTGGCATCAAGCAGCTGGAGGCCCTGGGCCACGAGGTGGAGGTCGATGCCGATGCGCTGGCCAGCAGCCAGCGCTTTGCGGGTGACGACGCCACCCGTCTGGCTGCTATCCACCGTGCAGCGGCCAGCGGAGCCGATGTGGCGCTGATTTCGCGCGGCGGCTACGGTCTCACGCGCATTCTGCCGGGCATCAAGTACAAGACCGTGGCCAAGGCGATTGCGGGCGGCACCAAGTTTGTCGGCCTCAGCGACTTCACGGCTTTTCAGCTGGCCATGCTGGCACAGACCGGTTCGGTCACTTGGGCGGGTCCCGCGCTCAACGCCGACTTCGGTGTGGACAGCAAAAAGACCGGCGTGCCCGTGGACGACATCATGCTGGACTGCTTCGAGGACCTGCTCAGCGGCCAGGGCGAGGGCGCGGGCTGGCAGATGCCCAGGATTGGCGAGCTGCCCAATGGCAAGCCGCAGCTCAAGGACTTCTATGTCCCCGGCGGGGCCACCTTGTGGGGCGGCAACCTGGCGGTGCTGGTGTCCTTGCTGGGCACTCCTTACTTCCCGCAGGTCGACGGCGGCATTCTGTTCATCGAAGACGTGGGAGAGCACCCCTACAAGATCGAGCGCATGCTGACCCAGCTGCTGCTGGCGGGCGTGCTGCAAAAGCAAAAAGCCATCATTTTTGGCCAGTTCACCGACTTCAAGCTCACCACCCACGACAAGGGCTTCAAGCTGCAGACCGTTGTCGACTGGCTGCGCATGCAGCTCAAGCGCCCCGTGCTGCAAGGCCTGCCCTTCGGCCATGTGCCCACCAAGGTGCTGCTGCCCGTGGGCGCGCAGGTATCGCTGTCTGTGGAAGGCCGGGATGCGCTGATCTACTGGGGACATGTCTGACGGCAGACTGCCGCTGAGGTTGAGCCGCCAGCATGGCCTGCGCCTCGTGTCTGTGCCTAAGATGATTCAGTTTTAATAGCTGTTAACGTAGATTGCATATAGGCTGAATGCCAATCTGGCTTGTATTTTTGAGATCGGGAAGGACGCACGCATGGGCAAGGCTGCACTGCCGTGGACCGAGGAAATGCTGGCCCTGCTGGGCCAGGAAAAAGACGCCGTGCTGGCCGAGCGCTGGGGCACATCGGCCAAGACGGTCAACCTCAAGCGCAATGCGCTGGGCATTCCCGCCTTCGGGCATTTCCGGTGGACGCAGCCAGCGCTGGCTCTGCTGGGCCGGGAGGCCGATGCCGAGGTGGCGAAGCAGCTGGGCATCAGCAAGGCCAGCGTGGTGGCCAAGCGCACCGAGCTCGGTATTGACTCGGTGACAGGAGCTGCTGCCAGCAGCGCTTTCGACTGGAGCGACGAGGCCGTGGCCTTGCTGGGTACGGCAGCCGACGCCAAGATTGCCGAGCAACTGGGCATGAGCCGCCTCACGGTCTACAACGCTCGCATCGCCAGGGGGATTGCTGCTGCAGGCCGGGGGGCAGCGGGCAAGAGCCGCGAACCATGAACCGTGCTGGCGCGCCAGCGACCGAGCTTGGGCCGACCCGGCCGTGGACTCTGCTGCGCGCGGTACTGCTGGGCTGGCTGTGGCTGGCGGCCCTGGCCGGCTTTTCCCATCTGCTGACGCGCTTGCCGCCCTGGGGCTGGCTGCTCGCAGTCCTGCTGCTGGTGCTGTTGCCAGCCTGGGGGCATTGGCTGCTCCTGATGCTGCGCAAAAAGCTGCTGCGTTTGCAGTTCGCGCCGCAGGGGCATATCGGCCGCTGGCTCGGCGGCGGTTGGTGGCCGGCCTGCAAGGCATTGGCACTGGCCTTGCTGTTGTGCACCAGCTCACTCTGGCAGGCCTGGTTTCTGGCGCCCTGGGAATGGGCGCTGCTGGCGCTGGCCCCCTTGCTTCATGTCTTGCTGGCCTGTGGCATGCAGGCGGGCCTGAAGCGAGAGTTTTCATCGCCAGCCTTTGCCTGGGCCTTCACCCAGCGCGCTGCCACCTGGCTGCTGCTGGTGTTTCTGGGCGGTGGCTGGCTCTATGGCATGGTCAGTCAGCAGGATATGGGACGGGCGCTGGCGGCCGGTATGAAGCCTGAAGCGCTGAATCTTGCTCTGGCCCAGATTCATGCTGCGCCCTCGGGGCTGGTGCGCTGGGGGCTGGATGCCCTGCTTGCCGTGCAGCTGGCGAGTGGCGCCATGGCCGACCTGCCCCAGTTGCCCGTGCTGCGCCTGTTGCTGCTGGCGCTGTTCGGCCCGGTAGGCGTGCTGCTGTGCCTGGGGCGCGCCATACAGGGGGCATCGGCTTCCTCGGCCCTGCTGCTGCAGGCCAGGCCTTCGGGGCCAGTGCGCAATGACGTGCCTTCGCCGGCCGCACCTTTGCCGGCCGCGCCTTTGCTGGCCCTGGTTGCCGTGCTGGTGCTGGGCATTCTGGTGCAGACCACGGCAGCCCTTGACGGCCTGGCGCGTGCGCAGGAGAGCCCGCTGGCGCTCAAGCGCCTGCCCGAGTGCGAGCGCATCGGGCAGCAGCTCTATCGCCTCGGCACGCTGGACGCCACACGTCAGCAGGTTCTGCAGCTGCTGGGCCGGGCCCAGGCCGGACAGGCCCTGTGCCAGAGCATCCCGGAGATGAACCAGCAACTGGATGCCGCCGTCGAGCGCTATCTGGACTGGTATTTCAGTCTGGGGGCGGAGTGGGGCCGCATCCTCAGTCTGCTCACGGGCGATGTGAGTCAGTTTCTGCAGAACAAGCTCAGCGAAACCCTGGGAGCCACGCCAGGGCTGGAGGGCTGGGTGCAGACCCTGCAAAAGCAGGCGCTGACCAGCGGTGCCGCTCTGGCCGAGGGCCAGCAGCGCATCGAGCAAACCCTGGCGCGTCATCATCTGGCCCTGAGTCCCGAGCAATGTCTGGTGCGTGCCGAGGTTGCCAGCCTGCCTGCGCTGGAGCTGCTGGGCGATGCACGCCAGCGTCTGACGGCCAGTGCCCTGGTGGGCACGGGGGGCGGTGCTTTTGCCGCGGCCGTCGCAGGCAAAGCCATGGCCAAGGCCTCGATGAAGGCCGCCAGCAAGGTGCTGGCCAAGGCGGCTGCCAAGCAGGGTCTGGGCAAGGCCGGGGCAGCGGTAGCCGGTGCGGCTGTGGGCTCTGTCGTTCCCGGTGTCGGCACGGCAGTGGGGGCGGTGGCGGGAGCGGTCGCCGGTGTGGTGCTGGGCGTGGGGATTGACTGGGCGGCACTTTATGCCGAAGAACTGCTGACACGCGATGCCATGCGCGCCGATCTGCGTGCCGCGCTGGGCGAGCAGATGCAGAGCCTGAGCCGGGCCATGGGCTGCCAGTAAGCGAATCAGTCGCGTTTCAGCAAGTCCGTACAGAGCGGCGGCAAGGGCAGAGAAAACCTGTGCTGCGGGTGCTGTCTAGGGCTGCATTCCAGTGAGCGCAGGCGTACAGTGAAGTTTCGCTGCAGGAGTTGCATATGCTCAATTACTCCCTCATGAAACCCGAAGGCATCTTGCTGCTGGAGCCCCATGGGCCCCTGACCGAGCAGGATTTTGACGGCGTCAGCCAGGATGTGGACGAATTCCTGGCCGAGCATCCCAAACTGCATGGGGTGATGATTCAGTCCAAGGACTTTCCAGGCTGGGAAAACTGGGCCGGCTTCAGCGCCCATATGGGCTTTGTCAGAGACCATCGCCATCAGGTGGAGCAGATCGCTCTGGTGACCGACAGTCATCTGGCGGGCATGGCCGAGTTCGTCGGCAGACATATCACGCATGCCGAGGTCAGGCATTTCCCCTTTACCGAAGATGCCATGGCCATGCAGTGGCTGCATGCGTCCTGAGTCGTCTGTCTGAACCCGCCCGGCAACTCTGCCGCCGAGCCGCGACAGAGTTGCCTGGATCCGCCTAGCCCTGTTTTCGGTGACCGGTCGTCGCGTTCGCTGCGGCCGCCGCCTGCTGCGGGGCCTGCGCGTAGCGCTTGAACTCCATGGTGTAGGTGGCGCGGCCCTGAGTCATGGAGCGCAGATGCGTGGCATAGCCGAACATTTCCGATAGCGGCACCTCGGCCCTGATGGTCTTGCCGTCGCCTGCGATATCGTCCATGCCCTGCACGGCGCCGCGGCGCGAGGACAGATTGCCCATCACGGCGCCTGCGTATTCCTCGGGCGTCTCCACCTCGACGGCCATGATGGGCTCCAGGATCACCGGGTCGGCTTTCTTGCAGGCTTCCTTGAAGCCCAGGATGGCGGCCATGCGGAAGGCCTGCTCCGAGGAGTCCACCTCGTGGTAGGAGCCGAAGGTCAGCCGCACCCGCACATCGACCACCGGGTAGCCGGCCAGAACGCCCGAGTTCATGGCTTCGCGCAGGCCTTTTTCCACGGCGGGGATGAACTCGCGCGGAATCACGCCACCCTTGATTTCATCGACAAATTCAAAGCCCTTGCCCGATTCCAGCGGCTCCACGCTCAGCACCACATGGCCGTACTGGCCCTTGCCACCGGACTGGCGAACGAACTTGCCGTCCACATCGCTGACTGTTTTGCGAATGGTTTCGCGGTAGGCCACCTGGGGCTTGCCCACATTGGCGGCCACATTGAATTCACGTTTCATGCGGTCGACGATGATTTCCAGGTGCAACTCGCCCATGCCGGCAATGATGGTCTGGCCCGATTCCTCGTCGGTGCTGACTCTGAAGGACGGGTCTTCGGCCGCGAGGCGCGCCAGTGCCAGGCCCATTTTTTCCTGGTCGGCCTTGCTCCTGGGCTCAACCGCCTGGGCGATCACGGGTTCGGGGAAGGAGATTTTTTCGAGCACGATGGGCGCTTGCGGATCGCACAGCGTCTCGCCCGTGCTCACGTCCTTGAGGCCCACGCAGGCCGCAATGTCGCCGGCGCGGATTTCGTCGATCTCCTGGCGTGCGTTGGCATGCATCTGCACGATGCGGCCTATGCGCTCCTTTTTACCGCGGGTCGGGTTGTAGACCAGATCGCCCTTGGCCAATACGCCCGAGTAAACGCGTACAAAGGTCAACTGGCCCACGAAGGGGTCGGTCATGAGCTTGAAGGCAAGGGCGGCGAATCTTTCGTCATCGCTGGCATGGCGTATCAGCGTGGTGCTGGCGCTGTCGTCCTCGCTATGACCCTCGATGGCAGGAACATCGAGCGGCGAAGGCATGAGCTCGACAATCGCATCGAGCAGACGCTGCACGCCCCGGTTCTTGAAGGCCGAGCCGCAGAGCATGGGCTGAATTTCGGTGGCGATGGTGCGCAGGCGCAGGCCGGTGATGATGTCCTCGGCACCGAGGTCGCCGCTGTCCAGGTATTTCTCGGTCAGGGCTTCATTGGCCTCGGCAGCGGCTTCCACCATCTTCTGGCGCCATTCCTGTGCGCTGGCCAGAAGTGCAGCGGGGATCTCCTGGTACTCGAACTTCACCCCCTGCGACTCGTCGTCCCAGAAGATGGCTTTCATCTTGATGAGGTCGACCAGACCATGAAAATCGGCTTCAGCTCCGATGGGGATGACGATGGGAACCGGGTGGGCCTTGAGGCGGTCCACCATCATCTGGCGCACACGAAAGAAATCGGCGCCCACGCGGTCCATCTTGTTGACGAAGGCCAGGCGCGGCACCTTGTACTTGTTGGCCTGGCGCCAGACGGTCTCCGACTGTGGTTGCACGCCGCCCACGGAGTCGTAGACCATGACCGCGCCGTCGAGAACGCGCATGGAACGCTCGACCTCGATGGTGAAGTCCACGTGGCCGGGTGTGTCGATGATGTTGATGCGATGGGCCGGGAAGTTGTGCTCCATGCCCGACCAGAAGGCCGTGGTGGCCGCCGAGGTGATGGTGATGCCGCGTTCCTGCTCCTGCTCCATCCAGTCCATGGTGGCAGCGCCGTCATGGACTTCGCCCAGCTTGTGGTTGACCCCGGTATAGAACAGTATGCGCTCGGTGGTGGTGGTCTTGCCGGCATCGATATGCGCGGAGATGCCGATATTGCGATAGCGTTCTATGGGCGTGTGGCGAGCCATGATGACCTCCCTGAAACACAGTTCTGAAACTGAAGCGCCGGCACCATGTTGCGGAGCCGGCAAGCAGAGGAAACGCATCGGAAATACTAGAGAGATGGCTACAAACTCACTGCCAGAGTGGGTATGGCTCGCGGCATAAAACACAAGCAGCAGGCCAGGGCGCAAGGCCTGGAGCCTGGCGGGCACCCGGCTTTCCCTTCATTCAAGAACAAGGACTTGTGAACATGACAGAGCAGAGCATTCAGATCGCAGCCCACAAAATGGTCTACATCCTGGTGGTGGAGCAAAGCCTGCGTGCCGGCGAAGGAATGAGCGAGAAAGCGCTTGCTGCCGACCTGCAAAAGCATGGCATCTTCGACGGCGAGCGTCAGTCCGCGCTGGACTGGGCCGTCACCAGGGGCTGGCTGCAAAAAGCAGGCGGCGAGGTGCGCTTGACCGAAGCCGGCTTTGACATGAATTTCACGCAGTAGCGGCAGCCGCCGGGCAGCAGCCGCCGCCCCGGCGTCTATTCCAGATAGACGCCTTTTTCCTTTTTGCGTGCTCGCATGCCGGTGCGCAGGAACAGCTCGCTGCCGCCCTGCACGGCCAGGGGCTGGCTGGGCTTGCCGGCTGCTTTGGCCAGATGGGCATCGGCGCGCGCATTCCAGTGCTCCAGCAGATCCTGCAGGGCAAGGCGCTCTGTTTCGGTCAACTGCGGATGCTGCTCCAGGAAATTCTGCAGATACTGGCGCGCATCCTGCTCCAGCTGCTCGCGCGTGGTGGCCAGCGAGATATAGCTGATGTCATCGTCGCGCCCGCTGGTATGCGTGCCCAGCAGATAGCAGCCGATATAGTCGCCCCGGGTCTGACCCACGGCGGGGTCCTGGCTGAGTTTCTTGAGCAGACTGAAGGGCCACATGCGTTGAATTCCTTGGGACTGACGCGAACAGGGAAGCACGACAGGCATGGAGCGCCATGCCTGATCCGAATCTGCGTAAGTCGTTTTACTAAGAACGCGTTTACGATCTCTACGCAGCCGCGTTGGAGCGCAATCGGGATGAGTTCGAAGCGATGGCTCGCCGCTTGCACCGTGGTGCAAGCAAGAGACAGCGCGCAGTAAATCGCCCGATTTCGCTCCAACCCTTCGGGACAGTGTCTTTGCGGACGCCCGGTCAGGGGGGGTCTGCGGCGTTGCGAATCCTCGCAATAGCAGAGCTATTGCTGCGGTATCGCGCCTCGCATTCCATCCCGCAAAGCCACTGTCGCGGCGCGAGGAGATCGTAAACACGTTCTACGGGCCGTGGCCCAAACAGGTATTGTCGCCCATGGCTGGACGCGATCAGCATGTGGATGTTGCGCACCGGACGCATGACAAGAGGCGATATGGGAGACATCACTTCGGCGGCAGAACCCTCTGCACGTCCCTGGCTCAGGCGCACACTGAATCTGGCGGCTGCGGCCACCGGGCTGGTTTTGCTGGCAGGGGCCGCGTTGGCGGTCTATGGCATGCGGGCCCAGCCGCGCATGGATGGCAAGCTGGTCCTCGCCGGGCTTGAGCGCAGCGTGTGGGTCAGGCGCGACGAGTCCGATATCACGCATATCAGCGCCCGGTCGCCGCAGGATGTCTGGCGGGCCCTGGGCTTTGTCCATGCGCAGGAGCGCGGCTGGCAGCTGGAGTTCAACCGCCGTCTCATGCAGGGGCAGCTGTCGGAGATTCTGGGGCCGGCCACGCTGGAGCTGGACAAGCTGATGCGTGCTCTCGATATTCATGGCGCGGCGCGTCGCCAGTACGCGGCGCTGCCGCCCTCGGTGCAGGAGGCCTTGCAGGCCTACAGTCAGGGTATCGCCGCCTTTTATGCCAGGCCTTCGCAGGCTGCAGCGCCGGAGTTCCTGCTGCTGGGCACCAGGGCCGGAGCAGGAGGGCCATCGACCTGGGAGCCTGAAGACACCGTGGGCTGGGCGTTGATGATGGCGCTGGATCTGGGTGGCAACTGGGGCAACGAGTTCGCACGGCTGAATCTGCTGCAGGTCCTGAGCACCGAGCAGCTGTGGCAGCTGATGCCTGCCTATCCGGGCGAGCAGCCCGCGACGGCCGTTGATCTAGCCCAGCTTTACCGCCAGTTGGGCGTGTACCGCGAGGCCGATGCGTCGCAGAAGCTCTCTGTCCCGGTGCAGCAGATTGAATCTGCCCTACAGCAATGGGCGGCCTCCATGGCGAGGGACATGGGCAGCAACGACGGACTGGGCAGCAACAACTGGGTGGTGGCCGGCAGCAAGACCCGAAGCGGCAAGCCCTTGCTGGCCAACGATCCGCATCTGGGGCTGAGCGCTCCAGCCATCTGGTATTTCGCGCGCCTTCAGTCGCCAGAGGGCCGGGCCGGCGACGGCAGCGTCCTGAGCGCGCTGGATGTAACGGGTGCCACCTTGCCCGGCATGCCCTTCGTGGTGCTGGGCCGTACGGCGCAGGTGGCCTGGGGCTTTACCAACACCAACCCCGATGTGCAGGATCTGTATCTGGAACAGATCAACCCGACCGATGCCAGCCAGTACCGCACGCCCATGGGCTGGGAAAAGTTTGTCGTGCGCGAGGAAGTCTTCAAGGTCAAGGGCCAGAGCGATGTCAGGGTGACGCTGCGCAGCACGCGCCACGGCCCGGTGATCAGCGACGCGCAGCAGCAATACGGCAAGGTCATCAACACCGATCGCTATGCGCTGGCCCTGCGCTGGGCAGCGCTGGACACTGACAACCGCACGGTGGAGGCCGGCCTCAGAGCCAACGGGGCGCAGACCGTGCCCGAATTGTTCGAGGCATTTTCCATCTACCACTCGCCCATGCAAAGCATTGTGGCGGCCGATGTGCAAGGACATATCGGCTTCAAGGCCGCGGGCAGGGTGCCTGTGCGTGCGCCGGGCAATGACTTGCGCGGCGTGGCGCCGGCGCCCGGCTGGGATGCGCGGTATGACTGGCAGGGCTGGCTGGGATACGACCAGACGCCGCAGGACGATGGCGGCACGCGCGGCTTTGTGGCCACGGCCAACCAGCGCGTGACGGATGCCGGCTATGCGCATTTTCTGACCCAGGACTGGAGCCTGCCTTACCGCCACCAGCGCATAGAGCAACTGCTGGCGGCAGGCAGCCAGCATGACGTGGCCAGCATGGCGGCGATTCAGAACGATGTGCAGTCCCTGGCCACCCAGGCCTTGCTGCCCGTGCTGCGCAAGGCGCAATCGAGCCACGCCTTGGCAGAGCAGGCGCAGCAACTGCTGGCGGGCTTTGAGGGGCAGATGGAGCGGGACAGGCCCGAGCCGCTGATCTTCTCGGTATGGGTCGACGAGCTGACGCGCGGCCTGGTGATTCCGCGCATTGGCGAGCAGCGCTTTGCCATGAGCTACGGCAAGCGTGACTTCCGCGCCGGGCTGGAGGGAATGCTGGCGCGCAATGACGCTTGGTGGTGCGCGCCGCTGAGCTGTGAGCAACAGTCAGGGCAGGCGCTGACCCGAACGCTGGACAAGCTGCAGGCGGCCTATGGCAATGATCCGCGCCAATGGCGCTGGGGCGCGGCGCATCCGGCGCTCAGCGCGCACAAGCCGCTGGGGCGCGGCGCATCCGGCGCTCAGCGCGCACAAGCCGCTGGGCGCGGTGGCGGCGCTGGCCGGCGTGTTCAATGTCAGTGTGGCCTCGGGCGGTGACACCTATAGCGTCAACGTCGGGCAGTACAACGCCAACCCGTCGCCCGCCGATGCCAAAGGTCCGCTGGGAGGACGCTTTGTCAGCCGCCATGCGCCCTCGTTGCGCGCCATCTACGACCTCAGCGATCCGGAGTCCTCGCAGTTCATCTACCAGACCGGGCAGAGCGGGCTGGCGCTGTCGGGCCGCTATGCCGACATGAGTGCGGAATGGGCCGACGGCCGCTATCGCCCGCTGCGGATGCAGCCCGGGCGCTGGCGCCATGTGCTGGAGCTGCAGGCTCGGTGATCCAGAGTTTGCTATTGTTAAATGAGCTGATAGCGTATGTATTCAATTGATTTAAGAGGTAAATAGATCTGAAATCATTTGATAACATGCGCCAAAAGCTCTTTTTTAGATAGCAAGCGGTCAGCGCAGAAAATCCTCGATCAGCCTGGCCACGGCCTCGGGCTGGTCGTGGTGCAGCATATGGCCGGCGTCTTGCACGCGGGCGATCTCGCATTGCGGGATGTGGCGAATGCGCTCGTGGTACTGCTCCAGCGTGTAACGGCCCTGGTGCCAATGGCCAAGGCTGTCGTCCGATGCTTCAACCGACAGGGTAGGCGCGCTGATGGCGGCCAGGCAGGCCAGGGCCTCGTCCACGCGGTAGAGATAGGGGTTGGAGAGCTTGTGTGCGGCGTCGCCCAGAATATGCCAGCGGCCCTGGGCATCCGGGGCCGACCAGTGATGAGCCAGCCATAGCGCCTTGTCGCGGGGCAGGCGGCGATTGGTTTTCTGCAGGCGATTGGCCACGGCCTCCACGCTGTCGTAGGGGGCGAGACCCATGCCGCCCGCCCGCTGCTCGCGCAGCTGATCCATCCATTGGGCCAGACGCCCGGGGGCCTGGTCGGGCCTTGTGGGCGCCATGCCGAAGCCCTCGAGATTGACAAAGCGGCGTATGCGCTCGGGCCGCGCCCCGGCATACATGCAGGAGATATTGCCGCCCATGCTGTGGCCGACCAGGTCGATGGGCTGATCGGGTGAAATCTGCTCCAGCAGCATGTCCAGGTCGGCCAGGTAGTCGGTGAAGTAGTAGCTGTCGCAGGGCTCGGTGCAGCGGCTCAGGCCGAAGCCGCGCCAGTCGTGGGCAAGGATGCGGCGGCCCTGAACAAAGGCGTCGCTGAAGGCATCGACTACAAACTGGTAGGAGGCGGCCACATCCATCCAGCCATGGGCCAGCACCAGCACGGGCAACTCGGGATCGATTCCAGAAGCCGGCTCGGGCTCCCAGCTTCGCTGGTGGTAGTGCATATTGCGCACGGGCAGCATCTGCGAGCGCCACTGGCGGCGCGGCTGATAGGGCGGGATATCGGTGAGCTGGCCGGTCTGCGCGGGGTTGTGCGTTGTCATATTGTCTCCGTTGTTTTGATTATTGCTGCGCTTGCAGCATGGCCCGTCGTGCGCGGGACAGCGGTGTCAGCAAAAACAAGGAGTCTGCCCCGATCTTGTACGGTCAGGCTCTAAACTTGGAAGCATGACTTCTGCTGCATCCACTTCCCGTCTTTCCATGAATCCCGTTGCTCTGGGGCAGAGCGATCTGCGCGTCAGCCCCATCTGTCTGGGCACCATGACATTCGGCGAGCAGGTCGATGAGGCTGAAGCCTGGCGCATCATGGACCGAGCTGTGGAGCGCGGCGTGGAGTTCTTCGACACGGCCGAGATGTATGCCGTGCCCGCCCGTGAGACCACCTTTGGCGCGACGGAATCCATCATCGGTCGCTGGCTCAAGGCTCGCCCCGGCATGCGCGAGCGGATCACGCTGGCCAGCAAGGTGGCCGGTCCATCGCGCGGCATGCCCTGGATCCGCGAAGGCTCTGGCATGTCGGCGGATGACATTGTTCGTTCCTGCGACGCCAGCCTTGAGCGCCTGCAGACCGAGGTGATCGACCTCTACCAGATTCACTGGCCCGAGCGCCATGTGCCGGCCTTCGGCACTATGTATTACGACCCGCAGAAGGAAAGCTCGCTCACGCCCATTCACGAGCAGTTGCAGGCGCTGGCCGGTCTGGTCAGGCAGGGCAAGATTCGCCATATCGGTCTGTCCAACGAGACGCCTTATGGCGTGCACGAGTTTGTGCGACTGGCCGAGCAGCATGGGCTGCCGCGTGTGGCCGCGATCCAGAACCCTTACTGCCTGATCAACCGCAGCTATGAGAACGGGCTGGACGAAACCTGTCACCGTCTCGAGGTGTCGCTGCTGGCCTATTCGCCGCTGGCTTTCGGCCTGCTGACGGGCAAGTTCGATCAGTTTGCGCCGACCGAGGCCGGTGCGCCCAAGCAGGCACGCATTGCCAGGTATGAATCCGTGCAGAAACAGCGCTGGGGTCGCCCCGATGCGCTGGCCGCCGCGCGCCGCTACAACGCGCTGGCGCGCGAGCACGGCCTCACTCCCACGCAGCTGGCATTGGCCTTTTGCTACACCAAGTGGCAGGTGGCCAGCACCATCATCGGTGTGACTTCGGTGGCCCAGCTCGACGAGGATCTCGATGCCTGGGGAACCGAGCTGTCTGCCGAGCTGCTGGCCGAAATCGACCGCATCCGCTGGGAGATGCGCGATCCTGCTGTCTGATCGCTTTATTGAGGGAAAATGGCTAGTGGCCCATATCGGGTATGCGCCACTAGCTATCAAAATTGAATCATGGCAAAAAAAGACAAAAACCCCCATGTGAGCGAGACTCCGGCCACGCAGATGCTCAGGGCCCACAAGGTGGAGTTCACCGAGCACCCCTATGACTATGTGGAGCATGGCGGTACCGAGGAGTCGGCGCGTCAGCTGGGACTGGACGAGCATGCGGTGGTCAAGACCCTGGTGATGCAGGATCAGGATGCCAGGCCGCTGATCGTGCTCATGCATGGCGATTGCAAGGTATCGACCAAGAACCTGGCACGCCAGATCGGGGCCAAGAGCGTGGAGCCCTGCAAGCCCGAAGTGGCCAACCGCCACAGCGGCTATCTGGTGGGCGGCACCTCGCCCTTCGGCACCAGGCGCGAAATGCCGGTCTATATCGAGGAAACCATACTCGCGCTGCCACGCATCGCCATCAATGGCGGGCGGCGCGGCTATCTGGTGCAACTGGCCCCTGAGGTCTGCACCCGTTTGCTCGATGCCCGGCCGGTGCACTGCGCGCTGGCAGAATAGGGGGCTGGTCAGCCGGGGCAGACGCCGGCTGGCAAAAAAGCAAACAACTAAAACATACGCAATCAAGGATCTACAACGGCATTGCTATCGACAAGAAAGCATGCACGGTCCGAACTTGCGTAAGTCGTGACAACAATCGGCTCCGTCGACTTGGGTTGGCGGGCCTAAGGGCCAGTCTCTGGCCGAGGAATTCCTTTGAACGCCCTCTATCCCGTTATTGCCGTCATCGCGGCCTATCTGATTGGTTCGCTGTCTTTCGCCGTCATCGTCAGCCGCGTCATGGGCCTGAACGATCCGCGCACCTATGGCAGCGGCAACCCCGGTGCCACCAATGTGCTGCGCTCGGGCAGCAAGGCGGCTGCGGCTGTCACGCTGTTGCTGGATGCGCTCAAGGGCCTGGTGCCCGTGGTGCTGGTCAAAGCCTTCGGCGCGCAGTTCGGGCTGGGCGACAGCACGGTCGCGTTGGTCGGCCTGGCGGCTTTCCTGGGCCATCTGTACCCGGTGTTCTTCGGCTTCAAGGGTGGCAAGGGCGTGGCCACGGCCTTGGGCGTGCTGCTGGGCATCAGCGGCTGGCTGGGTCTTGCGACGGCCCTGACCTGGGTCATAGTGGCCGTGTTCTTCCGTTATTCCTCCCTGGCCGCGCTGGTGGCATCGGTGTTCGCGCCCGTGTATTACGTGCTGTGCAGCGGCATCGTCTGGGATGCGGAAACGCCCATTACTGCCGCGATTGTCGTGATGGCGATCCTGCTGGTCTGGCGTCATCGCGAAAACATCCAGCGCCTGATCGCCGGCAAGGAATCCAGGCTGGGACAGAAAAAGACCGATGGCTCCAAGCCTGCAGAGGGCGCGGCCCGCAAGAACGGCAAGAGCAAGCATCGCTAGGACGCGGCTGCTACATTTCGCCGAGGCCGCCTTCAGGCCTCTTCCATTCAAGCGCAAGAAGCTCCTGATTAAATAGCAAAAAGATATGGCTTCCAGCCCATCGCAGCGCGACTACAGCGCTCCCTGTCCTGGTTGTGGCGCGCCGGTCCACTTCGCCAGTGCGCAATCGAGTTTTGCCGTCTGCGAGTTCTGTCGCAGCACCGTGCTGCGCGATGGCGAGACGCTCAAGCGCATTGGCTCCATGGCCGAGGTGTTCGAGGACTACAGCCCGCTGCAACTGGGCGCCTCGGGCATGGTCAAGCGCAACGGCAAGCCCGAGCCCTTCACCATCGTGGGCCGCGCGCAGTACAAAAGCGCGGCTGGCAACTGGTCGGAATGGGTGGCTGCGCTCAGCAACGGCGAGCTGGCCTGGCTGAGCGAGGACAACGGCAGCTTTGTCTTTGCCGTGAGCTGGCAGCCGCCGGGCTGGAACGTGACCGAGTTCCAGCAGCGTGAATGGCGAATGGGCCGCGAGCTCAAGGCAGGCACCGAATCCTTCACCGTCACCAGCATTCAGGATGCGCAACTGATGGCGGCTCAGGGCGAGCTGCCCCAACTGCCTCAGCTGGGCAAGAGCTTCAAGCTGGTGGAGCTGCGCAGCGACAAGAACCAGATTCTCTCCATCGACTTCAGCGACAAGACACCGGCCTTCAGCCTGGGGGCAGCCGTGGCGCTGGATGCTTTGCAGATGCAGGGCCTGCGCAGCAGCGCCCAGCAGAAAACCCAGGGCCGCCACTTCAACTGTCCCAAGTGCGGTGCCGTGGTGCCCGTGCGCTTCGATACCACCAAGGCCCTGAGCTGCCCCAGCTGTGGCAGCCTGATCGACATGTCCAAGGGCATGGGGGCGGAGCTGAGCTATGCCGAGCAGCGCAGAAAGGTCAAGCCTCCGATCCCGCTGGGCAGCGAAGGCACGCTGGATGGCCTGAAATGGCAGGTCGTGGGTTTTCAAAGGCGCAGCGGGCGTGGTCTGGGCGAGGATGAGGACGACAGCTTCACCTGGGACGAGTACCTGCTCTACAACAAGAAGGCGGGCTTTTCGTTCATCGTCGATTCAGAAGACGGCTGGAGCACGGCCCGCGTCATCACGGGTGCTCCCAAGCTCAGCAAGAACGGCGCCACTGCGACCTATCTGCAGCGCAAATACCAGCGCGACTACGCCTACCTGGCGGAGACGGAATATGCAGAGGGCGAGTTCTACTGGCCCGTCTTCAAGGGCGCCAAGTCCAGCAATGTGGACTTTGCCAATGGCGGCAAGCAGTCCACGCTGGCGCTGGAGACTGCCAATCAGGAAACGACCTGGACCCATGGCCAGCGCGTTTCGGCTGAGACGGTGGCCAAGGCGTTCGGCACGGCCAAGCTCAAGGATCGCTCCCAGGTCAGTCCTCTGTCGGGCAGCGGCTTCAGCTGGGGCACGATTCTGTTCTGGTTGTTCCTGCTGCTGTTCATCCTGCCGTTCCTGCGTGCCTGCATGTCCAGTCCCAACTGCGACCCGCGCACAGATCCCAACTGCACGTACAGCCGCTCCAGCAGCGGCTCCTACGGTGGTTACACCTCTGGTGGCAGCCATAAATAAGCGTCGCTGCTCTTACAGGCAGGCCCCCTATCTCATTACAGGAGAGACATCATGAATTTCGACTGGTTCAGCGCCCAGAACTTCTTCGGCTCCATCATCTACGCCCTGGTGGGCGTGGTGGTGTTCTGGCTGTGCTTCATCATCATCGACAAGATCACGCCCGTGGACATGTGGGCCGAGATCGTGGAGAAGCACAACAAGGCACTGGCCATGGTGGTGGCGGCCATGTGCCTGGGGATCAGCATCATCGTCGCTGCGGCGATTCACTAAACACCCCCTGAGGCGCCCGCGCCTTCCCCCTCTCTCGCTACGCGGGAGGGGGACGACTGCATCGCTGCGCGGCGGCGCTTGCTGGCAGTCCCTCGTTTGCAGCGCGCCGGGTCTGAGCTTCAGAGTCCAATGGGAAGTGCTGATTCCTGAGGAGTGCAGGCCGATGGTGTGCTGAACTAGATAGAAAGTACCTTTGATGACTTCGATGGTGGCCGAGCAGGACAGCGCTGGCCTGGGGCCTAGGCCCATTGATGTGGCGCTGCTGGCCAGTGTGTTCGTGATTGCGGCCTGCGGTCTGCTCTATGAGCTGGCGGCAGGCGCGCTGGCATCCTATCTGCTCGGTGATTCGGTGCTGCAGTTCTCCACCATCATCGGCACCTATCTGTTTGCCATGGGCATAGGCTCGTGGCTGTCGCGCTATTTCGAAGATCAGCTGCCCGCGCATTTTCTGCGCGTGGAGCTGATGGTGGCGCTGGTCGGCGGTGCCTTGCCGGCCGTGCTGTTTCTGGCCAATGCCTATGCGCCGGGCGCGTTCCGCTTTCTGCTCTACGGCATGGTGATGGTGGTGGGCACCCTGGTGGGGCTGGAGATTCCGCTTGTCATGCGCATTCTCAAGCGCAATGCATCGCTTAAGGATCTGGTCTCCAAGGTGCTGACCTTCGACTATCTGGGAGCCTTGGCCGTGTCGCTGGCGTTTCCCATCGTGCTGGTGCCCAAGCTGGGGCTGGTGCGCACAGGTCTGCTGTTCGGCTTCATGAACGCGGCCATTGCCGTGTGGGCCCTGGTGCTGTTCAAGCATGAGCTGCGCAATCTGCGCGCCCATGCCTGGGCCTGTGCGCTGGTGCTGCTGGCCCTGGGTGGCGGCATCGCGGGCGCGGATCAGCTGACCCGGCTGGCCGACGACCATTTCTACCAGGACCGCATCGTGCTGAGCAGCAGCTCGCCCTACCAGCGCATCGTGGTGACACAGGGACGCCAGGGCGCGCGGCTGTACCTGAACGGCAATCTGCAGTTTGCCCAGAGCGACGAGTACCGCTATCACGAAGCGCTGGTCCACCCCGCCATGGCCGCACATGGTGCACCGAGGAAGGTGGCGGTGCTGGGTGGCGGCGACGGCATGGCCGTGCGCGAGGTGCTCAAGTACCCTGGCGTGGAGTCCGTGGTGCTGGTGGAGCTGGACCCGGCCATGACCGGCCTGTTCAAGAGCAATGCCATGATGACGGCGCTCAATGGCAATGCACTCAACGATGCCCGCGTGAGCATCGTCAACACCGACGCCTTTCACTGGTTGCAGGAGACTGCAGACACCTTCGATGTGATCGTGGTGGACTTTCCCGATCCCACGAATTTCGCCATAGGCAAGCTGTTCACCAATAGTTTTTATTCGCTGCTGGACAAGCGTCTGGCGGCCAGCGGCTATGCCGTGATTCAGACCACCTCGCCGCTGATTGCGCGCCAGAGCTTTTGGACCGTGGTGCAGACCGTGGAGTCCGTGGGTCTGACGGCGAAGCCCTATCACGTGCATGTGCCCAGTTTTGGCGAATGGGGTTTTGTGCTGGCCAGCCACCGTCCCTGGCGCGAGCCCGAGGCTTTGCCCGCTGGCATGCGTTTTCTGACCCTGCCCACGCTGCGCCTGATGTTTGACTTCCCTCTCGATATGGCGCGCCTGCCGACCGAGGTGAATCGCCTGTCTAATCAGGTGCTGGTCAACACCTATGAGCGCGAGTGGGGCAAGGTGGAGCATTGATGCGGGCCGATCTGAAGCGGCGCGACTGGCTCGGGCTGGCGGCTGCCAGCGCTTTGGGCGCAGCTGGCCTGGCCGGCTGCAAGCAGCCAGCGCCCAGACTGGAGGACTTGCCTGGCGGCTTCAGCGGCGTGGCGCTGGAGCGTGGTCATGGCCTGCGCCCTTTCTGGCAGCGCCTGGCGCAGGGGCTGGAGCTGCCTGCACCTGCGGTGGTGCACCGAGCGCCGGTCGTGATTGCGGGCGGGGGCATGGCCGGGCTGGCGGCCGCACGCGCGCTGGAACTGGCTGGCGTGCAGGGCGCAGCCTTGCTCGATACCCAGGCCGCCATGGGAGGCAACAGCCAGGCCGGGCAAGTCAAGGGCATTGCCTGCCCCCTGGGTGCCCACTATCTGCCCGTTCCCGGCGACGATGCCCATGAGGTGCAGGACTGGCTCGAGGAGCTGGGCGTGCGCCAGCGCTTCGCTGGCCGCTGGCGCTATGACGAGCGCTATCTCTGCCATAGCCCGCAGGAGCGTCTGTACTGGCAGGGCGGCTGGCACGAAGGACTGTTGCCGGTGCAGGGCGTGAGCCAGCGCACGCTGGAGCAATATGCGCTGTTTGAAAAGCAGGTCGAGGCAGCGTCTCGGGCGGCGGCCTTTGCCATGCCGTCCATCCGTGTCTGGCAGCGCGAAGCGGGTCTGCCTGCCTCTCATGCCGTGCTCGATGCACAGCGTTTCGACCAATGGCTGGCGGCGCAGGGCCTCGATGACGAGCGTCTGCTCTGGTATCTGGACTACAGCTGCCGGGATGATTTCGGTGCCGGTCTGAGCCGCGTATCGGCCTGGGCGGGGATTCACTATTTCGCCAGCCGCCATGGTTTCCACGCGCCGCGTCCGCAGTCCGAGCACGAGAGCGAAGCGGATGGCGAGCAGGTGCTGACCTGGCCCCAGGGCAATGGCTGGCTGTCGCAGCAACTGGCGGCGGGACTGAAAGCCACGCAGCTGCAGACCGATTGCAGCGTGCTTGCCGTCACCGAGGACGCGGGCGGCGTGCAGATCGAGGTTTATCACCATGGCCGCCAGCAGCATGAGCGCTGGCTGGCGCGCCATTGCGTGGTGGCGCTGCCCAGCTTTGTTGCTGCAAGAGTGCTGCGCAATGCGCCCGATTTTCTGCGTGCCGTGGCGGCTCGCCTGGACTGGGCCCCCTGGCTGGTGGCGAACATCCATATCGACCGACCGTTGGCCGACTACCCTGGCGCCGAGCCCGCCTGGGACAATGTGCTGTACCGCGATGGCAATGCGGGCGGGCTGGGCTATGTGGATGCGGGCAATCAGCGACTGGACCGCATCCGCAGCCAGCCCACGGTGCTGAGCTACTACCAGGCGCTGGGGGACTGGGCCGATGGGCGCCGGCAATTGATGCAGCAGCCGTTTGCCTTCTGGCGCGAGCGCATTGTGAACACGCTGAGCGAGCCGCACCCAGACTTGCTGCGGCATGCCACACGCATGGAAATCACCCGCTATGGCCATGCGATGGCGATTCCGCGTCCTGGCGATCAGCGGATATTGAGTGAAATAGCCGTCAAGTTCAGTGCCAGCAAGCGCAATCTGCTATTGAATGGGGAGCGAGTGCAAGGCCTGCCCACGCCTGCGACGGCGCGGCTGAGCTTTGCGCATTCGGACTGGG
The DNA here is from genome assembly GCF_039581415.1 of Comamonas sp. F1-6. Lineage (NCBI taxonomy): Bacteria > Pseudomonadati > Pseudomonadota > Betaproteobacteria > Burkholderiales > Comamonadaceae > Comamonas > Comamonas sp. F1-6. The sequence continues at coordinate 91,382 of NZ_JBCPWN010000004.1, forward strand.
CCGGCTACTCGGTACTGGAAGAGGCGTTCACGCGTGGCCACCATGCCGGCCTGATCGCTGCACAAGGCGTCTAGAAAGGGTCAGCGTCTGCTGCCCGGCAGCTTCACCATGCGGTACAGCTCCGCATTGCCGCGTGCACTGTGAATGCCCAGCTGTGCCATGGAGCGCAGGTCCAGATCCAGCGTCAGCGAGGAACGCGCCAGCGCGGAGGTGATGGCCGGCCTGCGCCCGTCCAGATGCCAGATGGGCGGGTACATGCTGTGGCCGTCACGGTCGATCACGCTGGCAATCTCGGGCTCTTCCAGACTTTTTCCGCGGCGCAGCACCACGGCCACTTCGCCATTGTCCAGCTGCACATAGGTGCCGGGCGGGTACAGGCCCACGACATCGATCAAGGCCTGCTTGACCTCATCGGCGTATTGGCCGCCCTGCTGCAGCACTTGCAGCGACTCGGTAGCCGAGCGGCCGCTACGGGTCTTGCGTGGGCTGATCAGGGCCGCATAACGGTCTACCGTGCCCAGAATGCGTACCAGACGCTCCAGCGGCTGCAACTGTGCCAGCGGCGCGGGCTGCAGCACCACATTGTGGTATTGCACGGTGTCCAGCCAGAGTCGGTCACGCACCATGAGCCGCTCCAGCATCAGCCGGCCCTCTGTGGGGTGCTGCTTGACGGCTTCGGCTTGCTGGCTGCTCAGCGGTGTACGTTGCTCGGCCAGCTGATTCTGCAGCACGGTCATGCCGATGTTCATGGTCAGAGCGGCCTGGATCAGCGTGTCGCGCTCGGATTGAGGCAGGTCAAGCTCCTTGGCAAGGATATGGCACAGGCCCGCGCAGACCACGGCGTGAGACGGGCTATAGCCCACGGTTGTCGAGCTGGCACGTTGAAACATCAGATACAGCGCGGCATCACTGTCCTGCGTGATGAGGTCTTGCAGCCATAGATCAAGCTGGTGCAGCTTGATGGCAAAGCCGGGGATGCGCAGCGGCTCGGTCAGCAAAACCGCGAGTGCGGCCTCCAGATCCGACCATAGGCCCAGCAGGTCTTCATAGGGGTCGTCGTAGCGTGCGTGCATGGGCGAGAGGCGGGTTCAGTTCTTTTCCAGAACCATCTCATTGCCCTTGCGGGTCATCTGAAACCGGGTCAGCAGACTGTTGCCCAGCAGCACATAGGGCATGGACTGGGGGGCAACGACGGCCTCTATCCCGTAGACCTCCATCTCGCCCAGTCTGACGCTGTCGAGCTTGATGCGCCAGCCCTGGGCAGTGCCGTTGGCCGTGCGCATCAGGACGGGGGCACCCTGCTCGTAGGGCAGTCCCATGCGATCGGCATCGGCACGGCCTATGGCAATGGTGCTGGCGCCGGTGTCCACCATGTACTGCATGGTTTTCCCGTTGATATAGCCTCGATCCACAAAATGGCCGCGCGAGTCGGCGATCAGGACCAGCCGGCCCGAGCGCGCGGCGCCGCCAATGCCGCCCCGGCTGCCCACGCTGACCGGAGCTGCTCCCAGATGCACGGTCTGGCGCTGGCCCTTGATATCCACCACGGCGGAGTCGCCGCTGATCTGCAGCAGGCGCACCTCCTTGTGGCTTTCGTTGACGGCCAGCGCCTTGGGGGCACTGCCATCAATGACCAGCAAGGCCTTGCTGCCCAGCACGCCGGTCAAGGCTACGGACTGTCCAAAGGCACTGCTGGAGGCCACAGCGACTGAAAGCATGAGCCCCATGCGACGCAGGCCAGAGGCGCGGGGCAAGGAGCTGAGCTGGCCGCATCGCCCTGTGGCAACGGCCTCGCCCCCCTCCCGCAAGGCGAGGGAAGGGGAAGCAGCGGAGCTGCGCAGGGGGGGCTTCATTCAATCGCGGAAGTTGTTGAACGACAGAGGGTGGTCGGCCAGATCCTTGCGGATCAATGCCATGGCCGCCTGCAGATCGTCACGCTTGGCTCCGGTGATGCGGACCTTCTCTTCCTGAATGGCAGCCTGCACCTTGAGCTTGCTTTCCTTCATCAGCTTCTGGATCTTCTTGGCCAGCTCGGACTCGATGCCGTTCTTGACCTTGATGAGCTGCTTGACCTTGTCGCCGCCAATCTTCTGTGCCTTCTGGATGTCCAGGAAGCGCACGTCAACATTGCGCTTGGTCAGCTTGTTGCGCAGCAGGTCCTCGACTTGCTGCAGCTGGAACTCGGCATCGCCGTAAATGGTGATTTCCTTGTCCTTGAGTTCGACGGCGGCCGATGTGCCCTTGAAGTCGAAACGGGTGCCAATTTCCTTGGTGGCGTTGTCAACGGCGTTCTTCACTTCGACGAAATCGGCTTCGCAAACAGTGTCAAAAGAAGGCATGTGTAATTCCTATCAGTATCAGAGCGGTAAACAGCCACAGTGCGCCGGGCCGTGATGTGCTGCTTGCCAGCAGCAGAGCAGGCGCAGTGCGACAATTGGATGGATGTTAGTCGAGAAAAATGTTCCCCTGCAGCATTGCAACACCTTTGGCATTGCCGCGCGCGCCGAAACGCTGGTGCGCATTCGTAGCCAGGACGATATCCGTCAGTTTCTCGCCGACCCGCTATGGGGGCGGCAGCCTGTGTTCGTCCTTGGCGGTGGCAGCAATGTGGTGCTGACGGGCGACGTGGCCCCCGTGGTGCTCAAGATGGAAATCATGGGCATGCGGCTGCTGCGCGAAACCGACAGGCACTGGATTGTCGAGATCGGGGCAGGCGAGCGCTGGCATGACATGGTGGCATGGACGCTGGCCCAGGGCTATACAGGCCTTGAAAACATGGCCCTGATTCCAGGCACGGTAGGCGCGGCCCCGGTGCAGAACATCGGCGCTTACGGGATGGAGCTGCAGGATCGCTTCGACTCCCTGGACGCGATCGATCTGGTCACCGGCGAGCAGTTCAGCCTCAATGCCGCGCAATGTGCCTTCGGCTACCGTGACTCGGTGTTCAAACATGCACCGGCTCAGCCCAAGTACTGGCCCGTGACGGGCTCGACGGCTGTCCCGCGCGGCCTGGGTCTCAAAGGACGGGCGGTGATCACCCGGGTGCGTCTGGCGCTGCCCAAGAGCTGGCAGCCGGATCTGGGCTATCTCGATCTGCAGCGCAAGCAGGCGGAAAAAGGCATAGAGCAGCCGACTGCACAGCAGATCTTTGAATGGGTCTGCGAGATTCGTCGTGCCAAGCTGCCGGACCCCGAAGTCATCGGCAATGCGGGCAGCTTCTTCAAGAATCCCACGGTGACGACCGAGCAATGCGCGGACATCATCGCGCGCGAGCCCAAGATTGTTCACTATCCCATGGATGACGGCTCCATCAAGCTGGCGGCCGGCTGGCTGATCGATGCCTGCGGCTGGAAAGGCAAGACCATGGGCCGCGCGGGTGTCTACGACAAGCAGGCGCTGGTGCTGGTCAATCGCGGAGATCGCCACAGCCTCGACGCCAGCGTGACCGGCGGCGAGGTGATGACGCTTGCAGGGGCAATTCAGACCAGTGTCTACGAACGTTTTGGCATTCGCCTGGAGCCCGAGCCGGTGGTGATCTGACTTTGTCGGTACCAACAAAAAATGGAGCCAGGAGGCTCCATTTTTGGTGGTGAAAGCACTTATTTCCAGAAGGCCGGGCGCAGCAAGATACCGGAAATGCGGTAAGGCGCCTTGGGCTCGACCGCCAGTTCCATGGGCACAAAGCCCTTGGTGCAGCTCAGCAGCACGCTGGTGGCCAGAGGTGTGGAGCTTTCCATGCGGCCAACCGCCTGGCAGCTGCCGACGCCGGTGCGCACGGAGTCCAGGGCTTTCTGCACGGTGTCGATGGGGGAGTTCTTGAGGAACTCCTCGTTGAAATTGTTGGCAGCCAGCTTGGACTTGCCGTCCATGGCTGCGACAACTGCCTGCAGGCGCTTGCGCAATGCGGCGTCTGCGGCAGCGGCATCCACATTGGCAGGGGCTGCCTGAGCTGCGGGTGCTGCCTGCGGCGCAGCGGGCTTGGCGGCATCGGCCGCAGCAGCATCGGGCTGGGCCTGTGCTGCAGTCATGAAGCCGGCGGCAGCCAGCAGGGCGGTCAGACAAACAGCATTGCGTGTTTTGGTGGTAATCATCCGTTGAGCCTTTCGTCAAACAACGAGAGGCACTGTAAACCTTCTGCAAGCTTGATTTCGATAGACGGCAAACTGTTTTTTGTGAATAAATGGCAAAGACCTGATGCTGGCTGTGACGGTGGTGCGACTTTGTTGCAACACGGACAAGCAGGGTTGTCAGGGTTACTGCTTGCCGATGCGGCTTGTGCACTGCCTAAAATCTGTTGCACTGCAATAGCTCAATTGACGACGGGGCCGACCCCCAGAACATAAAGGACTTGCGATGCAAGAAAGCAAAGAGGGCAAAGAGGGTGATGTCCAGGTGGGGAGCCAGCGAATCATCAAGAAGTATCCCAATCGCCGCCTCTACGACACCAATACCTCTTCATACATCACTCTGGCCGAGGTCAAGCAACTGGTCATGGATAGCGAGCCGGTGGTCATCAGGGATGCCAAGACCAATGAAGACCTGACGCGTTCCATCCTGCTGCAGATCATTCTGGAAGAAGAAGCGGGCGGGGCTCCCATGTTCTCCGAGGCAATGCTGGCCAACATCATTCGCTTCTACGGTCATGCCATGCAGGGCTTCATGGGGAGCTACATCGAAAAGAACGTGCAGATGTTCACGGACTTCCAAAGCAAGCTTGCGGGCCAGTCCCAGGGCATGAACCCCGAGGCCTGGAAGCAGTTCATGAGCATGCAGCCGCAAGCCATGCAGGGTTTGATGGGCAGCTATATGGAGCAGTCCCAGAACATGTTCACGCAGATGCAGGAGCAGATGCAAAAGCAGACGGAGCAGATGCTGGGTGTGTTCGGCATCAAGCGCTGAACGAAAACTGCTTTTCCCGAGCGGGCCAATGGCCCGCTTTTTTGTGTCTGTTGCTGGCGTCTGCCTGCGCTAGTCCTAATTGACGATGTTTGCGATTGTCGCCGGTCGAACAATGATTTCGTTGCTTCCGAATCGCGAGTGGGCAAGGAAGAAGAACGATAAGAGAAGTTCAATGACAGGTAGATGCATGGCGGATGCATCCAAGGAGACTAGGCATGAAGTTAGGAGAGGGACCCCGTTTGCCGGCGGTCTTGGCTGCAGGTGTATTGTTTGTGGGGGGGGCTTGGGCCAAGGCGACGCCCGATGAGCTGGCCAGGCTGGGCAAGTCGTTGACCTGCACGGGAGGAGAAAAAGCGGGTACAGCCAGTGGTGTACCCGAGTTCACGGGCAAATGGCTGGGTACGCCGCCTGGCATTCAATACAACCCGCATGCTGGCCAGCACCCGGTGGACCCCTATGCCGGTGAAAAGCCGTTGCTCACCATCACGGCTGAGAATCTGGCGCAGTATGGCGAGCGCCTGAGCGAGGGGCAGAAGGCCATGTTTGCCAAATACCCCAAGACCTATCGCATTCCGGTCTATCAGGGCCACCGTGACTTTCGCTTCTCGGATGCCGTCTGCGCGGCGGCCAGAAAGAATGCCCAGGATGCCGTGATGAACGCAGACGGTCAGGGCACAACGGGTGCGGTCAAGGGGGCGCTGCCCTTCCCGTTCCCCAGAAATGGCCTTGAGCTGGCCTTCAACAATCTGCTGCCTTCGCGTGCTTTCACCGAACACACGCTGCGTGACAACGCCAATGTGTTGGCCGATGGCAGCATCGTCTGGGGTCGTGCCGACAATCGCGCTTTCAGTCAGATCAACGACCCGGCCAACGCAGGACAGCCACTGGGCAGTCCCATGTCCCAGGGCATGAATGCGGTCAAGTTGCCCGAACGCGAGAAAGGCGGCGTCAGCGTGGTTTCCGAGCCGGTTGAGTTTGGCAAGGAAAAGCGCCTGGGCTGGAGCTATGACCCCGGCACACGTCGTGTGCGCCAGATTCCCGAGTACGGTTTTGACCAGCCATTGTCGGGCACCGGTGGCAAACTGACGATTGACTCCGATCGCCTGTTCAACGGCTCGCCCGAGCGCTACAACTGGAAGTCGCTGGGCAAGAAGGAAGTCTATGTGCCGGCCAATGCCTACAAGATTCACGGCAGCAACGTGAAGTATGCCGATCTGCTCAAACCTGGTCATGAAAACCCCGACTACATGCGCTACGAGCTGCGCCGGGTCTGGGTGCTTGAGGCTTCGCTCAAGGATGGCTACCGCCACATGTTCGGCAAGCGCGTGCTGTTCCTCGATGAAGATACCGGGCAGGCACTGATGAGCGATTACTACGATGCACGCGGCCAGCTGTGGCTGCAGGCGGTGGTCAATCATTACTACGCCTTCGACGCAAGGATCTGGCATGCGGGCACCAGCTTCTATCACGACCTGAACTCTGGCGGCTATGTGGCCTACAACCTGTTCCAGGAGCGCCCCCAGGGTCCCGTCTTGAATAAGGGAAATATGACTGCAGCCATGTTTACGCCCGAAGCAGCGCGTAACGCAGGCAACTAAAAATGAATCCGGCAAACAGCTTGTGGCGTAGTTTGTGTGGCTGCGGGCTTTTGCCATTCAAGTCAGGAGGCGCTTGCGCCTCCTTTTTTATGTGGCAGTAGCAATGCCCTGCTCAGGGCTTGGAAAAATAAGAGGAGACGTAGATGACAAATCGTTTGCAGGGCAAGGTGGCGCTGGTCACTGGTGGTGCCAGCGGTGTGGGTCTGGAGGTGGTGAAGCTGCTTCTTGGTGAAGGCGCCAAGGTCGCATTCAGCGATATCAATGAAACGGCGGGGCAGCAACTGGCGGCTGAATTGGGCGAAGGCTCCATGTTTGTTCGCCATGACGTGAGCAGCGAGACGGACTGGACGCTTGTGATGGCGGCGGTGCAGCAACGTCTTGGCAGGCTCGATGTACTGGTCAACAATGCCGGCATCCTGCTGTCTGGTGATATGGAAACAGGGCGTCTGGAGGATTTCAGCCGCCTGCTCAAGATCAACACCGAGTCGGTCTTCATCGGTTGCCAGCAGGGCATTGCGGCGATGAAGCAGGCCGGTGGCTCCATCATCAATATGGCTTCGGTATCCAGCTGGCTGCCCGTGGAGCAATATGCCGGCTACAGCGCCAGCAAGGCTGCAGTGTCCGCGCTGACGCGCGCCGCTGCGCTGAACTGTCGCAAGCAAGGCTATGCGATTCGCGTCAACTCCATTCATCCCGATGGCATTTATACGCCCATGATGCAGGCTTCGCTGCCAAAGGGCGTGAGCAAGGAAATGGTCTTGCACGACCCCAAACTCAACCGCGCCGGCCGCGCCTATATGCCCGAGCGCATCGCGCAGCTGGTGCTGTTCCTGGCCAGCGACGAGTCCAGTGTCATGAGCGGTAGCGAGCTGCATGCCGATAACTCGATTCTGGGCATGGGGCTATAGATGAGAGCTTGAATCTGACCGTTCCCCGGAAGGCCTTGAAGCGTTTCAAGGCCTTTGCCGTTTTTGCTGAGTAGGATGATGCAGGCAATGGTCTTGAGCGGTAAAGATGCGACCGTTCAAATTCGGTTGGGTTTTGAGAGGATGCCTTCATGAAATTGGGTTACACAATCATCTACGTCCCGGATGTCTCGGCATCGCTGGAATTCTTTAGCCGGGCATTCGGCATACAACAGCGTTTTCTGCATGAATCCGGAACCTACGGCGAGCTCGAGACAGGGCAGACCACGCTGGCATTTGCCGCCCATGAACTGGGCGCGTTGAATTTTCCGGGAGGCCATGTCGAAGCGCACAGCTCTGCCAAGCCATTGGGATTTGAAATCGCGCTGGTCACGGAGGAGATCGTGCAGGCCCATCGGAACGCGCTGAGCGCCGGCGCCATCGAGATGGCCGCTCCGACGGCCAAGCCCTGGGGTCAGATGGTGTCTTATCTGCGTTGCCCCGACGGCTGCGTGGTGGAGCTTTGTACGCCCATGGCTGCCTGAGCCAAAGAGGCTCTTGGCCGTTGCCGGTGCTCAGCCCCAGCCCCAGCCGCAGCCGCAGCGAGCCGGGGACCAGGAAAGATTTTGCGGGCCACCTGGCGGTCTAGTGCCTGCAGTCAAGCATGAGCTGCATTGGCAGCCGTCTCCGTGTTGAGGCGGGTCAGTATGGTTTTGATAGCTGCCAACGCTTTATGGGCAAGGTATTGCTTCTATATACTCCCCTTTTTTCTGTGAACAGGGGAAGCAATGCTTGCGCGATGGTCTGGTGCTTTGGTTCTGTCGGCTTGGCTGTCAGTTTGGGGTTGTGCGCAGGCTCAGCCCAGCGAAATGGTCAATGCCGCGAAGACAGGAGATGTCGCGGCACAGTACGAGTTGGGAAAAGCCTATCTTTACGGCAAGGGCGTGGAAAAGAATGCCGACGATGCCTTGCGCTGGCTGCGGCTGGCCGCAGAGCACAATCATGCGCCGTCCCAGTATCTGCTGGGTCTGGTCTATGTGCTGGGTGCCGAAGGTGTGAAAAAGGATCCTGAGGCAGGCCTGGCACACATTCATCAGGCTGCAAACGCCGGAAATCTCGATGCGCAGAACCTGCTGGGAACTATTTATCTAAAAGGCGAAGCGGTTGAGAAGGATGCCGCAACAGGTGTCGCATGGCTGGAGCGCGCCGCGCAACAGGGCTCTGCAACGGCACAAAATAGCCTGGGCTTTGTCTACCGCAAAGGCGAGTTGCTTGCCCAGGATTTGCAGGCCTCGTTTCGCTGGTATCTGAAGGCGGCCCAGCAAGCCGATGTGCTTGCGCAGTTCACCGTGGCCGAGATGTATTACCTTGGCGAAGGCGTGGAGAAGAATCGTGCCGAAGCTGCGAAATGGCTGACCCCGCTGGCAGACAAAGGCGTGCAGAAAGCCCAATTGCTGCTGGGAAAGATTTGCTTCGAAGGCCAGGGTGTGGCCCCCGACTACAAGCGGGCCGTGCTGCTGCTGCACGCTGTTGCCATCCGCGGCTCGGGCGAGGCTTACTATGAACTGGGCCGTCTGTTCGAGCAGGGAGAGGGCGAGTATCGCAACGAAAAAGAAGCGATTGCCTATTACACCCAGGCGCTGAAGTACCAGCATGCAGCGGCGGCGCAGCGGCTGGAGCAGCTCTCCGCTTCGTCGCCAAAGTCCGCAGAGTTTGCGCAGTCCATGGAATACATGGAGAACCTGAACTCGGCTCTCAAGGGCAATGTTCTGGCCCAGTACAACGTCGGTGTCTTTCAATATCTGGGCAAGGGCTTTGCGCAACCCAACTACACGGAGGCCGCCAAGTGGTTCACCATGGCAGCCAATCAAGGCTATGCCAAGGCCCAGTACAACCTGGGCACCTTGTACGAAAACGGCGAGGGTGTGGGCAAGAGCCTGGCTCAGGCGCTCAAGTGGTATCGGCTTGCCGCCGAGCAGCAGGATGCCCCGGCCCAGTACGCGCTGGGAACTTTGTACCGGGACGGTCTGGGTGTGAAGAAGAATGCCAAGCAGGCTCGTGAGTGGTTGCAGCGCGCCGCAGAGCAAGGCCATGCACCGGCAAAAAAGGCTTTGGCACAACTCTGAGCTGACAAGCGGGGGCCGTTTTCAGAGGCCCCGGCTTGCCAGCGCGAGGGCGGCTAGGCCGGCTCCGAGATCTCGATCAGGTTCAGGTCGGGGTCACGCACATAGATGGAGCGGATTTTCGATGTGGCACCGGTGCGCATCACAGGGCCTTCGGCGATGGGAACCGACAACTGCTGCAGACGCGCAATGACCTCGTCCAGCGGCACCGAGGCCAGAAAGCACAGATCAAGGGCACCGGGCACAGGCGTGTGGGCCTTGGGTTCGAACTCGCGCCCTTTCACATGCAGATTGATCTTCTGCCGGCCGAACACAAAGGCCTTGCGCTCCACGGGCGGGGTGCCGCCGATGAAGGATTCCAGCCGCATGCCGAGGACTTCGGTGTAAAAGCGTATGCATTGGGCTTCGTTGGCCGTGGTGAGAACCAGGTGGTCGAGGTGACTGATCATGACAAGGCTACTCTCTGGTTGTGAAAACGAGTGTGAAGGCACGCGAGATCGCGTTGCAGGGGAACGGCATGACCATGGTGCAGCTGGAGGCAGGCATTGCCGGTAAGGCCACAGTCCGGGTCGATTCTGTCAGGCTGTCGCCGTTCCGTCCTGGCGCATGACTCCCTGCAAAAACGCCTGCTCGGCAAGCTGTGCCAGCGGGGCGCGTGGGATGCGACCGCGGCGCTCTCCGTCGATGAGCGCGATCACGGTTCCCAGCCACAGCTCGGTCAGCGTTGCGGCGCTGAAATCGATGCGGAACACGCCTTCCTGTTGGCCGCGCAGGAAAAAAGCGTCGACCTTGGGTTCCCAGATCGCATTTTCCTCCATGGGTTTTTCGACTTCGTTCCAGTAATAGGTCAGGAACAGCGTGAATTCGCGATGTTCAAGATGCTTGGCATTGAGGCGCTTGAGGGCCTCGAGCACCGGGCCTTCCTCGATGCGGGCTTCGTCCAGCGCATCGTCCAGCGTGCGCAGGCTTTGTTCCAGCAGTCGCTTGATCAGCAGATCGCGGGTGGGGCAGAAGCGATAGAGGGTGGCCTTGCTGATGCCTATGGCCTTGGCCAGTTCTTGCAGCGTGGCGCGCGGGTGGTTGACCAGGGCCAGGGCCAGTGGGGGGAGGATTGCTGTGTTGTCGTGGGGGGCGGTCGTCATTCGTGGCTCCGGTTGGGGCGGATACGGATGAACCTATTTTGATTCAAGCGGCGGGCCTAAAAGCTTGGGATAGCAACTTTACTTGGTATCAAAATGCCATGAATCAATATAGGTCTTAATGAATCAAATTTGATTCAAAAAATATTTTCATGCATCATGCGCTTCTTTCAAGATTTGACAAGACTCAAAAGCCATGAAGAAGAAAAGCCAGAATGTGCGTGCCTGGTCGGCCCTGGCCGCATTGGCAGCCGCAATGATGTTGGCCGGCTGCATCAAGTCGGAAGCGGGCGGACCGCCTCAGGAATTGCCGCTGGTGGATGTGGTGACCGTCAAGCCCAGGGCGCTGAGCCTCAGCGCTGAGCTGCCCGGGCGCATCGAGCCCGTACGTGTGGCGGAGGTGCGTGCGCGGGTGCCGGGTATCGTGCTGAGCCGCAACTTCAAAGAGGGTGCAGATGTGAAGGCCGGAGAGGTGCTGTTCAACATCGACCCGGCACCGCTGCGCGCGGCGCTGTCGCGGGCCCGGGGCGAATTGGCGCGAGCCGAGGCCGCGCTCTCCGATGCTCAGTCCGTGGTGCGTCGTTACGAGCCGCTGGTGGAACAGGAAGCCGTGAGTCGCCAGGATTTCGACAGCGCCAAGGCTGCGCTGCACAGCGCCTTGGCCACGCGTCAATCGGCCCAGGCCGAAGTAGAGGCGGCACGCCTGAACCTGGACTATGCGACGGTGAGGGCCCCGATTGCGGGCCGCATCGGCCGTGCGCTGGTGACGGAAGGTGCTCTGGTCGGTCAGGGGGAGGCCACACCGATGGCAGTGATACAGCAGCTTGACCCTATTTATGCCGATTTCCGCCAGACCGCAGCGCTGGCCACGCGCTTGCGTTCACAGCAACAGGGAGAGCAGTCGCAGAAGAGTGCTCCCGTGACGCTGGTGGCGGACGGCCTGGACGATAAGCGCCAGGGACGCATGCTGTTTTCGGATGTGACGGTGGATCGCGGCACCGGCCAGCTTGCACTGCGCGGTGAATTCCCCAACAAGGATGGCTTGCTGCTGCCCGGCATGTATGTGCGCGTGACCATGGGCCTGGGCGAGGATCCTGCGGCCATTCTCGTGCCTCAGCGCGCAGTGCAGCGCGGCGCCGACGGACTGGCCCATGTGCTGGTGCTCGACGAGAACGACATTGTGCAATCCCAGAAGGTGAGCACCGGTGCCATGTACGGCTCCGACTGGCATATCACCGAGGGCCTGAAGGAAAACGCCCGAGTGCTGGTCGGAGGCCTTGCGGCAGCCGTGCCCGGCACCAAGGTGCAGATCAGAGCTGCCGCTGCAAATCTCGCTGACGCTGTCAAAGATGCGGAAGTCACGGAAAAGAAATGAACACTATGCGCTGGTCCTGCAAGCGCTGAATGCCAAGAAGACAAGCCTTATTCAAGGATAGACAATGTCCCGGTTTTTTATTGATCGCCCCAAGCTGGCCTGGGTGGTCGCGATCTTCATCCTGCTGGCCGGCCTGCTGGCGATCCCGGCTTTGCCCGTGGCGCAGTTTCCCAACGTGGCTCCGCCGCAGATCTCCATCTCTGCAACCTATCCGGGGGCATCGGCCACCACGGTGATGGAGTCGGTGACCAGCGTCATCGAGGAGGAGCTCAACGGCACCAAGGGTCTGCTGTACTTCGACTCGTCCAGCGGTGCCACGGGCCTGGCCGAGATCACGGCTACCTTCGCGCCGGGCACTGATCCCGCACTGGCCCAGGTCGAGGTGCAGAACCGCATCAAGAAGGCCGAGGCCAGACTGCCCGCATCGGTGATGCAGATGGGTCTGCAGGTCGAGCAGGCCAGCGCCAATTTCCTGATGATCTATTCGCTGACCTACAAGGGTGACGACAGCGGCAAGAACGAGGTCCGCCTCTCCGACTATGCGGTGCGCAACATCAATAACGAGATCCGCCGCGTGCCTGGGGTGGGCAAGGTGCAGTACTTCGGCGCCGATGTCGCCATGCGGGTCTGGGTCGATCCGCAGAAGCTGCTGGGTTACGGCCTGTCGGTGGCGGACGTGAATGCTGCCATTGCCGCGCAGAACGCCCAGGTGCCGGCAGGCAGCTTCGGCAGCCAGCCCGGATCGTCCGAGCAGGAGCTCAGCGCCACGATTGCCGTCAAGGGCACGCTGAGTTCGCCCGAGGAGTTCGGCCAGATCGTGCTGCAGGCCAGGGCCGATGGCTCGGCCGTGCACCTGGCCGATGTGGCGCGTCTCGAAGTCGGCCAGCTCGACTACAGCTTTGCCTCGCGCGAGGACGGCCACAAAGGAGTGGCGGCCGCCGTGCAACTGGCACCTGGTGCCAATGCTATGCAGACCGCCAAGGCGGTCAAGGCGAGGCTAGCCGAGCTGTCGCAGAACTTCCCCGACGATATTCAGTATGCAGTGCCCTACGACACCTCGCGCTTTGTCGAAGTCGCCATCGGCAAGGTGATCCAGACCCTGGTCGAGGCCGTGGTGCTGGTGTTCCTGGTGATGTGGTTGTTTCTGCAGAACCTGCGCTATACGCTGATTCCCACCATCGTGGTCCCGGTGTGTCTGGCCGGTACCCTGGCCGTGATGTATGCGCTGGGCTTCTCGGTCAATATGATGACCATGTTCGGCATGGTGCTGGCCATCGGCATTCTGGTCGACGATGCCATCGTGGTGGTGGAGAACGTGGAGCGCCTCATGGCCGAGGAGGGGCTCTCGCCGCTAGCCGCCACCGCGCGCGCCATGCAGCAGGTCTCGGGGGCCATCGTCGGCATCACGCTGGTGCTGGTGGCCGTGTTCCTGCCTCTGGCCTTCATGAGCGGATCGGTGGGCGTGATCTACCGTCAGTTCTCGCTGTCGCTGGCGGTCTCCATCCTGTTTTCGGGCCTGCTGGCGCTGACTTTCACGCCGGCGCTGTGCGCCACGCTGCTCAAGCCTGTTGCCGAGGATCACCATAAGGAGAAGAAAGGCCTCTTCGGCTGGTTCAACCGCCACTTTGCCAAGCTGACCGAGCGCTTTTCGCTGCTCAACCAGCGTCTGGTCAGGCGCACAGGCCGCTATATGCTGATCTATGCGGCCATCGTGGGCGGGCTCGGCTTTGCCTATACGCGCATGCCCGAGTCCTTTGTGCCTTATGAAGACATGGGCTACTACATCGTCAGCGTGCAACTGCCTCCTGGTGCAACCGAAGCACGTACCGAGGCCGTGGTGCGTGACATGGAAGCCTATGTGCAAAGCCGCCCCGCCACGGCCCAGGCCGAGTTCCTGATGGGCTACAGCTTCTCAGGCATGGGGCAGAACGCGGCCATGGCCTTCGTCACGCTCAAGGACTGGTCCTTGCGCGGCAAGGGCCAGGCGTCGTGGGACGAGGTCCAGGCCTTCAATCAGCGCTTCGGCAGTCTGTCCGACGGTGCGGCCATGGCGGTGGACCCGCCACCCATCGACGGCCTGGGCAATTCCGGCGGCTTTGCGCTGCGTCTGCAGGACCGCGCCAATCTGGGTCGCGAGGCCCTGGTCGCCGCGCGCGACGAGCTGCTGAAGAAGGCCAATGCCTCGCCGGTGATCGCCTACGCAATGATGGAGAACCTCGAAGACGCGCCGCAGCTGCGCCTGGACATAGACCGACGCAAGGCCCAGGCCCAGGGCGTGAGCTTCGCGAGCATCAGCGCCGTGCTGTCCACGGCCTATGGCTCGGCCGTGATCAACGAGTTTCCGAATGCGGGGCGCCTGCAGCGCGTGGTGGTGCAGGCCGACACGGCCGCGCGCATGACGCCCGAGGCCCTGCTGCGGCTGTATGTGCCCAATGCCCAGGGCGAGCAGGTGCCGCTGGCCTCGTTTGCCAGCGTGGAGTGGGAGCAGGGGCCGGTGCAGATCTCGCGCTACAACGGCTATCCGGCCTTCCGTATCGCGGGCGATGCCAAGCCTGGCCACACCACGGGTGAGGCCATGGCCGAGCTCGAACGCATCCTGGGCGAAATGCCGCGCGGCATAGGCTACGAGTGGACGGCGCTGTCCTATCAGGAAAAGGCCGCTGGCGCACAGGCTCCCAAGCTGTTCGCACTGGCCATCGTGGTGGTGTTCCTGCTGCTCGTGGCCCTGTACGAAAGCTGGAGCATTCCCGCAGCCGTGATGCTGATCGTGCCCATAGGCGCGCTGGGCTCGGTGCTGGCCACCTCGGCGCTGGGTCTTTCCAACGACGTGTATTTCAAGGTCGGCCTGATCACCATCATCGGCCTGGCGGCCAAGAACGCCATTCTGATCGTGGAGTTCGCCAAGGACCTGCACGAGCGCGGCCATTCGCTGGCGGAAGCGGCATTGCAGGCAGCCCGTTTGCGCTTCCGCCCCATCGTGATGACTTCGCTGGCCTTCATCCTCGGGGTGGTGCCGCTGGCGCTGGCCACCGGGGCGGGTGCCTCCAGCCAGGCCGCCATCGGTGTCGGCGTGATCGGCGGCATGCTCAGCGCCACCTTGCTGGGCGTGCTGTTCGTGCCCATCTTCTTTGTCTTCGTGCTCTCGCTGCGGCGCAAGCGCCCCGCAGTGCCGGAGGAAAAAAACACAGACTCCGAAGGAGAACCCGCATGAACGGGCGAAACACCATGCGTACCGCGGCGCTGACGCTGATTGCCGCGATGCTTGCCGGCTGCTCTTTTGCACCGACCTATGAAAGGCCTGCTGCGCCCATTCCCGGCAGCTGGAGCGCGGCATCATCGGCCTCGGCTGCATCGATGCAGAGCTTGCGCTGGAAGGATTTCGTGATCGATGAGCGCCTGCGCTCGCGTATCGAAACGGCGCTGGCCAACAACCGCGATCTGCGTCAGACACTGCTCAATGTTCAGACCGCACGCGCGGCCTATCGCGTGCAGCGTGCGGACCAGCTGCCCGGTGTGGAGGCGCAGGCCAGTGGCAACCGCCAGCGCCTGCCTGCCGACCTGAGCGGCACGGGAGCGGCCAGGGTGCAGAGCAACTATCAGGCAGGCGCCGGGCTGATGGCTTTCGAGCTTGATCTCTTCGGCCGTGTGCGCTCGCTGTCCGAGGCCGCGCTGATGGAATACCTGGCCACCGAAGAGGCCGCGCGCAGCGTGCAGATCAGTCTGGTTGCCGAAGTGATCCAGGCCTCGCTGGCGCAGGACAGCGCGCGGCAGCGCCAGGCCCTGGCGCTGCGCACCTTGCAGGCGCGCGAGAAGGAATCGCAGCTGATGAGCGAGCGCAGAAAGACCGGCACGGCAAGCCGCCTTGACGAGCAGGAGGCGCAAGGACAGCTCGAGCTGGCGCGCGCCGAAGTCGAGCGCTTCGAGCGCGAGCTGCGCCAGGCCGGCAATGCTCTGGACTGGCTGGTGGGTGATGGCAGGGTCCAGCCGGCCGCGGATCTGAGCGCCGCTCCCATGGTGCAGGAGATAGGCCCGGGTCTGCCCTCAGATCTGCTGGTGCTGCGTCCCGATATCCGCGCCGCCGAATATCAGCTGCGCTCACGCAATGCAAGCATTGGCGCGGCGCGGGCCGCGTTTTTCCCGCGCATCTCGCTCACGGGCTCCTATGGCTCGGCCAGTGCAGAGCTTGGCGATTTGTTTGCCGGCGGTCAGCGCTCCTGGTCCTTCATGCCGCAGCTGAGCCTGCCGATTTTTGATGGCGGCCGCAATCGCGCCAATCTGGAAATCGCGCAGCTGCGCAAGGACATGGCGATAGCCAGCTACGAGCGCAGCATTCAGACGGCGTTTCGTGAAGTCAGTGATGCGCTGGCCTCCGTGGAGACGCTGAGGCGCGAGGAGCTTGCGCGCCAGCGCCTGGTGCAGACCAGCGCGAATACGCTCAAGCTGGCCGAGCTGCGCTATCGCGCCGGCGTGGACAGTCATCTGCGCTATCTGGATGCGCAGCGCACGGACTATGCGCAGCAGATGGCGCTGATCGAGGTCAGCGCGCAGCGGCAGATGGCCCTGGCCACGCTGTTCAAGGCCTTGGGCGGCGGCTGGCAGGCCAGTCCTGGCGCCCAGGGTTGAGTGCGCCTAACCCGTTCGCTGCATGAGAAGAGCGTTGGTGTGGCCTATGAAGCCGCTCCAATGCTCATGAGACTCAGCCAGATTGGACAGATGGGCCGAGCCTTGCTTGGCCTCTGAAATCAAGGAACCGAGCCGGTCGTCGAAAGCCGTGCGGTTTGCAGGGTGCCGGTGAATTTGTTGGCGATGAGGGGATGGCCGGCAGGCGAAGCACAGGCCGAGCCACAATTCCCCAAAAACCACATCTATTTCATTTTTGACTCCGATCGATAATAATTCTCATTATCAAAAATGAGTAACCTATCGTATCTTGTCATACCCATTCCACTCCTTGACCGACGTGGCCAAGATTTATGGAGAGCATCACCCCTGGCTTTTGGGCTGGCTGAGGCGCAAGCTCGGCGGAGCTGATCATGCCGCGGATCTTGCGCAAGATACCTTTGTGAGAGTGCTGGCTGCCCAGGCGGAGCAGCGCGCGCTGGTGTTGCGCGAACCGCGCGCCTATCTGACCACGGTGGCGCGCAATCTGCTCATCAATCATGTGCAGCGGCTGTCGCTGGAGCAGGCATGGCTGGACGCGATGGCCCAACTGCCGGAGCCTCTGGCGCCTTCGCCCGAGCAGCAGTTGCTGGTGCTGGAGTCATTGCATCAGGTCGATGCCATGCTCAACGGCTTGCCACCCAAGGTGCGCGAGGCGTTTCTACTATCCCAACTCGATGGTCTGAACTATGCACAGGTGGCAGAGCGCCTGGGAGTCGCCCCTCGCACCGTCAAGCGCTATATGGCCCAGGCATTCGAGCAGTGCATTTTGCTGGTGATTTGAGTCATGGTTATTGCACCTCCTCCGGCTCTCGATATCGATCCGAGCGCAGCACGGCAGGCTGCACAGTGGCTTGTGCGGCTGCATGCCGACACTGGCGACAAGACAGTGCATGCAGAACTCATGCGCTGGCGCAACTCGGATCCGAGTCATGAAATGGCCTGGCAGCGCGCCGAACTGGTTCTTGGCAAACTGAATGCAACCCGGGCCGGCAACAGTGCCGATGCAGGCAATACGCTGGGCGGCCTGAGCGCTGCAGCGCTGCGCGAGGCGAATCGCTCGCAGCGGCGTGCCGTCGCGCGGCTGCTGGCGACAGCGATTGTGGCGGGGCCGATCGGCTATGGGGTCTGGCGTCTTGCGCCCTGGCATGAATGGTCGGCGGACATGCGTACCGACACGGGCGAGAGCCGTGAATCGACGCTGGCCGACGGCAGCAGAATCCAGCTGGATACCGGGAGCGCCGTCGACATGGCGTTCACATCATCGGAGCGTCGCCTGATCCTGCGCGCGGGCGCCATCTGGGTGCAGACTGCTGCCGATGCCGCGCTGCGGCCTTTTCTGGTCCAGACAGCGCAAGGAACGATCCGGGCATTGGGGACGCGTTTTACCGTGCGCATCGCGCCGCCCTTTGCGCGAACGGAACACAGCTGCCTCGTTGCGGTTCAACAAGGAGCGGTGGAGTTGAGTCCCGTCAACGACGACACAAGCGTGCGCATTGATGCGGGTAAGCAGGCGCAGATGAGCGCGGGGAATGTCGGCGTACCCGAAGCAGCCGGCCTGGCCTCCGATGGCTGGACTCATGGGGTGCTCTATGCGGACAAGACACCGCTGGGGATTTTTGCTGCCGAGCTTTCGCGCTATCGCCCGGGCATCGTGCGATGCGATCCGGCGGTTGCTGCGCAGCCTGTGAGCGGAGCCTTTCAACTGCGCGATACGGATCAGGCGCTGGCGGCGCTGGCTGCCTCCCTGCCCATCAGAATCTTGCAGCGCTCGCGTTACTGGGTGACTATCGTGCCGCGCTGAAACACTCGATTTCTTCACCTTCCATGTCCCCTTTTTGCCAGGACGCCGGTCATACAAG
Organism: Comamonas sp. F1-6; assembly: GCF_039581415.1. Taxonomy (NCBI): domain Bacteria; kingdom Pseudomonadati; phylum Pseudomonadota; class Betaproteobacteria; order Burkholderiales; family Comamonadaceae; genus Comamonas; species Comamonas sp. F1-6. The sequence continues at coordinate 109,942 of NZ_JBCPWN010000004.1, forward strand.
AAAGGCAACACATTTATCGGCATTTTCAAAAAGGGTTACTCCATGGTCTTGGCGCAGCATATTCCCGGGCAAATTTCAGTGCCTTCATCCTCCTTTGTGTCCGCCGGGAGCCTGGGCCTCAAAAAGAACGCAGTTCAAGCTGCGCTGATCCTGCTGCTCGGGGTGGCAGGTGCCGGCGGCGTCCAAGCCCAGTCGAGTCAGGGCTCCGCCAGCAGTCAGCAAGCGAGAGAGTACAGCCTCCCCAGGGGACTATTGAGCCAGGCGCTGGCGCGCTTTGCGGGGGAATCGGGGGTGACGCTATCCGCGGACCCTGCGCTGACCGGGGAGCTCCAGACGGCTGGTTTGAATGGCAGATTTGCCGTCGCTGAGGGCTTTGCGCAGCTGCTGCGTGGTAGCGGGCTTGAGGTCGCGCAAACCCAGCCCGGTATTTTCATTCTGCGCAAAAGCACTCAGGCCCCTGTGGCGGCGGGTGCAGCCCCCAGTCTGGCGGAAGTGCTGGTGACTGCTGCGGCCGAAGCATCGACCTTCTCGGAAGGCACGGGCTCCTATGCTGCACAGCTCGTCACGATCGGCAAGAGTGCACAGAGTTTGCGAGAAATTCCGCAGTCGGTGTCGGTGGTGACGCGCCAGATGCTCGAGGATCAGAATATCCAGAGTCTCGATGACGCCATGCGCACAGTACCCGGCGTCACTGTGGAGCCAGGCAGCACGGGGGGCAATCATGGCAATTTCTACCTGCGCGGCTACGCGGTAGATACCGTGCAGATCGACGGTGTCAACACTCCTGCGAGCACAGGCAATGATCTTTCCAGCGGATTCGGCATGGCCATGTATGACCGTATTGAGGTTCTGCGCGGCCCTGCTGGACTGTTCCAGGGGGCCGGCGACCCTGGCGGCTCCATCAATCTTGTGCGCAAGCGCCCCAAGGCACAGCGGGAGTTCAGCACGCAACTATCGGCCGGCTCCTGGAATCGCTACTACGCCGAGGCGGACATGAGCGGGCCTCTGAGCAGTGATGGACGCATACGCGGGCGTCTTGTCACCGCCTACCAGGACCAGGGCTCTTTTGTGGATCATGTGTACTCAAGGAAGCCGCTGATCTATGGCGTGCTGGAAGCCGACCTCACTCCGTCAAGCACGCTTACCGCCGGAGCCAGTCATCAGCAATACAAGGGGCGTCCAGCCTTCGGCCTGCCAGCCTATCCGGATGGCCGCCTGCTGGATATTCCGCGCTCCAGCTATCTGGATCCCATCTGGAATCACATCACCGAACGCAACACCGAGTACTTCGCAGAATTTCAGAATCGCCTGGACAATGGCGGGCAGATCAAGCTCAATGCGACCTACCGGGAGCAGGATGAACCCTCTCGCCTGTTCGGCTGGTCGGACTGCGCGGCCGACCCTGCTACCGGCGACAGCTGCCTCATCAGCTGGGCTTACCGCAGCCACTGGAAGACCCATGGCCTTGACGGCTTCATCACCACGCCGTTTGCCGCGCTGGGCTCATCCAATAATGAGCTGACGCTGGGAGCGGACTATCGCAAGGTGCACAAGAGCTTCAAATACGGCGGTGGAGACGGTGCTCCCATCAATATCTTCGATCCCGACAACAACGTTCCCAAGCCTGCGAATTACAGCTTCTCCAACGGCAACGACAACCGAACCGAGCAGTACGGGCTCTATGGACGAATCAATCTGCGCCCGGCCAGCGGCGTGTTGCTCAGCATGGGAGGGCGCATGACCTGGTGGGACAACCATGCCGTCAATCGCAATGCCTATTTCAACCAGTTCTCCGAAACCGATACGCGCATCAGCGGCAAGTTCACTCCCTATGCGGGAGTCGTGTTCGATCTGAGCGAGCAGTTGTCCGCCTATGCCAGCTATACCCGCATTTTCGCGCCGCAGACCGCCAGCGACGCTGAGGGCATGACATTGCGCCCACGCGTGGGCCAGCAGTACGAGGCAGGCCTGAAGGGCGAATGGCTGAACAAACAGCTCAATGCCCGTGCGGCTGTTTTCCGTATGGAGGACAGCAATCGTGCAATGACCGATCCGGCCAATCCGCTGTTTTCCCTTGCCGCTGGCAAGATGCGAAGCCAGGGGGTGGAGGCGGAAATCAACGGTCGCATAGCTCCGGGCTGGAATCTCGCTGTCGGATACGCGTACACACAGACCAAAACGCTGGAAGGAACACCGGACGAGAAGGCTCAGCTCTATACCTTCATCGCTCCGCGCCACAGCTTCAACCTGTGGACACGCTACCAGTTCGGTTCGGGGCCTCTGGAAGGCTTCAGTGTGGGTGGCGGTCTGCGCAGCGTCAGCCGGATGTACCGCCTCAATGGTGACGTGAAGTTCTCTCAGGGTCCGGTGACTACGGCTGCACTGCAGATCGGCTATCGCTTCAACAAGAATCTGGATGCAACGCTGACCGTCAACAATGTCTTTGACAAGGTGTATTACCAGCGTGTCTGGGCGGCCTATGGCTCCAACTACTATGGCGAGCCGCGCAATGTGATGCTGACACTGCGCGGCAAGTTCTGAGCTCCATGCCAAGGGGGCTGGGTAGCCCTTGAAAGCCGGGGGCAATACAGGCTCGAGAGCCCAGGCGCACAAGCGGGGGCGGAGCTATCGCTTTTCGTTTGGGTTGGCGTTGCCATTCGGCGCGCCAGTGCTTGCTGCGCTGGGCTTGCCAGCAGGCAGCTTGAGCGCTGCGGCTGTTTGTGTGATGCCTACTGAAGCAGTTGCTTGGTACGCATGGGCTGTTAGTTCCCGTGGTATTCGCCGGGGCTGAGTTGGATGAACATAGCGCTGCTATCGTTGAAAGGTTCATTCAAATCCCTGCCAGGGTCGAAGCGCACCAAAGAAAAAAGGCCTTGAATTTCTTCAAGGCCTTTTGTCATTTGGCGGAGCAGGCGGGATTCGAACCCGCGGTGGGCTATTAACCCACACACGCTTTCCAGGCGTGCGACTTAAACCACTCATCCACCGCTCCACAGCGATCCCAAAATACTTCATTTCTGAAGTAAAAAACCAAGTGTGGTCGACTTGATTTTAAAATCTGGCGGAGCAGGCGGGATTCGAACCCGCGGTGGGCTATTAACCCACACACGCTTTCCAGGCGTGCGACTTAAACCACTCATCCACCGCTCCGTGTGATGAAGCCGCTATTCTAACCAGAAATTTCGACCTCAAAATGAAAGTGCAGAAAGTTCTTTTCTGCACGCAGCCTGAAGCAAGCAGGCTCAGGCGCTCTTGCCCACCTGAACCATCTTCATGGCAGAGGCAATCAGGCCGGAGACCTCGGTCATGTTCGCAGGAATGACCAGAGTGGTGTTGGAGTCCGCTGCCACCTTGCTGTAGGCCTCCACGGCGCTCTCAGCCACCTTGAGCTGAACGGCCTGCTCGCCACCGGGCTGGCGAATGGCCGTGGCCACGCGCTCCAGCGCCTGTCCGGTGGCTTCGGCCACGGTGGTGATGGCGGCAGCTTCACCTTGCGCCTTGTTGATGGCGGCTTGCTTCTCGCCTTCGGAGCGGGCGATGAAAGCTTCGCGCTCGCCGGTGGCAATGTTGATCTGTTCCTGGCGTCGACCTTCGGAAGCTGCGATCAGGGCGCGCTTTTCGCGTTCTGCCGTGATCTGGGCCTGCATGGCACGCAGGATTTCAGCAGGCGGTGTCAGGTCCTTGATTTCGTAGCGCAGCACCTTCACGCCCCAGTTCAGCGCGGCCTCGTCGATGGCATTGACGACCTGGGCGTTGATCATGTCGCGCTCTTCAAAGGTCTTGTCCAGCTCCAGCTTGCCGATCACGCTGCGCAGCGAGGTCTGGGCGAGCTGGGTCACGGCCATGATGTAGTTGGACGAGCCATAGCTGGCGCGCATGGGGTCGGTGACCTGGAAGTAGAGAATGCCGTCCACGGTCAGCTGCGTGTTGTCGCGCGTGATGCAGACCTGGCTGGGCACGTCCAGGGGAATTTCCTTGAGGCTGTGCTTGTAGGCGATGCGGTCCACGAACGGGATCAGAAAGTTCAGGCCGGGTGTGAGCGTGCCTGCGTATTTGCCCAGACGCTCCTTGACCCATGCATGCTGCTGGGGAACCACCTTGATCGAGCGGACGATGAAGATGACGGCAATGATGGCGATGGCGAGAGGGACTGCGTAATCCATATTGTCTCCAGCCCTTGTGGGGCGTTGGTGTGAAGAAAGAGAGCGAAGCGTTCCGGCGTCCAGCATAACCATGCCGGGGCCGGTCGATGATCAGATCTTGTCAACCAGCAGGCGGTTGCCAATGACTTCGGCCACGCGATGCGGGCCCGGGATGGGCAGCGCGCCCTGGCGCCCCATGACGGTCCAGGTGGCGCCGCGATAGCGGACCTGGGCCGTGCCGTCGGTGTTCCACTGTTCGATGACCACGGTTTCGCCCACATCCAGGTTGACATCGCGATTGCTGGAAGCGGGCTGTCTGCGCGGGCTGCGCTTGCGCAGCAGATAGCAGACGAGGACGGCACCGGAGCCCAGCAGGGCCGCAGCGACGATCTGGCTGCTGGTGCCCAGGCCGAAATGAGCGCAAAGCGCTCCGGCAATGGCACCCAGAGCCAGCATGAGGAGATAGAAAGTGCCGGTCAACAGCTCCGCAATGACCAGCAAACCGACAAGCAACCACCACGCGGTGGAGTGATCCATACCTGAGCTCCTGTTAAGGCCTGTATTTAGTGCACCACATTCTGGGTTAAAAACAGCCTGTTTCAAAGCCGCAATAAGGATATTCCTTACACTTCGCGGCTGTTTCGTTTTTTAGGCCTGATTGGTACGGAGGCTGTTCATGAAGTTTCGCTTTCCCATCGTCATCATCGACGAGGACTATCGTTCCGAGAACACCTCGGGACTGGGCATCCGCGCCCTGGCTCAAGCCATTGAAGAAGAGGGCTTTGAAGTCCTGGGCGTGACCAGCTATGGCGATCTGTCGCAGTTCGCACAGCAGCAAAGCCGGGCCAGTGCCTTTATTTTGTCGATCGACGACGAGGAATTCCAGCTCGGCGGCGACAAGGACCCCATCATTCACAGCCTGCGCGACTTCATCGGTGAAGTACGCCGCAAGAATGAGGAAGTGCCCATCTATATCTACGGCGAGACCAAGACCAGCCGTCACCTGCCCAACGACATTCTGCGTGAGCTGCATGGCTTCATTCACATGTTCGAGGACACGCCCGAGTTCGTGGCCAAGCACATCATCCGCGAAGCCAAGAGCTATCTGGAGAGCGTGCAGCCCCCGTTCTTCAAGGCACTGCTGGACTACGCCGAAGACGGCTCCTACAGCTGGCACTGCCCCGGTCACTCGGGTGGCGTGGCCTTTCTCAAGAGCCCCGTGGGCCAGATGTATCACCAGTTCTACGGTGAGAACATGCTGCGCGCCGACGTCTGCAATGCCGTGGAAGAGCTGGGCCAGTTGCTGGACCACAACGGCGCCATCGGCGAGTCCGAGCGCAATGCCGCGCGCATCTTCAATGCCGATCACTGCTACTTTGTGACCAATGGCACATCGACCTCCAACAAGATCGTCTGGCACCACACCGTGGCACCCGGCGATGTGGTGGTGGTGGATCGCAACTGCCACAAGTCCATCCTGCACTCCATCATCATGACGGGTGCGATTCCGGTGTTCCTCAAGCCCACGCGCAATCACTTCGGCATCATCGGTCCCATCCCGCAGAGCGAGTTCTCGGTCGAGTCCATCCAGGCCAAGATTGCCGCCAACCCCTTGCTCAAGGGCGTGGATGCCAAGGCCGTCAAGCCCCGCGTGCTGACGCTGACGCAGTCCACCTACGACGGCGTGCTCTACAACACCGAGACCATCAAGGGCATGCTGGACGGCTATGTGGCCAATCTGCACTTCGATGAAGCCTGGCTGCCCCACGCTGCCTTCCATCCCTTCTATGGCAGCTATCACGCCATGGGCAAGAAGCGCAAGCGCCCGATGCACTCGGTGGTCTATGCCACCCAGTCCATCCACAAGCTGCTCGCTGGCATCAGCCAGGCCTCGCATGTGCTGGTGCAGGACAGCCAGACCGAGAAGCTGGATCACCCTCTGTTCAACGAGGCGTATCTGATGCACACCTCGACCAGCCCCCAGTACAGCATCATTGCCAGCTGCGACGTGGCTGCTGCCATGATGGAGCCGCCCGGCGGCACGGCCCTGGTGGAGGAGTCGATTGTCGAGGCACTGGACTTCCGCCGAGCCATGCGCAAGGTGGAAGACGAGTTCGGCGACGACGACTGGTGGTTCGAGGTCTGGGGCCCTGAAGCCCTGGCCGAGGAAGGCGTGGGCACGGCCCAGGACTGGATCATCCGCGGCACGGACGCATCGACCAAGACCCGCTCCAAGAAGAACGGCAAGGAGTTCGACAACTGGCACGGCTTTGGCGATCTGGCTGACGGCTTCAACATGCTGGACCCGATCAAGTCCACCATCGTCACGCCCGGCCTGGACCTGGACGGCGACTTTGCCGATACCGGCATTCCCGCGTCCATCGTCACCAAGTACCTGGCCGAGCATGGCGTGGTGGTCGAGAAGACCGGCCTGTATTCCTTCTTCATCATGTTCACCATCGGCATCACCAAGGGCCGCTGGAACACCATGCTGACCGCGCTGCAGCAGTTCAAGGACGATTACGACCGCAATCAGCCGCTGGCGCGCATCCTGCCCGAGTTCTGCCAGCAGCACCGCCGCTACGAGCGCATGGGCCTGCGCGATCTGTGCCAGCATGTGCACGAGCTGTATGCCAAGTACGACATCGCACGCCTGACGACCGAGATGTATCTGTCGGATCTCAAGCCCACGATGAAGCCCTCGGATGCCTACGCGCATATCGCGCAGCGCAAGACCGAGCGCGTGGAAATCGACCATCTGGTCGGCCGCACCACCGTGGGTCTGGTCACGCCTTACCCACCCGGAATTCCGCTGCTGATCCCCGGTGAAGTCTTCAACAAGAAGATCGTGGACTACCTGGTGTTCGCGCGCGAATTCGCCAAGGAATGCCCGGGCTTCGAGACCGATATCCACGGTCTGGTCGAGCTGGAAGACGAAAACGGCGAAATCCGCTACTACGCGGACTGCGTGGCCGAGCAAAGCGTCAAGCCTGCGGCAGTGAAGAAGACTGCTGCGGTGAAGAAGCCCGCAGCCAAGAAGACGGCTGCCAAGAAGACGGCTGCGGCGCCCGTAACCACGCCAGTTGCCAAGACACCCGCCAAAAAGCCGGCAACAAAGCCGGTAACAAAGGCGGCAGCCAAGTCCGTCGCAAAGCCTGCGGTGAAGGCTGCGGCCAAAACGGCAAGGAAAGCTGCATAAGCCTTGGCTTTTGCAAGGTCGGGGCGATCCCGGCCTTTTTGCACATCAGCCCGGAGTGCCTGCACTTCGGGCTTTTTCATATCCCTGCCATGCATTCATTCCTGCAACCGGCTGGCGCCGTGCCTCTGTGGAAGCTGTTGGCGGCAGCCAGCCTGGGCTGGGCCTTGTTCATGCTCTGGGGCTGCCTCAATGAGACAGGCAGCAGTGGTGGGCTGATTCTCAGGCTGTTCCCGTTTCTGCGTGGCTTCGCGCACACGGACAAGCTGGTGCATGCCGGCCTGCATACGGTGCTGGCGGGTTTGCTCTGCTGCGCGGGGCTGGCCCGTGAGCATGCTACGGGCTTGCGCTGGACCGCCGGGCAAGCACTGGCCGTGGCGCTGGTCTGTGCCGGCTATGGCGGCGTGCTTGAGCTGCTGCAGGCCGGCTTCTCCACCACGCGGTCAGCCGAGTGGCTGGATGCGCTGGCCAATGCCGCGGGCGCGAGCCTGGCCGTGCTGTTCATTCAGGGGCTGCGCTGCATGAAGCAAAAATAGTAGCTGCTTGCGCTTGACCTGAGTTGTGTATAGGCATGAACCTATTTGAGACATAGGTGGTTATTGCGCAAGCTGCTCCTGTTTTTGATGACTATTCCAGCGTGATCTTCGCGTCGCGGATGAGCGCGGCCCAGCTGGCTTGCTCCTTTTGCAGATAGGCCTGGGCATCCTGCAGGCTGCCCCCCATGGGTGTGCTGCCTTCGGACTGCAGCTGTTTGAGCACTGCAGGGTCCTGCAAGCCGGTGTTCACGGCGGCGTTGATCTTCTGCGCCAGCGCTGCAGGCGTGTTCCTGGGGGCCACGATCAGCTTCCAGTCCACGGCTTCAAAGCCCGGAAAGCCGGACTCGGCCACGGTGGGGACCTGAGGCAGGATGGCAAGACGCTTGGCCGAGGTCACGGCCAGTGCGCGCAGGCGCTGGCCCTTGATCATGGGGTAGACCGCCTGAGGCGTGCCGAACATATAGTGGGTCTGCTTGCCCAGCAGATCGGTCACGGCCGGCGCGGCGCCTTTGTAGGGTATGTTGAGCACATCGATCTTGGCCTTGAAGGACAGCATTTCCCCCGCCAGATGGCCGACGGTGCCCGTGGAAGCCAGACCTTGCTTGATGGCTCCAGGCTGGGCCTTGGCTGCGGCGATCAGATCCTGCAGCGATTTCCAGGGCGAATCGGTGGGCACGACCAGCACCACGGGCTGCGAGGCCACCAGCGCCACGGGAAGCAGATCGGTCTTGGCGTTGAACGGCATGCTGGGTAGCAGCGAGGGATTGATGGCCAGATTGGCGGTCTGCCCCATGCCGAAGGTATAGCCGTCGGCCGGCGCCTTGGCGACGGCATCGAGGCCGATATTGCCGCCCGCGCCAGGCTTGTTGTCCACCACGATGACCCAGCGATTCGCGCTCGCCATGCGCTCGCTGATCTGGCGCGTCACCGTGTCGGTGCCGCCGCCAGGCGTGAAGGGCACGACCATGCGGATCGACTTGGCGGGCCATTCGCCGGGCTGGGCCGCAGCACTGCCGGCGGCCAGCGTCATGGCCGTCAGTGCGCATGCTGCCATCGCCAGGCGACGGTTCGGGTGTCGGGAAGAGGGGCTGTATGGCATGGTTTTGTCTCCTGAATGATGGAAATGGGGCGAAAGAATCCCCCGCAGGGCGCGCCTGGGCGTCCTGTTCTTGGGGGGCGTGGGTCGTGCGGAGCGATGGCCCCGCAGGGGCGCTCAGTCGGGCTGGCCCTGTGCCAGTGCCTGGGCCTGGGCCTGGCTGTAGCCCAGGGCAGTCAGAATCTCCAGGCTGTGCTCGCCGAGCTTGGGCGGCGAGAGGCGCACCTGCAGATGCTTGCCGTCCAGGGTCAGCGGCAGCAGCACGGTCTTGCTGTCGCGGCCGTCGGGCAAGGTGATGGGGGCCAGTGCGCCCGTGGCGTTCAGGTGCGGGTCCTCGAGCAGATCGTGCGGGCGGGCGATGGGCGCGAACGGCAAGCCCTTGTCCTCGAAGACGCTGGCGATATGCGCGGCGCTGTAGCCGGCCATGGTTTCGCGCAGCAGCGGCATCAGCCAGCTGCGGGCCTGCACGCGGTCGTTGTTGCTGCCAAGGCGCGGATCGTCACGCAGCTGCTCCAGGCCAAAGGCATCGCAGAACTCGCGCCATGCGCCGTCGCTGACCACGGCCAGAAAGATCTGCTCGCCGCCCTGGACCTCGAACACGTCGTAGATCGCCCAGGCCGAAATGCGTGCGGGCATGGGTGCTGCAGGCTTGCCGGTCACCGCGTACTGCATCATGTGCTGGGCGATCAGAAACACATTGTTCTCGAACAGAGCGCTCTGCACTTCCTGGCCCTTGCCGGTCTTCTCGCGCTGGGCCAGGGCGGCCATGGCTCCCATGGCACCGAACATACCGCCCATGATGTCGTTGACACTGGTGCCCGCGCGCAGCGGGTCGCCGGGCCGGCCCGTCATATAGGCCAGGCCGCCCATCATCTGCACCACCTCGTCGAGGGCCGTGCGGTGTTCGTAGGGGCCGGGCAGAAAGCCCTTGTGACTCACATAGATGAGGCGTGGGAATTGTTGCTTGAGACTTTCATAGTCCAGGCCCAGCTTCTTCATGGTGCCGGGCTTGAAGTTTTCGGTCACCACATCGGCCGTGGCGATCAGCCGCAGCGCGGCTTCCTTGCCCTCGGGGGTCTGCAGATCCAGCGTCAGGCTTTTCTTGTTGCGGTTGAACAGCGGGAAAAAGCCCGAGCCCGAGCCCAGCAGCTTGCGCGTGGCATCGCCGTTGCGGCCGTGGCCCACGGGCTCGACCTTGATGACTTCGGCGCCCAGGTCGGCCAGCATCAGGCCGCAGCTGGGGCCCATGACCATATGGGTGAACTCCACCACGCGGATGCCGCTATAGGGCAGGGGGGAGGAAGTCTCGGCGGTTTCGGTTGAGGCGTGCATATTCATCTCTTCTTGTCTTCGGCTCATGGGCGAGCCGCTGTGTGATCAGTAGCGCTGAGGCACAAAGCCCTTGGGCAGGCCCGCGGGTGGGAGCATGCCGTAGAGCGCCTCGCCCGGCAGGCCGGCGGCCAGCGTTTCTCGCGCTGCAAGCAATCGCTCAATGTCAATGCCGGTGCGCAGCCCCATGGCTTCGAACATGAAGACCAGATCTTCGGTCACCACATTGCCCGAGGCACCGGGGGCATAGGGGCAGCCGCCCAGTCCGGCCTGGGAGGCGTCGAAAGTGCGCACGCCGGCTTCATAGGCAGCCAGGCAGTTGGCCAGGCCCAGGCCTCGGGTGTTGTGCATATGTGCGGCGCCGGCCTTGTCGCCGAGTTCGCTGCGCAGGCGTGTGAACAGGCGCTTGACCTGGGCTGGGTTGGCCATGCCCGTGGTGTCGGACAGCCCCGATTCGTCGGCTCCGGCGGCTACGCAGGCCGCCGCTAGAGCAATCACCTCGTCCTCGGGCACCAGGCCCTGCAAGGTACAGCCGAAGGCGGTGGAGATGCCGGCCTCGATATGTACGGCTGGGGCCATTTCGTCGCGCAGCCTGGCGATGGCGCGCACTTCTTCCACCATCTGCGCCGGGGTTTTGCGCACATTGGCCATGGAGTGCGCGGGGCTGGCCGAGACGGGCAGCGTGATCTTGTGCGCGCCGGCGCGCATGGCGGCCTCGGCTCCCTTGAGATTGGGCACCAGGGCCATGATGGTGACGCCGGGATGGGCGATGGAGTGGCGTACGACCTTGGCGGCGTCGGCCATCTGCGGCAGCAGTTTGGGCGAGACAAAGGAGCCGACCTCGATCTCCTGCACGCCCGCAGCGACCAGGGCATCGATCCATGCATGTTTGTGGGCCGTGCTCATGGTGGCCGAGACCGACTGCAGGCCGTCACGGGGGCCGACTTCGCTGATCAGGAGATCGAAACGCTGGGGGGATGACATGGTTGCCTCACTTGGATTTCATGCTTGCATTGCAGCTGGCGCAATGTTTTAATGATGTTCTATCTGATAGAACTTAATTCTTTCTATTGAAATATTGCCTTGCGTCCCGATGCCCTGTCAAGCTGCGGGGCAGGAGTTTTTATGCCGCGTAAATCCCTGAACGAATCCGTAGCCGACGAGAATGCCGCGCCTGGCGGTGTGGCTGCAGTGGACCGCGCCCTCAGCGTGCTGGGCGCCTTCCATGACGGCGATGCCGCGCTGAGCCTGGCCGAGCTGGCCGAGCGCACCCGGCTCTACAAGAGCACGGTGCTGAGGCTGCTGGCCTCTCTGGAGCATGGCGGCTGGGTTCAGCGCCAGGATGACGGGCGCTATGCGGTGGGCCCGGCCGTGGCCAGGCTGCATGTGGTTTATGAGCAGAGCTTTTCGCTGGATAAACTGGTCATGCCGGTGCTGCGCGCACTGGTTCAGGCCACGGGCGAGAGCGCTGCCTACCATGTGCGCCAGGGGCGTGAACGCCTGTGTCTGTACCGTGTGGATTCGCCGCACCCGGTACGTGATCATGCGCGTGCCGGCGATCTGCTTCCCCTGGACAAAGGCGCAGGCGGGCGTGTGCTGGTCGCTTTCGATCCGGAGCTGGGCGACTGGGTGAAGAAGAATCGCAACCACTATGCGCGTGTACGGGCCGATGGCTACGAAGCCCTGGTGGGCGACAGGCATAGCGAGATCGCCGGCATCTCGGCTCCGGTCTTTCGCCGCAGCGGGGAGCTGGCCGCTGCCCTGACGCTGACCATGCCCGCGCATCGCTATGACGAGCGCTATGTTAAAAACGTGTTGCAGGCTGCACGCGACCTGGGGGCGCAACTGCCGTAGGTTTGGGCGCCGTGGGCTTGAGACGCAGGACCGGCAGTCGCAGGCAGCGATGAAGCCCGAGTCACGGGCCTGCCGGCTCGGGCTGAAAGCCCGGCTCGCTGCGCACGCGCAAAAAGCGGGCAAAGCGCGGCAGCCCGCTTTTTTCGTGCAGGCCCTGGTAGCGGTAGGTGACCCAGCTGCCCAGCGCGGGCGGGCTTTTGCGCATCTGCGCCGTCAGTCCGGAGCCCAGTGAAAACTGCTTGCCGTTCGGGGTCTGCACCAGCAGCGCACCCGTCATGCCCTGCCATTGTCCGCGTCCGTTTTTGTAGCCTATGACCCGGGCTTCGGCATCATCGAAAGGCTTGAGCTTGAGCAGATCGTCGCTGCGGCCCGGGCGATAGGGGGCGCTGCCTTTGTGCAGCATCAAGCCCTCGCCGCCGCCTTTGACGACTGTGTGCAGCCATTGCCGCAACTCGGCTTCCGAGCCCAGCTTGCGCTGCTCCACCATCTGCACCCAGTCCTGGGCAATGGCCCCGACGGTGCGCTGCAGCAGCGGCAGGCGCTGGTCAAAGCTGCCCGGAGCCGCGGGCAGATCAAACACCATGAATCTCATCTGGCGCCAGGCCCGATCGTCCGGGATGGCCTGTGCCGTGGTGGACTGGGTATGGGAAAACCGGCCGCGTCCGGCCCAGAGCTCGCCATCCATGGGGGTGGCCGGCCAGTCCCGAACAAACCACTCTGGCGTCGCGATCCGCTGCCCGCCACGGCTGACGAGCTGGTGGCCGTTCCAGTAGCCGCGTACGCCATCCAGTTTCTCGCTGACCCAATAGTCCTGCAGCGGCAGGCCGCTGCGCCAGATCTGGGCCAGCATCAGCGAAGGCTGCTGTGTCGTGGTCTGGGCCCGCACGGCAACAAGGCCCATGCAGAGACAGGCACAGACCAGCCAGAGAATGCATCCCCGCAGGGGGTGATGCCGTGGCGCAGGCATGGCTATCTCCCAGTAAAGAGGCAGCTCATGCTAGAGCGCGGAGCCTATGCTGTCGATGCGGGTACGAACCCATATCAAAAAACATGGCTATCAGCGGCTTATCCATCAGTAATTACGGTGATTTCAATGAAAAAGCCGCTGCAGCCAGGCAGCGGCTTTTGTCAAAGGGGCAAGACCTTCAGTCGCGGCTGATGACGGCGCAGGCGATGCGCGCGCCGGCATTGCCCGTGGGCTGGGTGGTGTAGTCGTCGGGCTGTGCATGGACGATGACCGCCCGGCCGATGACATTGCCAGGGCCGGCCAGCAAGGTGATGTCCGCCGACTGTACGTTGACGGTGGCCACGCCGTTGGAGTCGGCCTTCAGGCTGGGCAGGTCGCCCATATGGTGCTGGGTCGAGTCATATTTGCCATGCGGATTGCCCAGCGGGTTGAAGTGGCCGGCAGCGGCATTGCCATTGTCGCCGCAGTCGCCCTTGTCGTGGATGTGAAAGCCATGCTCGGAATTGGGCTTGAGGCCGTGAATCACGGCATTGACCATCACCTGCTGGCCGGTCTTCTGGGTGAATTTCACATCGCCGCCGACCTTGCTACCCGAAGTGGCCTGCAGCCTGGCGATGGCCTGGGCGGGCTGGGGCTCGGGGGTGCTGCAGGCCGTCAGGGCAGCAGCGGATGCGGTCAGGATGAGAAAACGATATGGCATGTAAGCTCCTCTTGAATATTCGTCAGAACCATAGAGAAAACACTGTGAACCATAGCGTCAGTGCTTTGCCGCGCTTGTAGGGCAAGGGCCAAGATGTCGGGCACGGCCCCAAAAAACAAAGCCCCGCAGGCTGCTGAGGCCTGCGGGGCTGGTGTCGTCAAAAGCCTGGGGCTCAGACCTGATCGGCAGACAGGCCTGCGGTCTGGCTGAAGCCGCCGTCCACATAGGTGATCTCGGCGGTCACGCCGGAGGCCAGGTCGGACAGCAGGAAGGCCGCGACATTGCCCACGTCTTCAATGGTCACGTTGCGGCGCAGAGGAGCGGCGTCGGCCACACGGCCCAGCAGCTTGCCGAAGTCCTTGATGCCGGAGGCAGCCAGGGTCTTGATGGGGCCGGCGGAGATGCCGTTGGCACGAATGGCGCGGCCGTCGGCAGTGCGACCCACGGCTTCTGCCAGGTAACGCACGGATGCTTCCAGCGATGCCTTGGCCAGGCCCATGGTGTTGTAGTTGGGGATGGAGCGCAGAGCGCCCAGATAGGACAGGGTCAGCAGCGAGGACTTGTCGTTCAGGTAAGGCAGGGCTGCCTTGGCCATGGCGGGGAAGCTGTAGGCGCTGATATCGTGGGCGATCTTGAAGTTCTCGCGGCTCAGACCGTCGAGGAAGTTGCCGGCAATGGCTTCACGGGGGGCAAAACCGATGGAGTGCACAAAGCCGTCGAACTTGCCCCAGGTGGCACCCAGGTCGGCGAACAGCTTTTCGATCTGGGCGTCGTCGCCCACGTCGCAGTCGAACACCAGCTTGGAGTCGAAGTCGGCAGCAAATTCGGTGATGCGGTCCTTGAAGCGTTCACCCACATAGCTGAAAGCCAGTTCTGCGCCTTGCTCATGGCAGGCCTTGGCAATGCCGTAGGCAATGGAACGGTTGGACAGAACGCCCGTGATCAGCAGCTTTTTACCGGCGAGAAAACCCATTGTTGTTCTCCAAAGAAAATTGAAAGAGACGATGGCTGCATCTGTGGCAGACGCGCCATCTTTGAAAACGTATCTGTTCGAACTGGGTGCGAATCAGTCGGGGTAGGGCAGAATTGTCGCATGCGCCATTGGATGATTTGCTCAGCCCTGATTGTCAGCAGCCAAGTTGCCACACCTGCCCTGGCAGCACATGGCTATGCGCTCTGGGGTCAGCCCAGGTACGCGGCCGACTTCAAGCACTTTGACTATGTGAACCCTCAAGCGCCCAAGGGCGGCGAGTTGCGCATGGTCAGCAATCTGCGCTATTCGACCTTCGACAAGTACAACCCCTTCACCATCAAGGGCTCGCCGCCTGCCTATCTGGCGGACATGCTGTTCGAGACCCTGCTGACCCCCAGTCTCGACGAGACGGCCACGGGCTACGGCTTGCTGGCCGAGGATGTGGAGGTGGCGGCCGACGGCCTGTCCGCGACCTTCAAACTGCGCAAGCAGGCACGCTTTCACAACGGCAAGCCCGTGCTGGCCCAGGATGTGAAGCACAGCTACGAGACGCTGCTGAGCAAATATGTCTCGCCCGGCTACAAGACGCTGTTTGCCGAGGTGGCTGCCTGTGATGTGCTCGACGAGCGCACGGTGCGCTTTCGCTTCAAAAAGCCCAACCGCGACCTGCCGCTGACCGTGGGCGCCCTGTTGCCGGTGTTCAGCCGTGACTGGGGGCTGGGCGCGGATGGCAAGCCCAAGGCCTTCGATCAGGTGGTGATGGACACGCCCATCGGCAGTGGGCCCTACAAGATAGGGCCGGTCAAGTTTGGCAAGGACATCAGCTATGTTCGCGACCCTAAGTATTGGGGGGCAGCCTTGCCGGTGCGTGTCGGTTTGGCCAATTTTGACCGAGTCACCATCAAGATCTACAAGGACAACACGGCGCGGCTGGAGGCACTCAAGGCCGGTGAGTTCGATCTCATGCGCATCAACAGCGCGGGCGACTGGGCCAGGCGTCTGACGGGGCGGCGCTTCGCCTCGGGCGAACTGGTCAAGGGCGCGTTCGAGAACAAGCTGCCCTCGGGCTTTCAGAGCTTCTTTCTGAACCTGCGCCGCGAGCAGCTCAAGGATGTACGCGTGCGCGAGGCCCTGGGCCTGGCTTATGACTTTGAGTGGATGAGCCGTCAGATGTTCTATGGCGCATATCAGCGCGTGCATGGATTGTTTGGCAACACCGCTTGCGAAACCACGGGCGATCCCAGCGATGCCGAGTTGGCCCTGCTCAAGCCCTATGAGAGCAGTCTGCCGCCAGGCACGCTGGGGCAGATGGCCCAGCCGCCACGCACCGACGGGCCTGATGGCCTGCGCGGCAATCTGCGGCGTGCGCAGAAGCTGCTGGCCGATGCCGGCTGGACGGTCAGGGATGGAGCCTTGCGCAACGCCAAGGGCGAGCCCATGGTGCTGGAATATCTGGACAGCAGCGAGAGCGGTGTCAAGATCGTCAGCAGCTGGATGCGCAATCTGGAAAAGCTGGGCATCACGCTCAAGGTCCGCAATGTGGACTACGCGCTCTATCAGCAGCGCATGGACAAATACGATTTCGACATCGTGACGCTCAACGTGCCCGGCACGCACAATCCGGGCCAGGAATATGCCGAGCTGTTCGGCAGCGCCGCCGCCGATGTGGAGGGAGCCTCGAACTATGTCGGTCTCAAGAGCAAGGCCGTGGATGCCATCATCGCCCAGATGGCTGCGGCCAAGTCCGAGCAGCAGATGCTGCCCGCCTGCCACGCGCTGGAGCGCATCATCGTCCACGGCCATTACCTGATCCCGCAGTATTACTCGGGCACGCACCGCATGGTCTATGACGCCTGGAAGTTGGCGCTGCCGGGGCAGATTCCGGCCTATTCGCCGGGCGAGCTATGGGCCGTCTATGCCTGGTGGGCCAAGTAAAGTGACCCCCACGCTCCACCGTTGCACGGGTCGCTGCCCCCCGAGGGGGCTGGCCTTGCTTGGGGCGACCCGGCGCGGCGGCCCAGGTAAAGTGGCCCCCACGCTCCACCGTTGCACGGGTCGCTGCCCCTCTGCTTTGGGCGGCCCGGCGCTGCGACCAGCGCTGCCGCGGCTGAAAACAAGGGTTGATCGAAGATGTTTGCCTATATTCTCAAACGCATTTTGCTGATGATCCCCACGCTGCTGGGCGTGCTGCTGCTGACCTTTGTCGTCATCCAGTTCGTGCCCGGTGGCCCGGTGGAGCAGTATCTGGCCGAGGCCAAGGCCGGTGCCGGACACGGCGCCGAAGGCGCTTCCATGAGCTACCGGGGCGGCCAGGGCGTGGATCCCAAGCGGCTCGAAGAGATCAAGGCGCTGTACGGCTTTGACAAGCCCCCGGTAGAACGCTTTGTGCAGATGCTGGGCCAGTTCGCGCGCTTCGATCTGGGCACCAGCTTTTTTCAGAACAAAAGCGTCTGGGCGCTGGTCAAGGAAAAACTGCCGGTCTCCATCAGCCTGGGGCTGTGGACGTTTTTCATCAGCTATCTGGTGGCCGTGCCACTGGGCGTGGCCAAGGCTGTGCGGGCCGGCTCGCGCTTCGATCTGGCGACCACAATCGTGATTCTCATCGGCTATGCCATTCCGGGCTTTGTGCTGGGCGTGGCGCTGCTGGTCGTCTTTGGCGGGCAGCTGCAGTGGTTTCCGCTGCGCGGGCTGACATCGGCCAATTTCGACGAACTCAGCACCATGGGCAAGGTGACGGACTATCTCTGGCATATCGCGCTGCCTGTGACGGCCATGGTGGCCGGCAGCTTTGCCGTGACAGCCATGCTGACCAAGAACTCGTTTCTCGAAGAGATCCGCAAGCAGTATGTGCTGACGGCCCGCGCCAAGGGGCTGTCCGAGCGCCAGGTGCTCTACAAGCATGTGTTTCGCAATGCGCTGATTCCCATCGTCACGGGCTTTCCCTCGGCTTTCATCGGCGCCTTCTTTGCCGGCGCGCTGCTGATCGAGACCCTGTTCTCGCTCGATGGCCTGGGTCTGCTCAGCTATGAAAGCGTGATCCGGCGCGACTTTCCCGTGGTGCTGGGCACGCTGTATCTGTTCACGCTGATCGGCCTGGTGACCAAGCTCATCAGCGATCTTTGCTATGTCTGGGTAGACCCCCGGGTCAAGTTTGATTGATTTATGCAAAATAAGCCTCAAACCAATGCCCTGCAAGCGCAAGAAGCTATGAATACAGGAGTAGAGCGTGTGCCGGCGGCGCCTGCTGCCAAGTCCGAATCCCCTGGGCGCCGGGCCTGGCGGCGCTTCAAAGGCAATCGACTGGGCTTTGTCAGCCTGCTGATCTTCTCGGTGCTGGTGTTGCTCAGCCTGTTTGCCGAACTGCTGTCCAACGACAAGCCGCTCATCGTGCGCTACGAGGGGCAGACCTATCTGCCGCTGCTGCACGATTACCCGGAAACCACGTTTGGCGGCGATTTCCATACGCCGACCGATTACCTCGATCCCTTCATCCAGCAAAGGCTCGGCGAGGGCGACAACTGGGCGATCTTCCCTATCAACCGCTATGGCAAGTCCACCATCAATTACTTTGCCAAGTCGCCCAATCCTTCTGCGCCGTCGGCCGACAACTGGCTGGGCACCGACGACCGGGGGCGCGATCTGCTGGCGCAGCTCATCTACGGTTTTCGCGTCAGCGTGCTGTTCGGCCTGGCGCTGACGGCCGTGGGCGTGCTGCTGGGCGTGCTGGCGGGAGCGGTGCAGGGCTTTTTTGGCGGCAAGACGGATCTGGCCTTCCAGCGCCTGACGGAAATCTGGGGCTCCATGCCCGAGCTCTACCTGCTCATCATCTTCAGCGCGCTGTTTGCGCCCAGTGTCTCGCTGTTGCTGATCCTGCTGAGCCTGTTCGGCTGGATGGGGCTGGCCGACTATGTGAGAGCCGAGTTTCTGCGCAATCGCCAGCTCGACTATGTGAAATCCGCCCAGGCGCTGGGTGCCAGCAATCGCTCCATCATCTTTCGCCACATTCTGCCCAACAGCATGACGCCGGTGATCACCTTTTTGCCGTTTCGCATGAGCGGGGCCATCCTGGCGCTGACCTCGCTCGATTTTCTGGGTCTGGGCGTCCCGCCAGGCACGCCCAGCCTGGGCGAGCTGCTGAGCCAGGGCAAGAACAATATCGATGCCTGGTGGATTTCCCTGTCCACCTTTGGCGTGCTGGTCATCACGCTGCTGTTGCTGACCTTTATGGGGGACGCCCTGCGCGATGCGCTGGACCCGCGCAAGCAGGCGCACACCGGGACTGCAAAGCGCGCAGGAGGCAAGCCATGAGCAAGGAGAAATATGAAGGCCAGGCCGGCAGCAAGCTGCTGGCCGTGCACGATCTGAGCGTGTCTTTTGCGGGCAAGCCCGTGGTGCAGGATGTGAGCTTCGAACTTGCAGCCGGTGAAAAGCTGGCGCTGGTGGGGGAGTCCGGCTCGGGCAAGTCGGTCACGGCGCTGTCGCTGCTGCGCCTGGTGGGCGATGCGCAACTGGGCGGCCAAGCCCTGCTGGACGGGCGCGATCTGCTGGGGCTTTCGGAGCGCGAGATGCAGGACATACGCGGCGGTGATATCGCCATGATCTTTCAGGAGCCGATGACGGCGCTGAACCCGCTGATGACCGTCGGCGCGCAGGTGGCAGAGGTGCTGCAGCTCAAGCAGGCCTTGAGCTGGGCCCAGGCCTTGAAGCAGGCCGTCGAGCTGCTGGCCACTACCGGCATCCCTGAGCCAGAGCGTCGCGCGCAGAGCTTTCCGCACCAGCTCAGCGGCGGCCAGCGTCAGCGCGCCATGATTGCCATGGCCTTGGCCAGCCGTCCCCGGCTGCTGCTGGCCGACGAGCCGACAACGGCGCTGGATGTGACGCTGCGTGGCCAGATCCTGGATTTGCTGGCCGATCTGCAGCGGCAGACCGGCATGGCCGTGCTGATGATCACGCATGACCTGAACCTGGTGCGCCGCTTTGCCGACCGCGTGGCCGTCATGGAAAAAGGCCGTCTCGTGGAGCAGGGCGCAGTGGCCGATCTCATGCGGAACCCGCAGCATGCCTATACCCGCAAGCTGCTGGCCAGCCGGCCGGTACGCAATGTGGCAGATGAGACCGTGCCGGCCGGTGAGGCTGCCGTGGTGCAGACCCAGGCCTTGCAGGTGAGCTATGCCACGCCCTTGCCAGGCATTCGCGGCTGGTTCAAAAAGGGTGCGTTCGTCGCGGTCAAGGGCGCGGATATGCTGCTGCGGCCCGGCCGTACCCTGGGCGTGATCGGTGAATCGGGCTCCGGTAAATCCACGCTGGCCCAGGCCGTGCTGGGGCTGTTGCCTGCGGCCGGGGAGCTGCAGGTGGCTGGCAGGCAATGGCAGCAGCCGGCAATCCGCAACAGCGTCGCCAATCTGGCGCTGCGGCGCAAGATCCAGGTGGTGTTTCAGGATCCGTTCTCCTCGCTCTCTCCGCGCATGACGGTGGAGGAGATCGTCGGCGAAGGCCTGCAGATCCATGCCCCTGAGCTCGCTGCCGGGCCGCGGCGCGAGCGCGTGCTCAAGATGCTCGAAGAGGTGGGCTTGACCGAGGCCCAGTTTCCCGGCCTGCTGCAGCGCTATCCGCATGAATTCTCGGGCGGGCAGCGGCAGCGCCTGGCGATTTCACGCGCGCTCATCATGGAGCCCGAGGTCCTGGTGCTGGACGAGCCCACGAGTGCACTCGATGTCACCATTCAACAGCAAGTGCTGGCCCTGTTGCAGCGGCTGCAGAAGGAGCGTGGTCTGGCCTATCTGCTCATCACCCACGATGTGGACGTGATTCGCGCCATGGCCCATGAGGTGCTGGTCATGAAGGACGGGCAGATCGTGGAGCAGGGCGATGTGCAGGCGGTGCTGACTGCGCCGAGGCAGGCATATACGCGCCAGTTGGTCGAGGCCGCCGGGGTCGTTGCCGAGCCTTCGGCGGTCTGAATGTGATGGCGAGCAGCGCCTTCCCTTCAAAGGTTTGAGGCTTTGAATGCCTGCAATTGCTGTTGGTTCACTGATTCGCGAGGCAGGCATTCGCTGAAAAACACTGAATCCGCACTCGAAAGTTTGTATTTATTTGGCGCGAATTCTCTGGCTGTGGCCTAATTGATCCTTTTCAACCTCCCAATTGAGAATTCGACATGGGCAATAAGATCGTTACCGAAGCAGACCGCAAGGCCACTCCCCGTCCCCAGGCACCCAATGGCGTGACCCTGCCCACTCCCGGCCGTGGCCAGCGCGTGAGCCTGGAGCGTGGTTCGCACACTCGCAGCAAGAAGCAGCCCGGCAAGCGCCACGGCTAATTCCTGCGGCAGGCTGCGCCCTGGTGTGCGGCCCGCAAAAAAGCCCTCGTCACTTCGGTACGAGGGCTTTTTGCTTTTCACGGCTTCAGAGCGTTGGTTTGCTCATCCCTGCAGATTTTTCAGCTTGCGGCGCAGTTGCTGCACTTCCTCGATGAGATCGGTGGTCAGGGCGGCGAGCTGAGGGTCGGCGTCGAAGCTGTGTTCCAGCTGGGCAATGCGGCGTGCACGTACCAGCGTCTGGCTGCTGAAGCGCCATTGCTCGTGGCTGATCTCGCGCAGCTGACCTTCGTTGTCATAGCTGATGACGCCTGTCTGCACATGCTCGATCACCCATTGCGGGCTGGTGCAGCAATGGCGCGCCAGCTCGTGCAGATCGAGCACGGCCTGTTCCAGCAGCTCGGCAGGTTCGTAGAAAGGGTAGTGGGAGGGGCTCATGGGAAAACCTTTCAACTCAGGCTGCGGGCATCGAACTGCGGGAAGGCCCTGGCAAAGTCGGCATAAGCCTGCTTTTGCGCGGGTGTCGCCGCGGGCGGGAAGACCACATCCAGCACCAGGTACAGATCACCTGGCGTGGCGGCGGGCAGGCCCTTGCCCTTGAGGCGCAGTTTGCGGCCCGAGCGATAGCCGGCGGGCACGGTGACTTCCAGTTCCCCGGCCAGCGTCTTGAAGGGGACGGGGCCACCCAGCTCGGCTTCCCAGGGCGCGAGCGGCACTCGCTGGTAGACATCCTTGCCTTCGGACCACCAGCGTGGGTCGCTGCGGAAGTGCACCTCCAGCAGCAGATCGCCTGGAGCACCCTTGCCCAGGCCCGGGTTGCCCTGACCGGCAAGGCGAATCATCTGGCCCTCGCGCACGCCCTTGGGAATGGTGACCTGCAGCTCCTTGTCCTTGTGGGTGGGGATGCCCTGGTCGTCGAGCACGGTGCTGCGCAGATGCAGCGAGCGTACGGCGCCGCTATAGCTGTCCTGCAGATCCAGCTCTATGCTGGCATGCTGGTCCTGGCCGCGCATGTCTGGGGTGCTGCGCGCGCCTTGCTGGCCCTGATGGCGCCGTGCACGAGCGGCTTGGCCGAACATCTGCGAGAAAAAGTCGCTGAAATCGGCGTCGCTGCCGGCATCGCCCTGGCTGCTGAAGTGAAAGTCCCGCTGATCCCAGTCGGGCGGCGGGCGAAAGCCTCCGCTGCCCTGAGCTCTGGCATTTTGAGCAAACTGCATCTCGTCGCCCATGGCGTCGTAGGCGGCGCGCTTTTCGGGGTCGGAGAGCACGGTGTTGGCTTCGTTGACCTCGGCCATGCGAGCAGCCGCGTCTTTTTCCTTGCTGATGTCGGGGTGGTATTTGCGGGCGAGTTTGCGATAGGCCTTTTTGATGTCCTCGGTGGAGGCCTTTTTGTCCACGCCAAGTATCTTGTAATAGTCCTTGTAATCCATGGAGTCACCAATCTTCTTGTCAAAAGATGGGCGCAAGACTGTTGCCTTGGCTGCTGCCATTGCTGCGCCCGCATTCAGGAAAATAATAGGGATAGAGTGCGGCAGCTTCAAGGGTCTCAATGCGCGCTGGTGGGGTGATGACCGGGGTTTGAGTCCTTAAGGGCATCTGGCGCTACCATTGCCGGGATCAATGCAGGGGCGTGTGCGAAGGCCTGCCCAGAGTTCGTGAAATGAAACAAGAAATTACAAAAGCAGACGCATGGCTGGTTGTCTGCCTCTGTGCTGACTGGTGCGGTACCTGTAAACAGTACCGGCAGCCCTTCGAGGCTCTTGCTGCCCAGTTTCCACAGATGCGTTTTGTCTGGCTCGATGTGGAAGACCGTGAGGATGTAGCTGGCGATCTGGACATAGAAACCTTTCCGTCCATTTTGGTGGCGCAGGGCGAGCAGGCCAGATTCCTGGGGCCTGTGCTTCCGCAGACGGGGGTGCTGGCGCGGATGCTGCAATCCCTGCCCGCAGATGCGGCGGCGAGGCCCGCCGATGTGCAGGAGGCCCAGGATTTGCTGCAGCGATTGTTGCGCGCTGATGACCTGCAGGAAGTCTTGCGTTGATCGCTGTTTTATGCGAGACACTTTTTGCGAAAACAGTGGTTTGCGGCTACAATCACGGCTTCACGACCAAACGGGCGGGTACATACCGCCCGTTTTTTTTGGGCAATTCATGGCGAAACCTGTTTTTGGCAGAGCTAAGTCCATGATTTGACAGATTTTTCGGGATTGAACTGAATACACGTGGCACTACAGCAAATCGTTGAACAAACCGTGACAGGTCTGGGCTATGACCTGGTTGAAATCGAGCGCTCGGCCGGCGGCCTGCTGCGCATCACGATTGATTTGCCTTGGCAGGCGCCGGAGGACGGTGCGCCTGAGCTGCCCGAGCAGTTCGTGACAGTGGAAGACTGCGAAAAGGTCACGCGCCAGCTTCAGTTTGCGCTGGAAGTCGATGGTGCGGACTACGCCCGCCTGGAGGTCTCTTCTCCAGGCATTGATCGTTTGCTGCGCCATGAGCAGGACTTCATCCGCTTTGAAGGCTCGGAGGTGGATCTGACGCTCAAGGCTCCCATCGGGGCTGCAGGTGGCGACAAGATCAATGCAAACCGCAAGAAATTTCGTGGCACGCTGGAGCGGACTGAAGAAGGTGGCTGGCAGATCGTCTGGAGCGATGAGCCGCCTCCCAAGCCGGGCGTGCGCGTCAGCAAGAAGCGTGAGCCTGCGCCGTTGAACGCGATGGGCTTTACGCTTGACGAGTTGCGCGAAGCTCGTCTGGCACCGATTGTGAATTTCAAAGGACGCGCAGCCAAGCCCGAGTGAGGCAGCTGAAGCGTTTGAATCTTTTGGGGCAAAGAGGTCGCATGCAAATCCTCTTTGTGTGATTGAAATAGGAGAGTCGTCGCATGAATCGCGAACTGTTGATGTTGGTTGAAGCCATTTCGCGTGAAAAGAACGTGGAACGCGATGTGGTTTTTGGTGCCGTGGAATCCGCACTGGCACAGGCCACCAAGAAGCTGTACCAAGGTGAAGTAGACATCCGCGTGTCCATCGATCGCGAAAGCGGCGACTACGACACCTTCCGCCGCTGGGTGGTGGTGTCTGACGATGCCGGTCTGCAGAACCCCGACGCCGAAGAAATGCTGATGGATGCGGAAGACCGCGTGCCCGGCATTCAAATTGGTGAGTTCATTGAAGAGCAGATCGAGTCGCTGCCCATCGGCCGTATCGGTGCCATGGCTGCCAAGCAGGTCATCCTGCAGAAGATTCGCGACGCCGAGCGCGAAATGCTGCTCAACGAATTCCTGGCCCGTGGCGAGAAGATCTTTACCGGTACCGTCAAGCGCATGGACAAGGGCGACATCATTGTCGAATCCGGCCGTGTGGAAGGCCGACTCAAGCGCGGCGAGATGATCCCCAAGGAAAATCTGCGCAATGGCGACCGCGTGCGCGCCATGATCATGGAAGTCGATGCCACCTTGCGCGGTGCTCCCATCCTGCTGTCGCGCTCGGCTCCCGAATTCATGGTGGAATTGTTCCGCAATGAAGTGCCCGAGATCGAGCAAGGTCTGCTGGAGATCAAGAGCTGCGCCCGTGACGCCGGCTCTCGTGCCAAGATCGCCGTGCTCAGCCACGACAAGCGCGTGGACCCCATCGGCACCTGCGTCGGCGTGCGCGGCACCCGCGTGAATGCGGTGACCAACGAGCTGGCCGGCGAGCGTGTGGATATCGTGCTGTGGTCCGAAGACCCCGCCCAGTTCGTGATCGGTGCCCTGGCTCCTGCCAATGTCTCTTCCATCGTTGTGGATGAGGAAAAGCATGCCATGGACGTGGTCGTGGACGAGGAAAATCTGGCCATCGCCATCGGTCGCGGCGGTCAGAACGTGCGTCTGGCCTCCGAGCTGACAGGCTGGAAGATCAACATCATGGACGCTGCAGAGTCTGCCCAGAAGCAGGCCGACGAGTCGGCTGTCTCGCGCAAGCTGTTCATGGAAAAGCTGGATGTGGACGAGGAAATCGCCAACATCCTGATCGAAGAAGGTTTCGAGACCCTGGAAGAAGTGGCCTATGTGCCGCTGCAGGAAATGCTCGAAATCGAATCCTTCGACGAAGAGACGGTGAACGAGCTACGTAGCCGCGCCAAGGATGCACTGCTGAGTCAGGAAATTGCTCGCGAAGAAAATGTGAGCAAGGCATCCGAGGATCTGGTGTCTCTGGACGGCATGACTGCCGAGCTGCTGGACAAGCTGGCGCAAGCTGATGTGCACACACGTGACGATCTGGCCGATCTGGCGATCGACGAGCTGACCGAAATCACCGGTCAGACTGCCGAAGAAGCCAAGGCCTTGATCATGAAGGCGCGTGAGCACTGGTTTACCGATGGGCAAGAGTAAGGTCAGGGAGGTACAGAGCATTTATGTCGAGTAATACGGTTGCAGAATTTGCGAAAGAGCGCAACACGACCCCTGATACCTTGCTGCAGCAGCTCAAGGCCGCCGGGGTTGACAAGGCCAATGCGGCTGACGCGCTGACCGAAGGTGACAAGCAGCGCTTGCTGTCTCACCTGCAGGCAAGCCATGGCAGCGGTGCCAAGAAGATTACGCTGACCAAGAAGTCCACCAGCGAAATCAAGCAGGCGGATTCATCGGGCCGTGCCCGTACGATTCAGGTGGAAGTGCGCAAGAAGCGCACTTTCGTGAAGCGGGAAGACACTCCCGCCGAGGCTCAGGCCAATGCGGAAAGCATGGCTAAGGCTGTGCAGGAGCGTGCCGCTAGTCAAGAGCTGGTACGCCGTGAAGAAGATGCTCGCCGCGAGGCCGAGCTGTTGAGCCATCAGGAAGAACAATTGGCCAAGGAACGTCAAGAGCGCGAAGAGCGCGAGCGCCGCGAGCGCGAAGCCGAGGAACGTGCTGCAGCCTATGCAGCCGCGGAAGTCGCCAAGGTGGCTGAAGCCAAGGCGGCAAAGGAAGAAGAAAAGCGCGAGCACGCCGCAGGCGCTGCCGCACGTGCTGCGGCCCAGGCCGAGGCACGCGCCAAGGCGGAAGCCGAATCCCAGGCCAAGGCTGCTGAAGAAGCCAGCCGCGCCAAGGATCTGGATGAGCGCCGCCGCAAGGCCCTGGCCGAAGCGGAAGCCATCCGCGCCATGATGGCTGCGCCCAAGAAGGTGCTGGTCGCCAAGAAGCCCGAGGAGCCCAAGAAGGCTGCTCCGGTCGCTGCGGATGCCAAGAAGCCTGTTGCCGCCAAGGATGGCAACAAGCCTGCAGGCAGCGCTGGCGCGGCCAATGCCGGCGGCGGCGCCCGTCCAGGCAAGGAAGTCAAGTCCGCCAAGCTGTCTTCGAGCTGGTCCAACGACGCCGGCAAGAAGAAGGAAATCAAGACCCGTGGCGACAGCTCCGGCGGCGTGGCTGGCCGTTCCAACTGGCGCGGTGGTCCCAAGGGCGGCCGTCGTGGCAATGATCGTCACGAGCAGCAACAGCAGCAGGCTCCCGAGTTCCGTCAGCTGGAGATTTCGGTGCCCGAGACCATCACCGTGGCCGAACTGGCTCACAAGATGGCCATCAAGGCATCCGAGGTCATCAAGGTTCTGATGAAGATGGGCCAGATGGTCACCATCAACCAGCCGCTGGACCAGGACACCGCCATGATCGTGGTGGAAGAAATGGGCCACACCGCCAAGGTGGCTGCGCTGGACGATCCCGAAGCCTTCACCGCCGAGGAAGTCTCCAACTCCGAAGCCGAGCAACTGCCGCGCGCTCCCGTGGTGACCGTCATGGGTCACGTGGACCACGGCAAGACCTCGCTGCTGGACTACATCCGTCGCACCAAGGTGGCGTCGGGCGAAGCCGGCGGCATCACTCAGCACATCGGTGCCTACCACGTGAAGACGCCTCGCGGCATCATCACCTTCCTGGACACTCCCGGTCACGAGGCCTTCACGGCCATGCGTGCTCGCGGTGCCAAGTCCACCGACATCGTGATTCTGGTGGCTGCTGCCGACGACGGCGTCATGCCCCAGACCAAGGAAGCCATCAAGCACGCCAAGGCGGCTGGTGTTCCCATCGTGGTGGCCATCACCAAGGCCGACAAGCCCGAAGCCAACCCCGATCGCGTCAAGCAGGAACTGGTCGTGGAAGAGGTGCTGCCCGAAGAATACGGCGGTGACTCTCCCTTCGTGGCCGTGTCCTCCAAGACCGGTCAGGGCATCGACGAGCTGCTGGAGCAAGTGCTGCTGCAGGCCGAAGTGCTGGAACTCAAGGCGCCCGTGGACGCCGCTGCCAAGGGTATCGTGATCGAAGCCCAGCTGGACAAGGGTCGCGGTACCGTGGCTACGGTGCTGGTGCAGTCCGGTACGCTGAAGGTCGGCGATGTGGTGCTGGCGGGCCAGACCTATGGTCGCGTGCGAGCCATGCTCGACGAAGACGGCAAGCAGACCAAGGAAGCCGGTCCTTCCATCCCTGTCGAGATCCAGGGTCTGAACGAAGTGCCCCAGGCGGGTGACGACTTCATGGTGCTGAGCGACGAGCGTCGTGCCCGTGAAATCGCGACCTACCGCGCCGGCAAGTTCCGCAACACCAAGCTGGCCAAGCAGCAGGCTGCGAAGCTGGAAAACATGTTCGCCGAAATGTCCGCTGGCGATGTGCAGACCCTGCCCATCATCATCAAGGCCGACATGCAAGGCTCGCAGGAAGCTCTGGCAGCCTCGCTGCTCAAGCTGTCCACCGACGAGATCAAGGTTCAGCTGGTGTACTCCGGCGTGGGCGGTATTTCCGAGTCCGACGTCAACCTGGCGCTGGCTTCCAAGGCCATCATCATCGGCTTCAACGTGCGTGCGGATGCTCAGGCCCGCAAGACCGCTGAAGGCAACGATGTCGACGTTCGCTACTACAACATCATCTACGACGCCGTGGATGAGGTGAAGGCTGCGATGTCCGGCATGCTGGCTCCCGAGAAGCGCGAAGAGATCATCGGTATGGCCGAGATCCGCACCGTGTTCGTGGCGACGAAGATCGGCACCATTGCCGGCTCGTACATTACGCAAGGTCACGTCACCCGCAATGCACACTTCCGTCTGCTGCGCGACAACGTGGTCATCTACACGGGCGAGATCGAGTCGCTGCGTCGCATGAAGGACGATGTCAAGGAAGTCAAGGAAGGCTTCGAGTGCGGTATCAAGCTGCGCAACTACAACGACATCAAGGAAGGCGACGTGCTGGAAGTCTTCGAGATCAAGGAAATCGCTCGTACGCTGTAAAAGCAATAGCTGCTAGCGCCTGTTGCACAAGGGTTTGAGGTTGAAAACACCTTGAGATCCTTGTGCAGCAAGCGCAAATAGCTCCTTTTTTATTCATGGCAACCAAACGCAAATCTGCTGCTCCCAACCGCAGCTTCAAAGTTTCCGACCAGATCCAGCGTGATCTGTCGGAGCTGATCGCCCGCGAGTTGAAGGACCCGCGCGTCGGCATGGTCACGCTGCAAGGCGTGGAGGTGACTCCTGACTATGCCCACGCCAAGGTGTTCTTCAGCGTGCTCGTCGGCGATCCCGAAGTGACGCTGGCAGCACTCAATCAGGCCGCAGGCTTTCTGCGCAACGGCCTGTTCAAGCGTCTGCACATTCATACCGTGCCCACGCTGCATTTCGTCTACGACCGCACTACAGAGCGCGCTGCCGACATGAACGCCTTGATCGCCAAGGCTGTGGCGTCGCGCGGACCCGAACAGGAATAAGCACATGAACGCCCCTCGCACCCGGGTGCAGCGGCGCCCTGTGCATGGGGTGTTGCTGCTCGATAAACCGCTGGGCTGGTCCAGCAACGATATCTTGCAGAAGGTCAAGTGGCTGCTGCGCGCCGAAAAGGCCGGGCATACAGGCACGCTTGATCCGCTGGCCAGTGGCGTGCTGCCGCTGTGTTTCGGCGCTGCCACCAAATTCAGTCAGCTTCAGCTCGAAGCCGAGAAAACCTACGAAGCCATTGCCCGCCTGGGCCAGACCACGACCACGGCCGATGCCGAGGGCGATGTGGTGCTGGAGCGTGCCGTCGATCTGGCAGCCATCACGCCCGAGCGCCTGGCGCAGGTGCAGGCCCAGTTCACAGGCGACATCAAGCAGGTGCCGCCCATGCACAGTGCGCTGAAGAAGGACGGCAAGGCACTCTATGAATATGCCCGTGCGGGCGTGGAAGTGGAGCGCCCCGCACGCGATGTCACCATTCATGCATTGGATCTGACTCTGGTGCAGGACGATCAGGGGCATCCGGCTGTCAAGATGAGAGTGACCTGCAGCAAGGGCACTTACATCCGCACATTGGGCGAAGACGTGGGCGAGGCCTTGGGCTGTGGCGCCCATTTGCGTTTTCTGCGCCGTGTGGAAACCGGCGGTCTTGAAGTGTCGCGTTGCGTGACGCTGCAGGCGCTGGAAGCCATGAACGATGAAGAGCGCATCGCGCAGGTCCAGCCTGTCGATACCCTGCTGCATCGTCATGCCGTCGTCACCTTGGGTGAACAGGATGCAGGACGCTTTCTATCAGGCTTGCGCCGTCGAGGGTCTTGGGCGGATGCCCCGGCCGTGGCGGTGTATGGTGAGCGCCCGCATGCCCTTTTAGGGGTAGGCCGTGTGGCGAGCGGGGAATTGATTCCCGAGCGCCTGCTCAGTCCGCTAGAAATTCAACAAATTTTGGAAGGAACGCCGCGTCCACAAGCAAGCGGCATTTTGGAAACATTATGAGCAAACAAATCCGCAACATTGCGATCATCGCGCACGTTGACCACGGTAAGACCACCATGGTGGACCAGCTGCTGCGCCAGTCCGGCACTTTTGCCGAGCACGAAAAAGTCGTCGACACCGTGATGGACAACCATGCCATCGAACGTGAGCGCGGCATCACCATTCTGGCCAAGAACTGTGCCGTGTCCTGGAAGGACACCCACATCAACATTCTCGACACGCCCGGTCACGCGGACTTCGGCGGCGAAGTGGAGCGTGCCCTGTCCATGGTCGACGGCGTGGTGCTGCTGATCGATGCGCAGGAAGGCCCCATGCCCCAGACGCGCTTCGTGACCAAGAAGGCTCTGGCCCTGGGCCTGCGCCCCATCGTGGTGGTGAACAAGGTGGACAAGCCCGGCGCCAACCCCGACAAGGTGATCAACGCCGCTTTCGACCTGTTCGACAAGCTGGGCGCCACCGACGAGCAGCTGGACTTCCCCGTGGTCTACGCCTCCGGCATCAACGGCTGGTCGTCCAAGGAAGAGGGCGAGCCCGGTGCCAAGTGGGGTGAGGACATGTCCGCCCTGTTCGACACCATCCTCGACCATGTGCCTTCCGTGCAGGGCGATGCCAGCGCTCCCCTGCAGCTGCAGGTCTCCGCTCTGGATTACTCCACCTTCGTGGGTCGTATCGGCGTGGGCCGCATCACCCAGGGCACGCTCAAGCCCGGTCAGCAAGTGGCCGTGATGGCCGGTCCTGACGGCAAGAGCTACAGCGGCAAGATCAACCAGGTGCATACCTTCCAGGGTCTGGACCGCGTGCAGGCCACCGAAGCCGGTCCTTCCGAGATCGTGCTGATCAGCGGTATCGAAAACATCGGTATCGGCGAGACCGTCACCGACCCCGCCAATCCCCAGCCTCTGCCCATGCTGAAGATTGACGAGCCCACCCTGACCATGAACTTCTGCGTGAACACCTCGCCCCTGGCAGGTCGTGAAGGCAAGTTCGTGACCAGCCGCCAGATCTGGGACCGTCTGCAAAAGGAACTGCGCTCCAACGTGGCTCTGCGCGTCAAGGAAACCGACGAAGACGGTATCTTTGAAGTCTCCGGCCGCGGCGAACTGCACCTGACCATCTTGCTGGAAGAAATGCGCCGCGAAGGCTACGAGCTGGCCGTGTCCAAGCCTCGCGTCGTGATGCAGATGATCGACGGCGAAAAGCACGAGCCTATCGAGCTGGTGACTGCCGACATCGAAGAAGGCCATCAGGGCGGCGTGATGCAGGCACTGGGCGAGCGCAAGGGCGAGCTGGTGAACATGGAACCCGATGGCCGCGGTCGCGTCCGTCTGGAATACCGTATCCCTGCCCGTGGCCTGATCGGTTTCACCAACGAATTCCTGAACCTGACACGTGGTTCCGGCCTGATCGCCAACATCTTCGACAGCTACGAACCCCATAAGGGCGACATCGGCGGCCGCAAGAACGGCGTGCTGATCTCCATGGACGACGGTGAAATCTTCACCTACGCCCTGGGCAAGCTGGACGACCGTGGCCGCATGTTCGTGAAGGCCGGCGACCCCGTGTACGAAGGCATGATCATCGGCATCCACAGCCGCGACAACGATCTGGTGGTGAACGCCACACGTACCAAGCAGCTGACCAACTTCCGTGTTTCCGGCAAGGAAGACGCGATCAAGATCACGCCTCCCATCGAGCTGTCGCTGGAGTACGGCGTGGAATTCATCGAAGAGGACGAGCTGCTGGAAATCACCCCCACCAGCCTGCGCGTGCGCAAGCGTCACCTGAAGGAACACGATCGCAAGCGTGCTTCGCGTGATGCGTAATTCACTGGCCTAGGCCGTGAATCCAAAAAAAGGCCCTTCGGGGCCTTTTTTATTGCACGCTGCTGCCTGACAGTCTGCATTGCAACGGCTGCGGTATTGATTCGTCGCGAAGCGAGCCACGGGCCGAGTTGCTGCCGAGCAGCAGCAGTCAAGTGTTGCAGATGCTGATCTCACGGGTGTGGAGCGAAGTCTGGAATCCTGGTGCCGGTGGGCTGATGGAAGAGCAGGGCGATCCGCTGAGTCGCGGTAGCTTCAGAAACAAAAAACCGCATGGGAGCCATGCGGTTTTTGATAACGGCCCTGTCTCGCGCCGTTGAGAGGCAGTCGATTTACTTCTGCGCCAGAATCCAGGCCACCAGCTTCTTGGCATCGGCGTCGTTCACCTGGGGATTGGCGGGCATGGGCACGGGGCCCCACACGCCGGAGCCGCCCTTGATGACCTTGGCAGCCAGCTTGTCGGCTGCGTCCTTCTGGCCTGCATACTTGGCGGCCACATCCTTGAATGCGGGACCAACCAGCTTCTTGTCAACAGCGTGGCAGGCCATGCAGTTCTTGGACTGTGCCAGAGCCTGATCGGCCATGGCAGGGGCCACGGCAGCGGCGGAAAGGGCGAAAGCGATCAGAAATTGCTTCATCATGAGTTCCCAGGGTGCGGGGTTAAAGTTGATCTTTTAGCGCATTGTAGTGCTTGGCTTGTGTACTCTCCAGTGCACTCTGTGTTCTGGAAAATCAACAAAAAAGGGGATGTATGTATCTGTTAGGTTTGGCGATCGTGTTGTCGCTGCTCAAGCTGGCTCAGATCGGGCCTGTTGCAGGCTGGAGCTGGTGGCCGATTCTGGGCGTTTATGGCGCGGCTGCCGCCTGGTGGGCCTGGGCCGATGCTTCGGGCTATACCAAGCGCAAGGCCATGGAGAAGATGGACCAGCGCAAGAAAGAGCGTATCGAGCGTCAGAAGCAGGCCATGGCACCGGGCCAGCGACGTCGTTGAGCAGTGAATCAGGCATCGTGATTGACGATGTCTTGTGATTGTTTTGCCTGACAGCCCGCCATGGGCTAGGCATCGCTGCCTTGCAGTGCTGGGCCATAATCCAAAGAATCATTTCCCGATAACGTCTTATAGCGAACCCCATGCCCGCATACCGTTCCAAAACCTCCACTGGCGGCCGCAACATGGCCGGTGCGCGCGCCCTGTGGCGTGCCACCGGCATGAAAGATGGCGATTTCGACAAGCCCATCATTGCGATTGCCAACTCCTTCACCCAGTTCGTGCCCGGCCATGTGCATCTGAAGGATCTGGGGCAACTGGTCGCGCGCGAGATCGAAAAGGCCGGCGGCGTGGCCAAGGAGTTCAACACCATCGCCGTGGACGATGGCATCGCCATGGGCCATGACGGCATGCTGTATTCGCTGCCCAGCCGCGACCTGATCGCGGACTCGGTCGAGTACATGGTCAATGCCCATTGCGCCGATGCGCTGGTGTGCATCTCCAACTGCGACAAGATCACCCCCGGCATGCTGATGGCTGCGATGCGCCTGAACATTCCGGTGATCTTTGTTTCCGGCGGCCCCATGGAAGCCGGCAAGACCAAGCTGGCCAACCCCGAAACCAAGACCATAGAGTTCAAGAAGCTGGACCTGGTGGACGCCATGGTGATCGCGGCCGATCAGCGCTATTCCGACGCCGAAGTGGCCGAGGTGGAGCGCTCCGCCTGCCCGACCTGCGGTTCCTGCTCGGGCATGTTCACCGCCAATTCGATGAACTGCCTGACCGAAGCGCTGGGCCTGTCCCTGCCCGGCAATGGCACCGTGGTGGCCACGCATGCCGACCGCGAAGAGCTGTTCCTGCGCGCCGGCCGCCGCATCGTCGAGCTGGCCCGCGACTACTACGAGAACGACAACGACAGCGTGCTGCCGCGCTCCGTGGGCTTCAAGGCCTTCGAGAACTGCATCACGCTGGACATCGCCATGGGCGGCTCCACCAATACCATCCTGCACCTGCTGGCCATCGCCCAGGAAGCGGGTATCGACTTCACCATGGCCGACATCGACCGCCTCTCGCGCGTCGTGCCCCAGCTGTGCAAGGTGGCACCCAATACGCCCAAGTACCACATCGAAGACGTGCACCGCGCTGGCGGCATCATGGCCATCCTGGGCGAGCTGGACCGCGCCGGCAAGCTGCACACCGATGTGCCCACGGTGCATGCCAAGACCATGAAGGATGCGCTGGAGCAGTGGGACATCATGCGCACGCAGGACGAGGCCGTTCGCCACTTCTACATGGCCGGCCCCGCCGGCATTCCCACGCAGGTGGCGTTCAGCCAGAACACCCGCTGGCCCAGCCTGGACCTGGACCGTGCCGAAGGCTGCATCCGCAGCTACGAGCATGCTTTCAGCAAGGAAGGCGGCTTGGCCGTGCTGCGCGGCAACATCGCGCTGGACGGCTGCGTGGTGAAGTCCGCAGGCGTGGACGAGTCGATCTTGGTCTTCGAAGGCCCGGCCCATGTGGTCGAGTCGCAGGATGAGGCCGTGGCCAACATCCTGGCCGACAAGGTCAAGGCCGGCGATGTGGTCATCGTGCGCTACGAAGGCCCCAAGGGCGGCCCCGGCATGCAGGAAATGCTCTACCCCACCAGTTACATCAAGTCCAAGGGCCTGGGCAAGGCCTGTGCGCTGCTGACGGACGGCCGCTTCTCGGGCGGTACCTCCGGCCTGTCCATTGGTCACTGCTCTCCCGAAGCGGCAGCCGGCGGCGCGATTGGCCTGGTGCAGAACGGCGACATCATCCGCATCGACATTCCCAACCGCAGCATCAACATGCTGGTCAGCGACGAAGAGCTGGCCCGCCGCCGTGAAGCGCAGAATGCCAAGGGCTGGAAGCCTGCCCAGGCCCGTCCCCGCAAGATCTCCGCGGCCCTCAAGGCCTATGCCAAGCTGGTGACCAGCGCCGATACCGGCGCCGTGCGAGATCTGTCGCTGCTCGACGATTAAGTTACGTTTGTTTCGTCATTTCGTCAGCGCGGACTTTGCCTGCTGACGGACAATCCCACAGCCGCTCGATGCAAGTCGCGCGGCTGTTTTTATTGTCTTGCCAGAAAGTGATCTCCATGTCTTTCGCTGTTCGCCCCTCCTTCTTGTTGAAGACAGCAGGGCTGCTGGCCTTGCTGGGGGCATTGACGGCGCAGGCTGCAGAAGGGCGTTACCCGCAGCGTCCCGTGCGTCTGGTGGTCCCTTTCACGCCCGGAGGCTCCACCGATATCGTGGCGCGCCTGGTTGCCGATGCCATGCACACGACGCTGGGTCAGCCCGTGGTGGTCGACAACCGGTCCGGCGCCAGCGGCTTCATCGGGGCCGAGGCCGTGGCAAATGCGGCGTCTGACGGCTACACGATAGGCCTGGGCACCATCAGCACGCTGGTGGTCAATCCCGTCATGCTGCCGCAGTCGGCACGCATAGATCCTGCCAAGGCCTTTGTGCCGGTGGTTGCACTGGCGTCCATTCCGTCGGTGTTTTCCGTGCATCCCAATATGGGTGTGCAGAACTATGCCCAGTTCCTCACTCTTGCGCGCAGCAAGCCGGGGCAGTTCAATATCGGATCGGCCGGAATCGGCTCCATCGGGCATCTGATTGCCGAGCGCCTCAATGCCGATCTCAAGCTCAAGCTGCACCACATTCCCTACAAGGGGCAGGGGCCGGTGATCAGCGGCGCGCTGTCGGGCGAGACCCAGGTGCTCAGCGATCAATACCCTTCGTCGGCTCCGCATGTGGCTGCGGGCCGCCTGGTTCCGTTCGCCGTTGCCGCGCAGGAGCGCTTGCCGGCCCTGCGGCAGGTGCCCACGTTCAGGGAGTTGGGCCACCCTGTGCTCAACGATCTGGCCATCACCTGGTTCGGCATCGTTGCTCCGGCAGGAACACCGCAGGCCGTCGTGACCAGGCTCAACGGCGCTGCCAACGCGGCCTTGCAGGATCCTGCCGTGCAGGAGCGGTTGCAGGCCATGGGCGTGAATGTATTGGGTGGCACACCGCAGCGATTGAGCACCATGATGGATGAGACCGCCAAGGTTGTGCGCCAGACCGTGCGCGAGCAGGGCCTGGCGGTGGACAAGCCGCATTGACGCTTGAAAGAGCGCCGCTGGCGCCGGATGTAGCAGGATGCCAGGTCGAAGTTTTTCGCATCAGGGGGGCTTTGAGCCGGTGAATGAGGCTCTGCAGCGTTCTCGGAGCATGCAGTTTTGCAGAAACGTCATCGGCCTGCGGCACAATGCCTGACATGCTGATGTATCCGCACATTGATCCTGTAGCCGTGCAGATTGGCCCGCTGGCCGTGCACTGGTATGGCATTACCTATCTGGTGGCCTTTGGTCTGTTCCTGTTTCTGGGCACGCGCCGACTGCACCACCCTCCATTCAAATACATGACGGGCGATCGTGCCTGGGCGCGCAAGGATGTGGAGGACATTCTCTTCCTTGGCGTGCTGGGCGTGGTCGTGGGCGGGCGCATCGGCTACTGCCTGTTCTACAAGCCCGGTTACTACCTCTCGCATCCGCTGGAGATTCTTGCCGTCTGGCAGGGCGGCATGAGCTTTCACGGCGGCCTGCTGGGCGTCATCGGCTCCATGATCTGGTTTGCGCGCTCGCGCAAGCGCAACTGGCTGGAAGTCGCAGATTTTGTGGCGCCCTGCGTGCCCACAGGGCTGGCTGCGGGCCGCATCGGCAACTTCATCAACGGCGAGCTCTGGGGGCGTTTTGCGAGTGCGGATCTGCCCTGGGCCATGGTGTTCCCGCAAAGCGGCTCCATGCTGCCGCGTCATCCCTCGCAGATCTATCAGTTCCTGATGGAAGGGCTGCTGCTGTTCATCATCCTGTGGCTTTACGCGCGCAAGGAGCGCAAGCCCGGCCAGGTCGCGGCGGTTTTTCTGATCGGCTATGGGGCCTTCCGCTTCATCGCAGAGTACTTCCGCGAGCCCGACGACTTCCTGGGCATTCTCTCGCTGGGCATGAGCATGGGGCAGTGGCTGTGCATTCCCATGATCGTGGCCGGTGTGCTCATGTGGGCGTGGTGCGGCAAGCGCCAGGCCTACGCGGTTCAGCGGACTGCGGCCTGAAGGCCAAATCCTGAAAAACGCAGACTTCGGTCTGCGTTTTTCATGGTGTGGTGTGCGAGGCGGAAAAACTGCACATAATGGCTGAAAGCGTTACTGCAATTGCGGTATCTGCTTCTTCAATGAGAGCGTGATGGTGCTGGAACAAGGAGATGCATATGGGGTGGGCAGCCGAGTGGATTGAGCAAACCAAGCTGTGGGTGCGCGGTGCCGAGGGCGAGAAGGGCGACGCCCAGCATCGCCCGCTGGCGCAACGCCTGGAGGCCACCTTGCGTCGTGGGGAGGAGGCGCTGTCGCCGCGCGAGCTGCGTCGCTTGCTGCTGGACATGCAGCAGGTGGCGGATACCGCGCTCAGCGACGTGGAGGGCGGCCGTCACGCGCAGCTGCTGATGGATTGGTATGCCAAGGCCGATCTGGCCGCACGCAAGGACTTCTGGCTGCTGGCGATCGAAAAGTTCGGCCCCGATGCCAAGGCGCTGCAGGCGGCCCGCGAGCGCTACGACAAGGCGGGCAGCGATGTGGAACGCGGCGAGGCCGAGATGAGCCTGCGCCGCGCCCTGGTTTCGTCGCGCACGCGGCTGCTGCAGCGTTTTGCCCAGCCCAAGGGCGGCATGGGCTTTCTGGTCGACATGCGCGCCGAGTTGCTGGCCTTGCCCAAGGCGGAGCAGCACTATGTGGCGCTGGACGCCGAGCTGGAGCATCTGTTTTCCAGCTGGTTCGATGTGGCCTTGCTGGAGCTCAGAAGCCTGAACTGGGACTCGCCCGCATCGCTGCTCGAAAAGCTGATCAAGTACGAGGCAGTGCACGATATCCGCAGCTGGGCCGATCTGAAGAATCGCCTCGACAGCGACCGCCGCTGCTATGGGTTCTTTCACCCGCGCATGCCCAATGTGCCGCTGATCTTTGTGGAGGTGGCGCTGCTGGACAAGATGGCCGGCAGCATGGCTCCGCTGCTGGACGAGGCCGCAGCGGCAGCCGATCTGGCCAAGGCCAACACCGCCATCTTCTATTCCATCAGCAACACCCAGACCGGACTCAAGGGCGTGAGCTTCGGCGATTCGCTCATCAAGCATGTGGTGGAGACGCTCACCGAGGAGTTTCCCAAGCTCAAGCAGTTCGCCACGCTGTCGCCGATTCCGGGACTGCGCAGCTGGCTGAGCAAGAACGGCGATGCGGCGCTGGCGGAGCTCGACGACAAGCAAAAGGCAGCCCTGGAAAAAGTCGCCGGCGGAGTGAGTGCCGCGCAATTGCTGGCCGCGCTGGACGATCCGGGCTCGCTGCCGGAGAAATCGGTGGTGCGTCAGGCCGCCATGTTTTGCGCCGCGCGCTATCTGGGGCGGGAAACTGCCAAGGGTCGTCCGCTGGATGCCGTGGCACGCTTTCACCTTGGCAACGGTGCGCGCGTGGAGCGCCTGAACTGGGCGGCAGACCTGTCGTCCAAGGGACTCAAGCAATCCATGGGGCTGATGGTCAACTATCTGTATGACCTCAAGCGCCTGGACAAGCACCGCAGCCTGTTGGCGCAGAGCAAGATTCCCGTTTCCTCGGAGATCGAATCGCTGTGCAAGGGTTGAGTGCATCGCGACTCGCGCTGCGCCCGGCCTGAGCCGGCTTGTTGCTGCTGCGTCTTCCAACCACAAGTCTGGCTGCGGCGATGCCGCTGACCAGGCGCGCAGAGGAGACATAGATGCAGGATTCTTGGGAAAAGAGCGTGGGTTTGCAGCGGCGCACGCTGCTGGGGGCGACGGGGGCGCTGCTGGCGGCTGGAGCATCGGGCTGGACGGGCATGGCCCAGGCATCGGAGTGGCCGAGCAGGCCTGTCAATCTGATCGTGCCTTTTCCTGCCGGCGGCGGCACCGACACCTTTGCCAGGCCTTTCTCTGCCCAGTTCGCCAAGACCTCGGGCAAGACCTTGGTGATAGACAACCGCGGTGGCGCGGGCGGTACGCTGGGCGCCAGCATTGCGGCCAAGGCCGTACCCGACGGCTACAACTTCTTCATGGGCGGCACTCACCATGTGATTGCGCCATCGGTCTACCCCAAGCTCGAATACGATCTGGAGCGCGACTTCATCCCGCTGGCGCTGCTGGCCAGCGTGCCGCAAGTCGTGGTGGTCAATCCCAAGAAGGTGACGCATGCCAGCTTGCAGGCTCTTGTACAGGACCTGCGTGCCAACCCCGGCAAGTACAACTATGCCTCGGCAGGGCCGGGCTCCTCGCACCATCTGGCGGGCGAGCTGTTCAAGCTGCAGACCAAGACCCAGATCACCCATATCCCCTACAAGGGCGCAGGGCCGGCGCTGCAGGACCTGATTGCCGGCAATGTGGACATGCTGTTCGATGGCCTGGGCTCATCGGCCCAGCATATCAAGGGCGGCCGCATCAAGGCCTTGATGGTGGCGGGAGCCAAGCGCAATCCCGCCTTCCCCGATGTGCCCAGCGCGGTCGAGTGCGGCCTGCCGGACTTCACCGTCACCACCTGGTATGGGCTATGGGCCCCCAAGGGCACGCCTGCCGCCGTGCAGCAGCAGATGCTGGACGAGGTGCGCAAGATCGGAGCCGCCGAGGACATCAAGGCTGCCTGGGCCAAGAACGGCGCCGATTACGGCCAGCTGAGCCAGCCGCAGTTTGCCGCCATGGTGCAAAGCGAGATCCAGCGCTGGGCCCATGTGGTCAAGGCGGCGAATGTGAAGATTGACTCCTGAGCCGGCTGGCTGCCTTGCGGGGCGCCCTTTGCTGGCGCCCCATTTTGAAGAAGTGATTTTTTCAGTGCCTGGCGCCACCGGCCAGGCCAGGGCCGGGCCTATGATGGCCATGGACCTTTTGCTTTCACCGTTTCCGAGTTCGACAGCATCACGATGACCGACATGCCTCAAGCCAATCTTTTCAGCGCGCTGCGCGCTGCGTTTCCTGCGGATCTGACGAAAAATGCCGTGGAGGCCATCGAGCCCGATGGCTCCAGCCTCTACTACACCTGGGCTGATCTGGAGCACGGCAGTGCACGCATGGCCAATCTGCTGGCCTCGCTGGATCTGCCCGAGGGTAGCCGCATTGCGGTGCAGGTGGAAAAGTCGGTCGAAGCCATGATGCTCTACCTGGCCACGCTGCGCAGCGGCCATGTGTTCCTGCCGCTGAACACGGCCTACCAGAGCGCAGAGATGGAGTACTTCATCACGAATGCCGAGCCGGCCGTGGTGGTCTGCGCACCCGGCTGTTTCGGCTGGGTGTCCAAGATTGCGTTCAACCACGGTGTGGGCCATGTCTACACCCTGGGCACCGACCGCACGGGCAGCCTGCTGGAGCGCGCGGCCCACCATAGCGACGAGCATCAGGTCGTGCCACGTCGCGCCGACGATCTGGCGGCAATTCTCTACACCAGCGGCACCACGGGGCGCAGCAAGGGCGCCATGCTCAGCCACGGCAATCTGCTGAGCAATGCGGCCATGCTCAAGGTCTACTGGGGCTGGCAGGAAGGCGATGTGCTGATTCATGCGCTGCCCATCTTCCATGTGCATGGCCTGTTTGTGGCCATTCACGGGGCCTTGCTCAACGGCAGTCCCATGATCTGGTTTGCCCGCTTCGAGCCCGAGGCCGTCATGGCGCGCTTCAAGGATGCGACCGTCTTCATGGGCGTGCCGACCCTGTATGTGCGGATGCTGGCCGACGCCCGGCTGGACCGCGACATGGCCGCGCACATGCGTCTCTTCATCTCGGGCTCGGCCCCGATGCTGATCGAGACTTTCCGTGCCTGGAAGACGCGTACCGGCCACACCATTCTTGAGCGCTACGGCATGAGCGAGACCATCATGCTGACCTCCAACCCCTATCAAGCAGATGCGCGCTATGGCAACGAGGCCGAGCGTCGCGGCGCAACCGTGGGCTTTCCCCTGCCTGGCGTGGGCGTGCGCATTCACGGCGATGACGGCAAGGCCCTGCCCGCAGGCGAGATCGGCAATATCGAGGTGCAGGGCCCCAATGTCTTCAAGGGCTACTGGCGCATGCCCGAGAAGACGGCAGAGGAGTTCACGGCCGACGGCTGGTTCAAGACCGGCGATGTGGGCCTGCAGGACGAGCGCGGCTATTTCAGCATCGTGGGGCGCAGCAAGGACTTGATCATCTCGGGCGGCTACAACGTCTATCCGGCCGAGGTGGAGGGCTTCATCAACGATTTGCCTGGCGTGGACGAAAGCGCCCTGGTGGGAGTGCCGCACCCGGACTTTGGCGAGGTCGGCGTTGCCGTCATCGTGCCGCGCAAGGGCGCGCAGCTCGATGGGCTGAAGATTCTGGAGTCGCTCAAGGCCAGGCTGGCCAATTTCAAGGTGCCCAAGCGCTGCTATGTGGTGGACAGCCTGCCGCGCAACACCATGGGCAAGGTCCAGAAGAAGCTGCTGCGCGACCAGTATCAGCAGGAGTTCTCCTGAAGCCGGTCGAAGCGGACGCCAGGCGTTGGTTTTTGGCTGCACTATTGGCTGCGTTTCAGGCGCTTGTCTTTTGACTTGACTCCTGAAAAGTG
The DNA here is from genome assembly GCF_039581415.1 of Comamonas sp. F1-6. Lineage (NCBI taxonomy): Bacteria > Pseudomonadati > Pseudomonadota > Betaproteobacteria > Burkholderiales > Comamonadaceae > Comamonas > Comamonas sp. F1-6. Next base: position 151,183 of record NZ_JBCPWN010000004.1, read on the forward strand.
AGCTTATTGCGCAGCTTGCAAGGCAGATTCAGCATTGAATCGACCCAAAAATAAAGCAGCTTGTATGCAAGCTGCTTTTAATTTGTGAGTAGCAAACGACGGCCCACGAGTGGCCTGTGTCACTGGATATCAGGGATAAACCCAGCAAGGGGCGCCCGGCGAGGGGCGCCCGGCCAGGGGCGTCTCCCAGTACAGATGCCATCAGATGCCATCCTCTCAAGGGAAGCCGCTAAGCGGCTCAGAGAGATCCGATCAGCGCAGCACCAGCACCGGCACCGGTGAGTGCGTCAGCACATGCTGGGTTTCGCTGCCCAGCAGCAGGCGCTGCAGACCCTTGCGACCGTGCGAAGCCATGACGATCAGGTCGCAGTCATGCTTTTTGGCCATCTCCACAATCGACTCGGCCACCAGGTCGGAGTGGGCGATTTCGGTGGTGACATTGACCTTGCGCTCATGGCCAAAGGCTTTGACGCCGTTCAGCAGGGTCTGGGCCTGATTGGTCCATTGCTCCTCAACGCGCTTGGCTTCCTTGATGTCCAGCAAGTCGCTGCCTTCCAGGTAGCTGCGCGGATAGTGCGAGACAACCTTGAGCGCAATCACGCTGGCGCCGCACAAAGCGGCCAGATCCAGGCCTGCATGCACAGCCTTGTCTGAGAGTTCGGTGCCGTCGGTAGCAATCAAAATGCGGTTGTACATAGCTTTCTCCTTGGGTTGCATGCGTTGTAAATACAAGCATATGTCGATTGGGCAGTTAACGGTTGATTAATGTCAAGGTGGGTATCATCTGGCGTCGTTACGCTTGAAACATGTCCCAACACACTACTGTCCAGCCTTCCGCGGCAGAGCATGCTGTTGCTGACACCGGTTTCCTGAACTTGTCCCAGATGCATAGTCATCTGCTGGACGATCCGCAAGAATGGAGCTCGTTTGGTCGCCCCGCCGGCCAGAGCTCCAAGGCCCCAATCTCCGAGAACGCAACCGAGTCCCCGGTGTGGGATTCCTTTGTGGTTCTGGAGGGCATGCACTGTGCTGCATGTGCGCTGACCATCGAGGAGGCGCTTCGGGCTGTCCCCGGAGTGCAGGCAGCCGAAGTCAGTGCCGCAACGCGCCGAGCCCGTGTCGAGTGGCGTCCCGCCCAGGTGCTTCCATCGCAATGGATGGAGGCCGTATCGCGTGCCGGCTATCGCGCCTTGCCCGCGCGCGACGCATTTGCGCGCGAGCTGCGCCAGGCCGAGACGCGCCGTGCCCTGTGGCGCTGGCTGGTGGCCGGCCTGTGCATGATGCAGGTGATGATGTATGCATGGCCCGCCTACACGGCGCGGCCCGGCGACCTGTCGCTGGAGATGGAGACCTTGCTGCGCTGGGCATCCTGGGTGATTTCTCTGCCCGTGGTGCTGTTTTGCTGCGGGCCCTTCTTCAAGAGCGCGCTCAAGGACATCACCCAGCGCCGCGTGAGCATGGACCTGCCCGTGGCCCTGGGCATGTTGATCACCTTTGTCATCAGCACGCTGGGCACTTTTGATCCCTCCGGTCCCTTCGGTCAGGAAGTCTTCTTCGACTCGCTGACCATGTTTGTCTTCTTCCTGCTCACAGGACGCTGGCTGGAGCTGCGCCTGCGCGACCGCACGGCCGGTGCATTGGAAGCCGTGATGAACCGGCTGCCGGATTCGGTGCTGCGTCAGCAGCCCGACTCGGGAGAGTTCGAGCGTGTGGCCACGCGCCGCCTGCGTGTGGGTGATGTGGTGCGTGTGCTCACGGGCGAGGCTTTCCCTGCAGACGGCCGGATTCTGCGCGGCACCACCCATGCCGATGAGGCGCTTCTGACCGGCGAGTCCACGCCTGTTTTGCGCGCACAAGGCGATGCAGTCACCGCCGGCAGCTACAACCTGGACAGTGTTGTCGATGTGAGAGTGGACAGCGTGGGTGAGGGCACCCGCTTTGCGCAGATCGTGAATCTGATGGAAAGCGCTTCGCTGCAAAAGCCAGCCCTGGCCCAGTTGGCCGACAAGGTGGCCCGGCCTTTTCTCGTTGTGGTGCTGCTGGCGGCGCTGGCTGCCGCCATCTGGTGGTGGCCCACCGACCCGGTCAAGGCCATGATGGTGGCCGTGGCCGTGCTCATCGTCACCTGCCCCTGTGCGCTTTCGCTGGCCACGCCCGTGGCCATGCTGACGGCGGCCGGCACCCTGGCGCGCAGCGGCGTGCTGGTGCGCAATCTGCATGGGCTGGAGGCGCTGGCCGCCGTGGATACGCTGGTGTTCGACAAGACCGGAACGCTGACGCGCGACGGCCTGGTGCTGCGCGCGCTGACACCTGCTGAAGGTCAAAACACTGATGAGCTGCTGGCGCTGGCCGCCTTGCTGGCGCGCCAGTCCATGCATCCCGCTTCCAAGGCACTGGCGCAGGCGGCCGAGGTGGCCGAACTGCCTGCCAGCGCATGGCTGCTGGATTCCGTCCAGGAAATCGCTGGCAGCGGCCTCGATGTCTGGGTGCAGGCGCGCAGCAATACCGCCTTGCGCCGCCATCTTCGTCTGGGCTCGGCCGCGCATTGCGGCGTGCCCGAGCTGGCTCCACATGAGCCAGGGCAGAGCGTGATGCTGGCCGAGGAATCGAAAGGTGGCTGGCTGCCCCTGGCGCAGTTCCATCTGAGCGAGGACGTGCGTCCCGAAGCGGCCCAGGTCATTGCCGACCTCAGGCAGCAAGGTGTGGCGGTGCAACTGCTCTCGGGTGACCGCTCTGCAGCGGTGCAAACTGTGGCCGCCAAGCTGGGCATAGAGCAGGCGCAGGGCGACTGCAAACCGCAGGACAAGCTGGCCGCCATGCAGGCGGCACAGGCTGCAGGGCATAAGGTTGCCATGGTGGGTGACGGCCTGAATGACGGCCCAGTTTTAGCCGGAGCGCATGTCTCTTTTGCTTTTGGTAAAGCAGTGCCGCTGGCACAATCGCAAGCAGACTTCGTGGTACTGGGAGACAGCCTGGAGTTAGTGTTGCAAAGCCTGTTGCTGGCCCGACGGACCCTGTCCGTGGTGCGCCAGAACCTGGGCTGGGCAGCAGCCTATAACGCGATCTCTATTCCTCTGGCCCTCGTGGGCTGGATGCCTGCCTGGCTGGCAGGGCTCGGCATGGCGCTGAGCTCCTTGCTGGTCGTCGCCAACGCAGCCCGTCTTGCACGTGCGTTGCCGCTGCAGGCTGCAGATAGCAACGCGTCCGCCCCCGCGCACCTTGCGCCGCGGGGCACCGTCATGCCACTGACTCAAGGAGGCCATTGATGGACATTTTGTATGTATTGATTCCGCTGTCGGTTGTTCTGGTCATGGCCATTGTGGCTGCCCTGTGGTGGGCCGTGTACCGGGGCCAGTTCGAGAGCGTGGAACAAGAAGGCGAGCGCATTCTTCGCGACGATTGATGTGGCTCAACGAGCCCGACCAGAAACCAATGAACACTTTGCAAGATATCTAAGAGGTGCCCGATGGAAGCAACAAATAACAATGCTGTCTATTACGACGACACCGTCGTAAGACAGTTCTCTATCATGGCCGTGGTATGGGGGGTGGTAGGTATGGCGGTGGGCGTGTTTATCGCGTCCCAGCTGGCCTGGCCGGAACTCAACTTCGGCATTCCATGGCTGAGCTACGGACGTCTGCGTCCGCTGCATACCAATGCCGTGATCTTCGCTTTTGGTGGCTCGGCGCTGTTCGCGACCAGCTACTACGTGGTGCAACGCACCTGCCAGACCAAGCTGTTCATGCCCAAGCTGGCCAGCCTGACCTTCTGGGCCTGGCAACTGGTTATCGTCGGCGCGGCCATCAGTCTGCCTCTGGGTTACACCCAGGGCAAGGAATACGCCGAGCTGGAATGGCCTCTGGACTTGCTGATTGCCGTGACCTGGGTGTCCTATGCCATCGTGTTCTTCGGCACTATCGGCATCCGCAAGGTCAAGCACATCTATGTGGCCAACTGGTTCTTCGGTGCTTTCATTCTGGCCGTGGCCCTGCTGCACATCGTCAACAATATTTCCATCCCCGCCGGCTGGATGAAGAGCTACTCGGCTTACGCCGGCGTGCAGGATGCGATGGTTCAGTGGTGGTACGGGCACAACGCCGTGGGCTTCTTCCTGACCGCCGGCTTCCTGGGCATGATGTATTACTTCATCCCCAAGCAGGCGGGCCGTCCCGTGTATTCGTATCGCCTGTCGATCGTGCACTTCTGGGCGCTGATCTTCACGTACATGTGGGCGGGTCCTCACCACCTGCACTACACCGCTTTGCCTGACTGGACTCAGTCCGTGGGCATGGTGTTCTCGCTGATCCTGCTGGCTCCCAGCTGGGGCGGCATGATCAACGGCATCATGACGCTGTCGGGTGCCTGGCACAAGCTGCGCGACGATCCCATCCTGCGCTTCCTGATCGTGTCCCTGTCGTTCTACGGCATGTCCACCTTCGAAGGCCCGATGATGGCCATCAAGACCGTGAACGCGCTGAGCCACTACACCGATTGGACCGTGGGCCACGTGCACTCCGGCGCTTTGGGCTGGGTGGGTCTGATCACCATGGGCTCTCTGTACTACCTGATCCCTCGTCTGTTCGGCCGCGAGAAGATGCACTCCGTGCCCGCGATCGAGCTGCACTTCTGGATGGCGACCATCGGCATCGTGCTGTACATCGCCGCAATGTGGATTGCCGGTGTGATGCAGGGCCTGATGTGGCGCGCTGTCAACCCCGACGGCACGCTGACCTACACCTTCGTGGAAAGCGTGAAGGCGACCTATCCCTTCTATGTGATTCGCGTGACTGGCGGTCTGCTGTATCTGGGCGGCATGCTGGTGATGGCATGGAACACCTGGAAGACCGCAATGGCCGGCCGTTCCGTCAAGGTGGCAGTGCCTGCCGTGGTGGCTCACGCCTGAGCATTGAGGAGCAAAAGCAATGTCTGATCAAAATAACGCAGCTCCCAAGAGCTTTTCGCACGAGAAGATCGAGACCAGCAACTTTTTGCTGATCGCGCTGACGCTGTTCGTGCTGACCATTGGCGGCCTGGTGGAAATCGTGCCGCTGTTCTTCCAGAAGTCCACGACCGAAGCCGTGGCGGGTCTCAAGCCCTACACGCCGTTGCAGCTGATGGGGCGCGACGTCTATCTGCGCGAGGGTTGCTACAACTGCCACTCGCAGATGATCCGCCCCTTCCGCGCCGAGACCATGCGCTACGGCCACTACTCGGTGGCTGGCGAGTTCGTCTACGACCACCCCTTCCAGTGGGGCTCCAAGCGTACCGGCCCCGACCTGCATCGCGTGGGCGGCAAGTACAGCGACGAATGGCATCGCATCCACCTGAACAACCCGCGTGACGTGGTGCCCGAGTCCAATATGCCTGCTTACCCCTGGCTGGAAGCCAACAAGGTGGATGACACGGCCGTGGCAACGCGCATGAGCGCGCTGCGCAAGGTGGGCGTGCCGTACACCGATGCGGAAATCGCCGGTGCTCAGGCCGAGGTCAAGGACAAGACGGAGATGGAGGCAGTGATTGCCTATCTGCAGGTCCTTGGTCGCGCCGTCAAGTAAGAGAGAAAGGGCTGGAAATGGATATCACCACCATGCGTATCGTGGCCACGCTGGCATCGCTGGCGTGTTTCGTGGGCATCTGGTGGTGGGCGTATGCCCGCCGCAACCAGGCCCGTTTTGACGAGGCAGCTCAGGTTCCATTCCTGGAAGACTGAGTCTGATCACCACAACGAGAACATCCCATGAGCGATTTCATTAACAATTTCTGGTCGGTGTATGTCGCGGCGATTACGCTGATCGGCATCTTTGGCTGCTTGCTGCTGCTGATTCTGGTGGCCCGCAAGAAGGTCGTTCCCTCGGGCGACAACACCACAGGCCATGTCTGGGACGAAGACCTGCGTGAACTCAACAACCCCATGCCCAAGTGGTGGATGGGTCTGTTCGTGATCACCGTGGTTTTCAGCCTGGGCTATCTTGTGGTCTACCCAGGTCTGGGCGGCTTCGGCGGCAAGCTGGACTGGAGCCAGACCGGCGCCTACGACAAGGAAATGGCCAAGGCCAAGGCGGACCTGGAGCCTCTGTATGCCAAGTTCACCAGCATGCCCACCGAAGAAATGGCCAAGGATCCTCAGGCCATGGCCATTGGCGAGCGTCTGTTCATGAACAACTGTGCGCAATGCCACGGCTCTGACGCTCGCGGCAGCAAGTCCTTCCCGAATCTGGCGGACGGCGACTGGTTGCATGGCGGATCTCCCGAGAAGATCAGGGAGACCATCACCAACGGCCGTATCGGCATGATGCCGCCCATGGCGGCAGCCGTGGGCTCGGCGGAAGATGTGCGCAATGTGGCGCACTATGTGCTGAGCCTGTCGGGCAGCCCTCACGATGCCGTCAAGGCTTCGCAGGGCAAGTCCAAATTCGTGGCCTGTGCGGCTTGTCACGGCATGGACGGCAAGGGCAACCCCGCGCTGGGTGCTCCTAACCTGACCGACGACATCTGGCTGCATGGCTGGGGCGAGGCGGCAATCGTGAACATCGTCAACAACGGCAAGCACAATGAGATGCCTGCCCAGAAAGAGAAGCTGACGGAGGCGCAAATTGCCGTGCTGGCTTCCTATGTCTGGAGTCTTTCGAATACGCAAAACCAGAAGTAATGCGTTTTGAAAAGGCGGTGCCCTGGCACCGCCTTTTTCGCGTTTCAATTTTCAGTAATTACAAAAATATTAAGGAACTGCGATGCCGTGCGATCAGGGGAAGCCCCGAAAAGTCATACCGATCACGCCTGAGCCTCATGAGGGCGGGCCTGAGCTGGTGCCTATGTTCGCTTCCGAGCAAAAAGTGTACTCACGCTCTATTAGCGGCGTGTTCTCACGGTGGCGCTGGGCCATGGTGTTTCTGACCCAGATCGTCTTCTACGGCCTGCCCTGGCTGCAGTGGGGCGAGCGCCAGATGGTGCTGTTCGATCTGGGGGCCCGGCGCTTCTATCTGTTCGGACTGGTGCTGTACCCGCAGGACTTCATCTATCTGACGGGGCTGCTGATCATCAGCGCACTGGGGCTGTTCCTGTTTACCGCCGTAGCCGGGCGTCTGTGGTGCGGCTTCTCCTGTCCGCAGACGGTCTACACCGAGATCTTCATGTGGATCGAAAGCAAGGTCGAAGGCGATCGCAGTGCCCGCATGCGTATCGACAAGAGCGGCTGGACTTTGGAGAAGATCTGGAAAAAGTCGCTCAAGCAGTTTCTCTGGATCGCTCTATCTCTTTGGACAGGTTTCACCTTTGTCGGCTACTTCGTGCCCATCCGTGAGTTGGGTGTGGAGTTGATGGCCTTCCAGGGCAACTGGCAGATCTTCTGGGTGGCGTTCTACGGCTTCGCCACCTACGGCAACGCCGGCTATATGCGCGAGCAGGTCTGCAAGTACATGTGTCCCTATGCACGCTTTCAGAGTGCCATGTTCGACAAGGACACCATGATCGTCAGCTACGACGCCGAACGTGGTGAAGCTCGCGGCCCGCGCAAGAAAGACGTCGACTACAAGGCACAGGGCCTGGGGGACTGCATAGATTGCAAGCTTTGCGTTCAGGTCTGCCCCGTGGGCATCGATATCCGCAAAGGGTTGCAGTACGAATGCATCGGCTGCGGTCTGTGCATCGATGCCTGCAACTCCGTGATGGACAAGATGGAGTATCCGCGTGGCCTGATCCGGTTGACCACTCAGAATGCCGTGGCAAAGGCCTGGAAGCAGGTGCAGGTGATTCGCCGCATTTTCCGCCCGCGTGTGCTGATCTACTCGGCCGTGCTGGTGGCCCTCAGCGCCGCCATGATCGCCAGTCTGGTGCTGCGCGAGCCGCTCAAGGTCGACGTGATTCGCGACCGTGCTGCGCTTTCGCGCATCGTGGCGGGCGGCAAGCTGGAGAACGTCTACCGTCTGCAGATCATGAACGCCACCGAGTCCGAGCAGCGCTACCGTATCAGCGCCGTGGGCCTGGAGAATCTGGAAGTCGCATCCGAGCAGGAAGTGAGCGTTGGCCCGGCAGAGACACGCGGCATTGCGGTGCGGCTGCAGATTCCGTATGGCTCGGCAACTCCCGGCTCGCACCCCGTACACTTCAATGTGGATGCAGTGACTGCCGGAGCAGGGCGTATTTCCGAGAAGACGGTGTTCCTGGTGCCGCGTTAATGCCAGGTCTTGCCGGTCTTCGTGAGCCATCACGGAGGCCGGACAAGGGCACCGCCAATCGGCAACAATTTATGCCACCCTGCCATGCGTGCTCGGGTGGTCAGAATTTTGGAAAGAGGTTTCATCATGTCGGCAGCACAAGCCAAGGTCTCGCAAACGGCCAAGATCATCCACCCCGAGGACGGCAAGCCCTGGTGGAAGTTTGCCCATGTCTGGCTCATCATCGCCGGCCCGGTGATCGTGGTGATTGCCGGCTTTGTCACCGCATACATCGCACTGAGCAGGCCCGATCCCGTGATTGACCCTGACTACTACCGCCATGGCATGGAAATCAACCAGCGCCTGAGCGAAAGTGAAAAAAGCCTGGCCCCAGCAGTCACCGGCCGCAATCATGCGGCCACGCCAGCCAAGGACCATCCGCTGGATCGCTGAGCGCTCCGGCGCTTGCTCCGCCAAGGTCGCTTTTGCGGCCTTTTTTGTTGCCAATATCAAAATCAGAGCGTGTTATGCATGCTCCGTCTAACGTTGATGTAGAAGTAAATGATTTTTTGATATTCGGATTGCGCAGGATGCTACTGAAAAGAGAGTAATTCAGGGTTTCCCGCCACGGTGCATGCCCGCAGTCCTGCATGAACGGTCACCACTGTTGTGCAAAATATGATCAAGCCCACAGCCCAAGGAGAATCAGGATGGATGCTCGACGCTGGATGTGGATTGTCTGGCCGGCCTTTCTGGCGGCGGCAATCATGGAGATGGTGGTTTTTGCCTTTGTGGACCCGCTGGATGTGCACTGGCTGGGCTCCCCACTGGACTGGTCGCGCCAGGCCATCTATACGGTCGCTTTTTTTGCCTTCTGGGTCGTGACGCTGATTGGAGGTGCGATGACGGTGATGCTGGGGCGCTCCGTCAGCGATCTCAATGGCGGCATCGTTTCCGAGCCTCTGCCCGAGTAACTCGCCCAGATAAAAAAGCCCGCTGTCCGCGGGCTTTGTCTTGAGAGTGTCTGTCGAATCGGTTCAGCTCTGGCATTGCTGGCTGTTGACGATGCGTTTGAGCGCCTCGGTATCCAGGATGCGCAGGTGGCGCTGCTTGACTTCCACAATGCCTTCCTCTGCAAATTTGGAGAAGGTGCGGCTCACGGTCTCGAGCTTGAGGCCCAGGTAACTGCCGATTTCTTCGCGCGTCATGCGCAGCACCAGTTCCGACTTGGAAAAGCCGCGTGCCGACAGGCGCTGGACCAGGTTCAACACAAAGGCCGCCAGGCGCTCCTCGGCACGCATGCTGCCCAGCAGCAGCATCACGCCATGCTCGCGCACGATTTCGCGGCTCATGACCTTGTGCACATGGTTCTGCAGGGCCGTGACCTCGCGCGAGAGCTGCTCCAGTTTGTCAAACGGCATGACACAGACCTCGGCGTCTTCCAGGGCCACGGCATCACAAGTGTGGTGGTCGTTGACGATGCCGTCCAGACCAATGATTTCGCCAGCCATCTGAAAGCCTGTGACCTGATCGCGTCCGTCTTCGGTGGCCACGCTGGTCTTGAAGAAGCCGGTTCGAATGGCATACAGAGAGGTGAACTCTTCGCCATTGCGAAACAGCAGCCCGCCGCGCTTGACCTTGCGGCGCGTGGCCACAATCTCGTCAATGCGCTCCATTTGTTCATCGTCCAGGCCCATGGGCATGCACAGTTCACGCAGATTGCAGTTGGAGCAGGATGCTTTGATGGTCTGAAGATTCATGGGCTTTTTGCAACGGCGCAGACAGACACAGAGTGGAGAGTCGCGCTGGTCATTGACCTCGTGGTTGAAGATGAGATGGATCAAATTGTCGCAGCACTTGCCTTGAGGTCTCTTGATTTTCATCAAGGACAGGGTGATTGCCTTGGGGCACATTGCCTGTATTCGTTCAAAAACATGCGCTTTTGCCTATTTTGGGCATGATTTTCAGGATCTGATTTCCATTGAAATCTGCTCTATACAGAGTGTGGGCGCACCCTAACTCCCAGTTATGACCGCAGTCACGCCTGAGTTGCTGAGCCGCTTTGATATCCCCGGCCCACGCTACACATCGTTCCCAACAGCCGACCGTTTTGTTGAGGCTTTTGGTGCAGACGACTACATACTGGCACTCAAGCAGCGCAAGACGCATTCTGGCTCGCGCGCTTTGCCCCTGTCCGTTTATGTGCATGTGCCGTTCTGTGAGTCGCTTTGCTATTACTGCGCCTGCAACAAGATCGTGACCAAGCATCACGAGAAGGCTGCCGAGTATCTGGACTACCTGAGCCGCGAGCTGGCCATGCATACCGAGCATTGCGGCAAAGGTCAGCTCGTAAGCCAGCTGCATCTGGGCGGAGGCACACCGACCTTCTTCAGCGATGCCGAGTTGCAGCAGCTGATGGTTTTGATGCGTGAACATTTCAAGCTGGATCCCGCGGGCGAGTACTCCATCGAGGTCGATCCGCGCACCGTCAGCAACGAGCGGCTGAGAGCTCTCAAGGACATGGGGTTCAATCGCCTGAGCTTTGGCGTGCAGGACTTTGATCCCGCGGTGCAGAAAGCGGTGCACCGCGAGCAGCCCGCCGAGCAAGTCTTTTCGTTGGTGGCCGAGGCGCGCCGCCTGGGCTTTGTCTCCATCAATGTGGACCTGATCTACGGGCTGCCCAGGCAGACGCCCGAGTCTTTTGCGCGCACGCTGGCACAGGTCAATGAGCTGCGCCCCGATCGCATTGCACTGTATGCCTATGCGCATCTGCCCGAGCGTTTCAAGCCGCAAAGGCGTATCGAATCGGCAGACCTGCCCATGGGACAGGACAAGCTGAACATGCTCTCCGGCGCAATTGATGCATTCATGGATGGCGGCTATGTCTATGTAGGCATGGACCACTTTGCGCTGCCTGACGACTCTCTGGCCATTGCCAAGCGCCAGGGGCGCCTGCATCGCAACTTTCAGGGCTACAGCACCCAGCCTGATTGCGATCTGATTGCACTGGGCGTATCGGCTATCGGCAAGGTGGGTGCGACCTACAGCCAGAACGTCAAGACTCTTGAAGAGTACTACGATGCCGTCGATGGAGGCATGCTGCCCGTGCAGCGCGGACTGGCGCTTTCGCGTGACGATCTGGTGCGCAGAGCCGTCATCATGTCCATCATGTGCCAGGGTTCCGTCCTGTATGAGCCCATGGAGCAGGCCTGGCTTATCAATTTCCGCGAGTACTTCGCTGCGGAGCTGGATGCGCTGGCAGAGATGCAGCGCAACGGCTTGGTCGAGCTGTCCGTCGAGGGCTTCAAGGTCACTGGCCTGGGCTGGTTTTTTGTGCGCGGAGTAGCCATGCTGTTTGACCGATATTTGCAGGCTGACCGGAACCGCGCCCGCTTTTCGCGCATCATCTAGCGCATGTTATTTTCGCTGGTCTGGACTGCTTTGATCATGGGGCTCGTGGGTGGGCCCCATTGTCTTGTGATGTGCGCTGCCCCCTGCAGTGTGGTCACAGCAGCGAAGCCTGTCGGCGGCGGGCAGCCAGTTGTCGTGCTCGGCCTGCAAAAACGCCAATGGCTGCGTACCAGCCTGTTTCATCTGGGGCGCATCGCTGCCTATGCCCTGCTGGGCGGGATCGCGGCCGTGGCCATGGAAAGTCTGGCCTGGCTGACCAGTCAGACAACGGCATTGCAGAGACTTTGGACGCTGATGCATGTGGCGGTCATGGCCTGGGGGTTGGCCATGGTGGTGCAGGCGCGGCAGCCAGCCTGGCTGGAGCGGGCGGGGCGTTCCGTCTGGGCCAGGGTTCAGCCCTGGGTCACCGCGCCGGGCGGCAGTCTGGCAGCGGGCTTTGCCTGGGCACTGATGCCTTGTGGTTTGCTGTATTCGGCGGTGTTGGTGGCGGCCTTGAGTGGCGGCGCCTGGCAAGGTGCTTTGTCCATGGCTGCCTTTGCCGTTGGTGGTGCACTGTGGTTGCTGGCGGGACCCTGGCTGTGGCAACTGGGGCAGTCGCATGTCAATGCATTGCGGGCCAGGTGGGGCACCAGAGTTGCAGGTCTGATGCTGATTGGCGTTGCGAGTTGGGCTTTGTGGATGGACCTGGTCTACAAACCCAGTCTTTGGTGCCGATAAGTCACACAAGAGGGGGTTGTTGACGCTGTTTGCATCCCAACAGACCCTAGTCATGCTTGAGCAGTCATGGAACTGCGGAATAATGTCTCATCTTGTGTGTAGCGCCCAAAGTGAATCGTTTCGTTGCTATTGATATCGGACAACTGCGTATCGGCATGTATGTCCATCTGGAGACCGGCTGGTTGCGCCATCCGTTTCCCGTCAGCAGCTTCAAGATTGTCAATGACGAGCAGTTGCAGACACTCAGGACCCTGAAGCTCAAGGCAGTTCAGGTCGATCTATCGAGAAGCGATCTGGAGGAAGCGGCAGCGCCTCCGACAGCAGACCCTCAACCCGCTCCTGCCCCCCCCGAGAACGATGCGCATGCCTGGCGTAACAGTATTTTGGGCGTGCAGTCCAGGTTTCTGGGCGCGGTTTCCGTATTTGATGACGTGCAGGCCTTGTTGCCTGTCAACCCCGAGAAGGCGCGGACAACGACGGATATGCTGGTTGCACAGCAAGTCGTCAAACTGGCGCAGGCTCGTGATCTGAGTTTGCATCTGCTCGCGGATACGGGGGGCGCCACCTTTGGCGTACATGGTGTCAATGTCTCCGTACTGAGCCTGTTGCTGGGTAAGACGCTGGGCCTGTGCGATGAAGTATTGAAGGATCTGGGCACGGCGGCCCTGTTGCATGACATCGGCAAGCCGGGGCTTGAGATTTCCGCATCGGCCAATGCACTGAATCAGGGCACGGGCCGCACGCCTCTGCGAGAGACCGTGTATGCGCGTCATGTCGGAGAGTCGGTGGCATTGGCTCTATCCATGGGCTATCCTCCTTCCGTCACGACGGCCATCGCCCAGCATCATGAATGGGCCGATGGGTCAGGCTTTCCACTTGGCTTGCTGGCCGAAGATATGGACATTGCCGGACAGATCCTGGCGCTGGTCAATAATTTTGAGCGCTTGTGCAATCTGCCACTGCAAGGCAACGAAATGACGCCTCATGAAGCCATGGCTGCACTGTACGGACAGTATCGCCAGCGGTATGCGCCCGATGTGCTCAAGGCATTCGTGCAGACCTTGGGGGTCTATCCACCGGGCTCTTTGGTGGAACTAAGCGATGGGCGGATGGGCGTGGTGGTGTCTGTCAACACCAGCCAGTCGCTCAAGCCGAAGGTGCTGACCTATGACATGCAGGCGCCGCAGAAGCTGCGGTTCGTAGATTTGCTTGAATATGTGGGTTTGGGTATTCGCCGGGGCTTGACGCGAAATCAGCTTTCTCGAAATGCGTTAGAAGCTTTACAGCCGCAAAGGCGTCTTTGCTACTTTTTTGACAGTTCTGCAGCACCTGCTGCCGAGAAAGACCTCGCGTGACTTTGCAGCAGAGTTTTCTGATTGACCCTCTGCTTGCCTCCATGCTCGATGGTTTGCAGGAGGCGGTCTGGCTGCTGGATGCGCAGACATTGCGTGTCGTGCATGCCAATGCAGCCAGTATGCAGCTCACGGGCTACACGCCCGAGCAGGCGCAGGAGCAGTATGTCGATGTGCTGTGCGCCTCCCTGGTGCAAAAGGCGTTCTGGCAGGATGCCTCAAACTGGGTGGGCGGGGCGAAATTTCTCACAGAAATCTGTACAGCCAATGGTTCATTGACAGCTGTGGAGATGGGGGTGGGCTCCATCGCCCTGAATCCGCGCTGGTTGATGCTCACCATGCTCGACCGCAGCGAGCAGTTGCGGCACGAGAGCGAACTGGACATGCTGCTTGCAGAGTTGCGGGCGACGCTTGAGTCCGCTGCAGATGGCATGCTGGTCTGTGATCTGCGCGGCGGCATTCGGGCATTCAATCACCGTTTCGCGGAGCTGTGGCAACTACCCGAACCACTGCTCGTGCAGCGAGATGATGCGGCCGTTTTTGCCCATCTGGAAGCGCAGACCATCAGCAGCGAGAGTCAGTTCACTCTTCTGCAGGATGCGCAGGACCTGTCGGCTCCTGAAACCTCGGAGGTACTGCAGCTGCTCAGTGGCAGGGTGCTGGAGCGTCGCTCCGTGCCTCAGCTCAGTCGCGGTGTGGCGATAGGGCGTATCTACTCCTATCGAGACATCACGGTGGAATCCAGCTCGGCGACAGAACTACGTCTGGCTGCAAGAGTGTTCGAGTCCAGCCTGGACGGTATCTTCATTGCCGATGCCAATGGTGTCATCGTTCAGGTCAACCCGGCCGGCGGGCAGTTGCTGCATGGCAAGGCGGTGCTGGGGCTCGCTGCCTGGACTCTGTTCGAGTCCGAGGGAGGGCCTGTGTCCGACCTGCTGGAGCTGGCCGCTGCGCGCTGGGATGTGGGCAGCTTCTGGGAGGGCAATCTTTGGCTCAAGCAGAGTGAAGGTCAGCGCTGCGCGGTCTGGCTGTCCTGGGTTGCATTGCGTGACGGCTATGGGCGTCTGGTACAAAGCATTGGCTTTATGCGCGACATGACCATGCAGCGCAGTGCCCAAAAGCAGATTGAGCAGCTGGCTTACAGTGATGCGTTGACAGGGCTGCCCAATCGCCTGAGTTTGAGCCGTCACGTGCAAGCCGCAATCACTGCTGCGCGCTTCACACAGCAGCCCTTCAGCATTCTGTTTCTGGATCTGGATCGTTTCAAGATCATCAACGATTCATTGGGCCATGACTTCGGCGATCGGGTGCTCAAGCTGGTTGCTCAGCGGCTGAGCGGACTGCTGCGCCCTGCGGATGTGCTGTGCCGTCAGGGCGGGGACGAATTTGTTCTCTATCTGCATGATTGCACGGGAGAAGGGGCTTCGGCCGTGGCTGCCCGTATTCTGGACGAAATGCGTCAGCCCTTTATGCTTGACGGCCTGGGCTTTTCCGTTCAGTGCAGCATTGGGGCTGCGCAATTTCCGGCGGATGGTTTGACGCTGGACGAGCTGATTCGTCAGGCCGATATCGCCATGTATCGTGTCAAGGAGCGTGGACGCGGCAATTTCAGTTTCTACCAGCCGCAAATGAGTGCGGGTCTGCTCTCGCGCATGAAGCTGGAGCATGCCATGCGCCAGGCGCTGGACAAGGGGCATATGGCCGTGCACTTTCAGCCACAGGTACATATCCGTTCGGGTCGCATTGTGGCGGCAGAGGCTTTGCTTCGATGGACGGACCCCGAGCTGGGGGTGATCTCTCCTGCAGCCTTCATTCCGTTGGCGGAGGAGTCCGGCTATGTGGTTGCGCTGGATGCCTGGGTGCTGGAGCAATCAGTACAAGAGGCGGCGCGCTGGCTGGCTATGGACATGCCCGTCAAGGTATCGGTGAATGTCTCCGCGCTGGAGTTCAGGCAGCCGGACTTTGTGGATCGCCTCAAATATGTGCTGGAAGCCAGCGGCTTGCCGGCACAGTGGCTGGAGCTGGAGCTGACCGAGAGCATTTTGCTGCAGGAAGCGCAGGAAATGGCTTTGCGCGTGCACCAGATCGCAGAGCTGGGTGTGGGTCTGGTCATTGACGACTTCGGTACCGGTTATTCGAGCTTGGCTTATTTGAAAAAACTGCCGATCTCCAAGATCAAGATCGACCAGAGTTTTGTGCGTGGCCTGCCGCACGATGCGGGAGACAAGGCCATTGTGGGCGCCATCATCAGCATGGGGCAGGCATTGGGTGTGGAACTTGTGGCAGAAGGAGTGGAAACGCAGGAGCAATGCCAGGCAATTGAGCAGTTACAGGGTGACTACTTTCAGGGCTATCTGTGCTCGCCAGCCTTGCCTGCAGAGCAATTCCGAAAGCGCTTGGAGCAGGGTGCATCCGAGCAGGAGCCGAGAGCTCAGCCGTATTCGTCGGATGACGATGCCAGTGGTATTCATATTGCAGGTCTGCAATAGTTGGAGGGCATGCTTTTTTGCTAGGTTTCCTATCGTCTGATTTGACGATGCGCAGTTTGTGGGGATTCAGCAAAATCAAGGCATTTCTTGGGCCGACTTCTGGGTGCGTGCATCAATGAAGAACGCGCGCAGAGTTGAGTAACTGTGCGGTATTTGATGGGCCGGATTTTTTGAGACAGCAAATGCCCAAAAGCGATTACGCAACTTTTGATTTCTACAACTATCGCTCGGATGCTCTTCAGGCCGTCACCGGCTTTCCCGTCCCGTATGCCGTGGAGCCTGAGGCCGCTTCTTCGCCGGAACAGGCCTCGGTCATCGGTACCGAAGCCCTGAGTCAACTGATTACTGCGCTGTACGAGTCAGCCATGGACCCGCAGAACTGGAAGGTATTTCTGGAGCTGCTGCGCTCAAGTGCCAATGGCAACTACGCCTCGCTCGTGGTGCGCGACCCTCATGGTGAGAATGTGGGCTGGGTGATTTCTGCATCGAGCGGTCGCTCCGAAGTCATTCCTTACGACCCCTATGCGCAATGGAGCCCGTTTCTCGGTATCGCCAAGGACAAGGTGCTCACCCTGTCGGATGTGATGACGGAGGCCGAATGGCATTCCTGTCGCTACTACACCGACTGGTGCAAGGGGGTGAACATCGAGCACATTCTGGCCGTGGATGTCATGACCGATAACGGCTGCTCCTATGGTTGGCGTATCACGCGGCCTGCGGCGGCGGGAGCATTCGAGTCAACACATCTGGACGTGGTGCGCATGTTGGTGCCGCACCTCAAGCGGGTGTTGAACATGCAGCTGAATCTGCATCGTGACCGGCAGGTCATTTCGCTATACGGGCGTGCCACTGCGCAGCTGATGATGGGCGTGGTCATTCTCGATCAGACGGGGAAGCTGATCGAGGCCAACCCAGCAGCCACCACCATTTTGAACGTGGGCGATGGAATACGGGTCAACAACGGTGCGCTCGAGGCCGTCTATGCCAATGACAATCGCCGGCTGCAGCGTCTGATCCGCGATGCCTTGCTCTCTCCCAGGCTGGAGAGCGTCTCCATGACCGAGGGCATGTCCATCACTCGCCAGTCCGGTCAACTCAACTGGGGCGTGGTAGTGCAAAGCATCTCTCCCGATGAATGGACCGAAGGCAAGCAGCGTCCCAGCGTAGCGGTTTTTCTGCGTGATACGACGGGCAAGGCAGAGCCGCCCGTCAAGCTCACGCAGCAGCTTTTCCATCTGACTCCTGCAGAGACAGCAGTGGCCACGCATCTGAGCAACGGCATGTCTTTGGAGGAGGCGGCCGAGGCTTTGGGTATCAAACCCAATACCGCCCGCGCCCATTTGCGCTCCATCTTCTCCAAGACCGGGGTACGTCGTCAGACCGAACTGGTGCGACTCTTTCTCAACAGCGTGGCCTGGTTGGGCAATCATTGATTCCAACCCGGAAAACAGGCAAAAAAGGCCCGGCAAGCGGGCTGTTTCTTGTGCCTGGCTGGAAGCTGTTGTCAGCGTGGGGCTTGCATCCGTCATCGCCTCGTGGTTGTTGGAGTCGCAGTCATGGCGCTTGAAGTCGTCATTCACTGGCTGGGTCATGCCTTAAAGGTCGGCACTATCACGGCGGAGACGCTGCCTGCAAGGTTGAAACCAGGTTTGAATGCGAAGGCAGATGCGCCACCGACGTCTGGAGCTGTCGAATGCCGGTCGCAGCCTTTCTGTTAGTCGCTTAGTACGCTTGCTGCAGAGGCGAGAGCATCGAGCACTGTCGGCTGAGTTTCCTGCGCAGGCTGCATGCAGGGGAACAGGGTGGCAGTTGTTTGCAATGCGTTGCGGCATGGTCGGAGATCTTGCTTTCCATTTCGGCTCCTCGAATGAGAAAAGCACGCGACGGGCAGGGGTTGCAGGGCGGCGCTCGTCCCTGGCCTTCTTGAAAGCTGGAGGAGATTGATGAATGGCAACTGCCGCAGCGCTTACCAGATTGAGTGTTGAGGGCAGGACTCCAGAAAGTAAAAGCCACATAGCGGATAGCTATGGTTAAACTATGGCTGATTAATTCAGTGAGGCATGTATGGATCGAATGGATGCCAGCGCAACGTATGAAATGAGCCCGCGCAGGGTTGTGTTTGAGTACAGGACCAATGGTGAGGCTCGATCAGCAGCTATCAGTGGCGATGCGCTTGAGCGCCTGACGAGAGCCAAGGAACTTGCTGGAGCGGGGCAGAACTTGGCGGCATACAGAGCCCATTGGCAAGCAATTCATGGGCTGGCTGCGACAAAGCACGATCAAGGTCAGGGGCCTGTCGTCATTCGCGTCGGTGATATTCAAGCTCGATAGAGTGATGCGGGTCTTGTGCCAGGCTCTCTGTGCTCATGAAGGAGTCGGGCGGCAACCTTTCTTGCTTCCTGAATCTGGACGTCAAGCCATTCGGCCTTGGCGGCTGCAGCGGCCCGCTCTGTACCTTGCGAAGCGGCTGTAGAGAGTATGGGGCTTGCTTGATGGTGCAGTGCGCATGGCGTTTCTGGAAGCAAAAAGCTCGCGCGATGGCGAGCCTGTTTGTTGCTTGAGGTGGCTTGTCAGAGCCCACTCATGCGACTCACGGTTGGAGTGCAGTTAATTCATGTCGGGCGTCGTGGCGTTGGCAGATGGCCGCCGTCGACGTAGATGTTCTGACCGGTGATCCATTCGCCTTGGTCGCTGCACAGGAATGCGACCAAGTGGGCGATATCTTCGCCGGTACCTGCTCGACCCAGAGAGATGTAGCCGGCGATCATGTCGTCCCACACTTTGCCGCGAGGCACATCATCCAGGCGACTTGTTTCCACGATGCCTGGAGCCACGACATTCACGCGAATCTTCTTGGGGCCAAGCTCTCGCGCCATGATGGTGGTCAGGCCATTGATGGCCACCTTGGTGGTGGCGTAGGCGCCAGTGTCAGGTGCCAGCAGCTGCGCTGCCAGCGACGAGATATTGATGATGGCGCCGCCTTCTCCCTGTGCCCCCATATGTTTTGCGAACGCACGAGACATATAGAAGGTTCCGTTCAGGTTGACATTCATCACCCGATGCCATGTATCGATGGATAGCTCCGTCACTGGGATGCGGTCGTCGCCGCGGGTTGCGCCCGCGTTGTTGATCAGAAAATCCACACGTCCCCATTCTGCAATCGTGCGTGCAAGCAATGCGTCGATGGACTCTGGATTGCTGACATCGGAGACCACAGGCAGGGCGCGGCGCCCGAGCTGACGGATTTCATCCGCCACCGATTCGATATCTCGCCAATGCGCTTTGCGCTCATCTTCCGGATAGGTGTCGGGGGCGCGGCCCGTGCCCGTCAGGACAACATCACAACCCGCTTGCGCCAATGCCAGTGCAATGGGGCGACCGATGCTGCGCATCCGGCCTGCACCGGTGACCACGGCCACTTTGCCTTCAAAACCAGTCAACGTATACGACATGCCACTTCCTTGCGATAGGGACCCTGAACATTCAGGCGAATCAAGATTCTTCGGTCTGGCTTGATGCTCCTGCACTCCAATCTGCGCATCAAGGACGATGCAGCGGTTGAAGATCGAGCAACTCATCAGCCAGATTCTTGAAGTGGTGGAGTTGAGGAAAATCGTCTGATGAGACTAGGGATACGCGCCCATTGAAGGGTTCCTGCTTGCTTGTCAGTCAGGGGTCTTTTGGGGTGCGCTGAGTGCATGTGGATAAGGTCGGTACGCCTTTTTGCGGTAGGACAGTGGCAACTCGGAGGCAGGGTTGGCGGACCGCCAGCATTGGCTGATACATCGCGCTCCAGAAAGAAAAACCCGCACGGTGCGGGTTTGTATCAGGGCAGAATCATTGGCTGAGAAATGATCAGATGCCTTGAAATTTAAATGGCTCGGATGCCTTGAATTGGCCAGTGGCATCCCCTGAATAAGTGTGATTCTGGTCCGGTCCCAGATCGATCTTCATGACCTTGCCTTTTTCCTTGCTGAAGTCCAGTGCCTTCAGGTCTACCCAGAAGGTGTTGGGTGTCAGTGCCGACTCAAAGAAATACAGCTTGCGCTCGTGATCAAACACGGTGCGCCAGCGTGTGGAGGAAATATTGGGCTCCTCCGGCGTATTCAGGCCATAAGGAACAGAGGCATTGCGAATCACACTGAACACGCTGGCGAGCGCCTTGTTCGGGCTTTGATCCTTGGGTATTGCGTTCACGTAGAACGAAGCGCGGGCGAAGCGGTCTGCTGCACGGTTGGTGCCAGGCAGCATTGTGGTGCCTCCAATCTGTTTCCAGTATGCATTGAGCGCCAGTTGCTGGTCGAAGGTTGGCGAGTTTGTCATGACCTGGTATTGGCGACCATGATGAATGACTTGCTTGCCCGCGATGTATTCCACGATCGCGCTATCGCCGCTGGCGTCGGAGATTGAAAGGTGTACGGTTGTCAGCCGGTTTTCACCGGGCATGGTGTCGGATACGAGGGTGAATGGTTCCTTACTTAGCGCGGCTACTGCCTGCTGCACTGTCGCAAAGTTGTCCAGTACATATTGAGCCCAGGCGGCAATCGATAGGCCTGGCTTGCTATTGGTGCCAAATGCAGGGTATTGCGACTCGACGAGCCATAGAAGGTTGGCATTCAGACCGGCTTCGTTGACCCCGTCGGTAGTGGAAATGTCATAGCCTGAAGTGATGACGCTGCCGTACTTGGACGTCCAGCGCACAGTATTGGGGCCGGTTTCGCCAGTGCGCTGCATGCCTCGCGGCAGTACCCAGAGGTTGCTGACGATGTCACTCTTCCAGTCCATGGATCGTGCAGTGATCACTTGGCCGTTGGCTCCGTGAAATACCAGCCGTGTGCATGCCCAGGAACTGGACATGGCTGCTAGACCTGAAACTCCAAGTAGCAAGGCTGCCACACGAGGGCGGATACACGGCATATTCATCTTCATTGAGCCTCCATGGTTAAAAAATGTGAATGGTGCCAAGCATGCCACATGCATCGGTAGTGAGATATTGATCGAGCTCCAGCGACGTAGATGCCAGGCCATAAACATTCAAACTGCCTCAGTACCTGCTCTTGCAATAAGTCCAGCAAGGCAGTGGCGATTCATGAGCGTCGGGTGCATGTGCTTTTCCAAGCACAAAATTCCGCTGCATGGCAGGAAGGGCTCGATAAGTGGATGTTGAAAACGGCTGTGCGCATGGCACGTTTTATCTCCGGGCGCGGCCTTGGCGCCGGTGATGCTGGCGCTGCTCGGAAGAATGCAAGAGCATTGCGGCCTTCGCATCCCTTCGCCTCAATCGGATCGGTAGTCAGGCGCGAAGGCTTGGCCCTGGCAATGGCACCTCCTGTATCAAGGAAAGCTGCGATCGTGAAGGCTCTCGGCGTCCATGACCGCATCAAGAAGTGCAATGTGCTTGATAGCGGTGGGCAGTGGGCGGGAATGATCACTCACAAGGAAGTGATCTGACGGCTCAGGGTCTTGGCTAGCGAAAGTTTGATCTACGCGAGAACTACGCGATTGCGTCCAGCGGCCTTGCCTCGATACATAGCAGCATCAGCGCGCGAGATGAGGGCTTCTGCGGTTTCTCCCTGTCGATACTGAGTCGCACCCAACGTACATGTCACTCGCAGATCTTTGTGCACTAACTGTGTCCATGGGAGTGCTTCTGTGCTTTCGCGAATTCTCTCAAGCAACACTCCTGCCTGGGCCAGTTGTGTGTCACAGAGCACCAGAAGAAATTCTTCTCCGCCGTAACGACCAGCGCAATCGGCTGCACGAATCTGCGAGGACAGAAGTTGTCCAAAGGCTCGAAGTACTTGATCTCCTCCTTCATGACCGTAACGGTCATTGACCTGTTTGAAGAAGTCAATGTCAAGCATTGCGATGCAAAACGGGGCGTCTCTGCGTTGAGCCGCATGAATACATTGTTGCAGTCGATCCATGACCCCTCGGCGGTTTTCCAGTCCCGTCAAGTCATCGTTGCGCACCAAGTTTTCAATCTGCTTCAGCGCGATGGCCAGTTTTTCATTACTCGCACTGAGTCGATATTGCATGCCACGAAAGTAGGTGACCAGCACGCTGCATCGGACGACTGCTCCGAGCATGACGCCGACAGTGAGGAACTGCCCGATGAGGGTGTCGGTGGTCATGCGCATCTGTGGCCCTACCCAGTAAACAGCCAGTGCAATTGCAATGAGCGTGCAGCTCCAGGTCATCCAGAAGCTTGTACGCCGCGGTGCAAGAAAGCCGTCGGTACTGAAGACTAGAAGCATAACCAGTGCCTGGAACGCAACCTGAGGCGCTGCGACAAGCAAGCCTAGCACCCCTGTAACCGAGACCAGTTGGTGCCAGAAGAACAAGCCAGGGTCACTCTGAGTCTGGCTCCAGCCACTGGCGTAGGCCCAGGTGATAAAGGCCATCCCTGCACCTATCCAGAGCCCATACAGCAGCACTGCATGCAACGGCACGTAGCCTACCCAGCAGTGGCCGAGAAATAGCATGAAGGCATATAGATGGCTCAATAGGACCGAAGCGTGCAACTGCCATGTGCGCTTGCGCCAGCGTTCGAAATGCTGAGTTTCATTGGCAAGAGGCGATGAAGACTTAGGGCCCCACAAGGGTGGTCCGCGTGTTTTTTCAGGGGAGTGAGCCATTGCCGGTTAATGGTCGCCAAGGTGCGATTGGTTGTTGCAAATAACAGTTTGCCCGAATTCCGGCCCCGGAAAATTACGGTGAGTGACCTGACAAAGTTTGGGTCGAACTGATCGCTAGCGGTGCATACGGCAAGGCGACCCAGAGCCATTGGAAGGCTATATCGGTAGAAGTGTTTCCTGGCGCCTTCAACTCGACATGCCGACCTACAACACTGCGGTAAATGCTCTTGAACATTGCGATCCAGAAACAAAAAAAGCCCGCTTGAGCCGGGACGGTGCACGAATTGGGTAGGCAAACAGGAAGTTCAACAAGAACTTACATGCAGCGCGCGCGGCAAGACTAGCCTGCAATGCTCCACGTTCTTAAGGAGTTGCTATGAAAGCGCTACTTTTAATCGCGGCACTTGCCAGCATGCTGGCAGGATGCTCAATGATGCCGGGACGTAGTTCCGGGTCTATGCCTGCCGAGAGTTCCAGCCAGACGATGGGAGGAATGAATATGAGCGGCGACCGGGATCGCTGGATGCATGACGACAATGGACGTCCTTGGACCGGAGGTGATGGTGCCTTCTATGGCGCTCAGAACATGTAGGTGAATGGCAGGGTCAAGCTTTTGCTTCGAGGCACTGCACGGTCCTTTCGTCCAGCCGCTCGGCATACGTGCCTGGGCACACGAATTCGTCGCGCAGTGCCTTCACTGGAACAAAGGGCTCATCAGCCTGCCAGAAAGAACCGATCAGCCTCGACCTCAAGTAGACAGCCAAGTTTTATGGCTTCAAAGCTTCAAAAAACAGAGCGCATCAATACTGACTGTTGTATGAATTAGGTAAGCAAAGTAGCCGTTCAACAAGAATTTACAGCGGACACACGCCTCAGGAATAGCCTTGAAGACTCCTTCTTCTCAAGGAGTTGTCATGAAAGCGCTACTTTTAATTGCAGCAGTAGTCAGTACGCTGGCGGGTTGCTCGATGATGCCGGGGCGTGATGCCGGACACATGCCAGAGCAAGGTGCCCAGCGGACGATGGGAAGCAGTGATATGCGCTATGAATGGGGGCGTGGAGCGTATCAAGGTCCAGGCAGCATGCCGCTGTGGGCAGGCGGGGATGACACTTCTGGAGGCCTTGGCTGGCGCCGTGATTAAGCAGTAAGAACCACATCCTGTGCGAACGCCGCTATTTCCTACCAGGCACTCCAAGGATCTTCCTTTAGACACTGCACGGTCTTGTCGCCCAGCCACTCCGGGAGGTTCCGATCGCCTAGTATTGACTGGGTAAGTCCAGCATCCTTCAACCAAAGGCATATCCCAGTCATCGACCGCAATCATCACGCCTGTGGCGTTGGCGTCGATTTCAATAGGGAAATCATTGGGCTTGTCGAAGGAGTTGACGTGGTTGGCCTGCCTCAGTTCTTCCTGCGGCACTTTGATGAGCTTGGGCTAATCGTTGTTGTGGGACTTCAGGTGCTGCAAGAAGTTCGGTAGATGCGCTTGTGGACGATTTTGATCGACGGCCTATCGGTCAGGCGAGAGTGACTCGGAGCAGGCCGCTGCGGCTGCGGCATGGTGTCTGGTCGGAAACGACCAGGAGCGGCTGCTTAAGCTCAAAGAGCTTAAGGTCAACTCTTTAGGCGGTCGGCGGCCAGCATTTGCCTCAACGCCTCCGTGGAGGCTGACTCCTGCTGTGGCAACCAGACCAGATGCGTGGTCACTTCTGCATAGTGTCTGGGCAGCGGAAGCACTTGCAACTGTGGTTCGGCATGTACGGCCCTCAAGATGGAGCGCGGCATGATGCCGACGCCCGTACCGGCTGCAATGCAGGCCACGATGGCGTGGTAGGACGCCATCTCCAGAACGCGGTGAGGGGCAGTTCCGATGCTGGCAAACCATTCCTCCAGGATTCGACGGTACGAACAGCCTGCAGGGAATGCAATCACTGTGCAGCGTGACAACTGTTCCGAATCCAGCACACCGGTAGCCGAGCGTGCGGCGATGAGCACCAGTTCTTCATCAAATGCTTTCTGGGTCGCCAGTCCCGGTGCCGTAAACGGCTCAGAAATCAGCGCTGCATCCACTTCATAACGCTGAACCATGTCCAGCAACCGTGATGTGGATCCGGTAACCAGTTCGATGAATACATCCGGGTAGCGCTCATGAAACCTGGATAGAAACGGAGGCAGTCGCGCCGCAGCCGTGCTCTCCAGTGTGCCCAGTCGCAGCGTACCCTGCGGCGCCCGAAGCAGCATTGCGGACTCGGCCTCTGACGACAGTCGCAATATCCGTTCGGCGTAGCCGCGCAGTACCTCGCCTTCGGCCGAGAGCTTGAGCCGGTTGCCATGCCGCAAAAAGAGTTGCACGCCCAGACGCTCCTCCAGATTGCGGATGCGCGTGGTGACATTGGACTGCACGCGGTTCATCTGCCTGGCAGCCTGGGTGACACTACCGGTATCCACAACAGACTTGAAGAACGCCAACGATTCCAGATCGATCTTTCTCATTTGGAGATTTTCTCATCATTGGAATTCAGTATTCATGATGGATTTGTTTCACTAAAGTGTGAGGTATTGCCACCTTCCTACATTTCTCGTGGACTCTCAATCTTTGCTGCTGATCCAGGCGGGCACGCCGCCCGAGGACATTCGAGTCATCGCAGGCGATCTTCCCCAGTGGTTTCTGGCAGCTGCCGGCTGCAGGCCCGAAACCATGGACATAGTGAAGGTGTATGAAGGAGAACCTCTGCCCGAGCCCGGGCAGCACCGTGCGGCGATCATCACGGGCTCGTGGTCCATGGTGACCGATCAGCATCCCTGGAGCGAAGCGACCGCCATATGGATACGGCAGGCTGTGACACAGGGGATGCCTCTCATGGGAGTTTGCTATGGGCATCAGCTTATGGCTCATGCACTGGGAGGAGCAGTGGACTACCACCCTGACGGCAGAGAGATGGGGAGTCTGGAAATCGAACAACTGGCGGTTGCTGAGCCGGACGCCTGGCTTGCCGGATGCCCACCTCGCTTCCTGGCCCACCTCACACATCTTCAGACCATCCTGCGCCTGCCCAATGGAGCCAGGGCATTGGCTCGCTCAGCTCACGATCCCCATCAGATAGTCCGATACAGCCCCACCGCGGTGTCCGTGCAGTTTCATCCAGAGTTCACATCGGAAGTCATGGCAGCCTGCATCAATGCAAGAGCGCAAGTGCTGCGCGCGGAAGGTCTGGATCCAGCAGCCATGCTGCAAGGTGTTAGTCCGACACCAACGCCGTTGATGCTGCTAAGGCGCTTCATCGAAACACATGCTGGCACCGTTTCAGCAGGCAATTCAGCGGCCTCGCTGAATGTCGCCATGGGCAACCACCCGGAATTACCTCAAGGAACAGCGAAATGAAGAAACTCGGCCTCATTGGTGGCATCGGCCCGGAGTCCACCGTGGCCTATTACCGAAAAATCATTCACGGCGTTCAGACACAGACGGGCAAGGAGAATCTGCCTCGCCTGTCCATCGAAAGCCTCAACGCTTTCAAGGTGTTCAGCCTCTGTCGTGAACGCGAGTTCGAGCAGCTTGCCGACTATGTGCTCGGGGCAATTCACAGCCTGGCCGCCGGTGGTGCGGACATGGTGGGTTTGACTGGCAATACGCCCAACATCGTTCTGGACCGCATACTCCCGCTGTCGCCGGTTCCCATAGTGAGTGCCATTGATGCCACGTGCAACGCGGCACAGGAGCGAGGCGCGCGAAAAGTCGGTTTGCTGGGTACCGTGTTCACCATGACGAATACATTCTTCAAGACACCTTTTGAAGATCGGGGCATACAAGTTATCGTGCCCAGTGAGCATCAGATTGCGCAAATCCAGGCCAAGATCGAGGCCGAACTTGAGCATGGCCTTGTCAAAGAGAACACTCGCCAGGAGTTCGTTGCCATCATTCGGGATTTGCAGCAACGTGAAGGTATCGACCATGTAGCACTCGCCTGCACTGAACTGCCGCTGATCCTTAGTGACCGCAACAGCCCTGTTCCCTGCCTTGATACCGTCGAAATCCACGTAGAGGCATTGGTTCGTGCGGTGCTTTAGAGCTGAGCCTACTTCAGGCCCAGCTGCCAACGTTACTGCGGTCTTCTCGACCGAACGGCGACAGATTCAATCGGCCCAGCCGTTCAGACGCCAGTTCGGCATCTGCAATGCCACCTTGTACATTGCATCTCACTTCAAGGGGACTTCAAGCTTGGTCAAGTTGCCAGCCAACTTGTACAAGTCGCTATTGGTGCCCACGAGGCGCTGCTGAAGTTGGCTGCATTGATCGTCGGTGCACGCCTCATGGATCGGGGGCGCTCTTACAGTTGGACCGTGCCTTGCATGCAGGTGACTGTGTGGCCTCCAATCCACAGTTGTTGCTGTGCATCCTGCTGCACGGACACTCGGCCGTTGCGGCCAACGCGGATCCCTTGGCTTGCCACGTAGGGCGCCTGCATATGTTTCTGGGCGATTAGCCACTGAGCCAGGCTGCCATTCAGGCTGCCGGTAACCGGGTCTTCCACACCGGTGGTGGAAAAGGCGCGCACTTCGAGCTGTGCCTGTGTCTCCTGACAGGCATTGCCGATCAGTGGCATCGCATTGGTGGCTCGATACAGAGCAGCCACCCCTACCTTATGGCCCAGGGCCTTGATGCGTGCCAAGTCGGGCTCCAGGCCGAGAACGCTGTCGGTATTGTCCAGCAGCAGGCACAGCCACTGTGCTCCATTGTCCAGGTAGGCGGCATCCTGCACCTGGGCTGCATCTATGCCCAGAGCCTCGTAGATCAGGTGCAAATGGTCAGGCAGGGGCAGGGCCTGGTGGGCCGGAGTGGCGAATGCCAGGCCGTGGATCGAGCGCTGGATGGGGATCAGACCCTTGGCGCACTCTTGCACGATGCGCTCTGGATGCTTGGGGACCCCGCCCTGGGCGAGCCAAGCGTGGCAGGTGCCCAGCGTCGGGTAGCCGGCAAACGGCATTTCGGCAGTCGGGGTGAAGATGCGCACTCGATAGTCGGCGCCCAGGGCGCGGCCCGCGTCCGTCGGGGGCAGGACAAAGGTGGTCTCGGACAGGTTGGTCCAGCGCGCAAAGTTTTGCATCTGTGCATCGTCAAGGTCGCGCCCATCGAGCACTACAGTCACGGGGTTGCCGCGGTAGGGCACGACCGTGAAGACATCCACGGTCATGAAAGGGCGGGGCTGAAGGGCGATGGCGGTGCTCATGGCGGAGGGATGTTGGTGTGGACAGCGGCAAACAGGAAGGCGCACAGCCTGCGAGACGTTGCGCGCGGGGCAGGGTATGCCTGCGACGAGGGTGACGCTGAATCATGTCATACGCTTGCTGGCGTTTTCACTTCGGAGCGGCTGCTTTGTGTTGCATCGACCGGTTGAATCCGCCCTGTGCAGCGGGCAATAACATGAAAATCCTGATCTGCTCGCTAGGGCGACAACCGACTTAGGGTTTGCAGAAACCCGCGCGAGTGCGCCGATTGCAAGGCACAGCCGGCTCTGGATCACGCCACAGCCCGACTTTGCGTGCCATGGCCTCTTGCTCGGCAAACTCATACTGTCCACGCGCCTGGGGAGACTGTTCGTGGCCACGGGCGCGGTACCACCGGGCCATGCCTTGGGTGATCATGGCCAGGCCGGCATCGAGCGTGCGCGGCCCGCTAGGTGCCGATGCAGGCGTCACCCAAACAGAGCAGATCTGTCGCTGGTATCCATCTGTCTTGGTGCAGCGCAGTTCGGCCTCCTTAAGAAATGTCAGCTCAGCCAATGCTTGTCGGGCTCTCTCGCCGAATGGCTGCTTGCGCTCGGGTGCATTGATGCCCTGCAGCCTGACCGTGACCTGCTCATAAGCGCCAGGCTCACCGCAGCGCACGGTCAGGGTGCGACCGTCGGAGATGCCGATGACGAGGCAGAGAAGGGTGGCGGCAAGCATGGCTTCAGTCTATTGGGCAAGAAAAAGGCCCGCAACGCGGGCCAATCATCAATCCAGATAGATGTACAAGTTGTTGATTTCAATTGCCTGCAATTGCTCGGCTTTGTTTGATTCTTCAGGCCATCTTCATGGCTGGAAAGCAAGCAAATCAACAGCTCGTATGTGTAAAGGTGTCTGCAAATGCCACCGGCTCGTCATCCTGAACCGGGGGTTCAGGTGGGCAAGAGCAACCTATCGTTGGGTTCATCTGACGCGAGACGATCACGCTCAATAGGTGATTTATCAAGCCCATGCTCGTTGAGCATTGGTTCAAGGAAATATAAAAACCGGCAGATTTGCAGACGGTTTTATTCTAACGGGTATTGGCAGTCGCGCGGAGGTCATGACTGCTTTGCTGCTGAGGTTACCCGATCAGAGCAGCCTGGCGTCAGCATCCAGTGCCTGATCGAGCTTGAGCACCAGTTGCTCGGCAAGCTCCTGCTGGCGCTGCAGTTCAGCCTGGGCGGCCTCATTGATCTCGGGGGGCGCGAACTGCTCCTGAGCATGCGCCTGCATTTCTGCCTGGGCGTTGGCCATAAGGGCTTGCTGGGCATCGCGGTCAAGCACGTCGAAAGCCATATTGAGGGCTGCCAGCACTGCCACGCGTTCGCGCGAGCGGACCTTGCCGCTGTCGCGGATGCGGGTCATGGCTTCATCCACGCGGCGAACGGCTTCCTGCACACGTTCTTCTTGACCATCGGGGCAGGTCAGCACATAGCTTTGCTGCATGATTTGCACATCGATCTGCTTCATGGGCGTCAGTGGCGGGTCTGGTGATGGAGGGTGACGACTGTCACTCTCCCTGGTTGGCGGGCAGGCGTTCGATCAAGGCATCAACGCGCGCACGCGCGGCCTGCAGGCGCAGACGCAGCAAATCGCGCTCTTGCGTCAGAGCGATGACCTGATCGGTGAGCAGGGTGTTGGTGCGCTGCAGTTCCTCGTGGCGCACCAGCAGACGCTCTACGCGCTCGGCAATGAGATCAAGAGAGGGCTGGGTGGTCATAGACTCTGCCATTGTAGGTCTTGCAGTCCGTGGGTGAGTATAAATGTGCAGGCAAATTCAGCAGTTTGCGCTGGAGCACAGGCTGCTGGACTGCCGCAATCGTAAAACTGCAATATTTCTCTCAAAATCGTAGCGTGCTGCACAAGTTCTGTGTACCTCAAGTGCATATTTAAGGTAAAAAATCGTCACCTGAGCCGCGCTCGGTTACTCCGAATGAAGGATTTGCGCCGCGTGGCGCTCATTACAATGGGCGCCTGTTGGTGCTCGAGGTCGCTTTTCTGTGGTCTCAGTTCAACGGGAAGCAGGGAGGTGCTGGCCAGACACACTGGCACACCGAACCTGCGCTGCCCCCGCAACGGTCGGCGAATGGAATGCTGCGGCATTCCACCTTTTTCCCCATGGCCACTGGCGCTGCGCGCTGGGAAGGCCGGCAAGAGGATGATTCGCCTAGCCCGGATACCGGCCAACATGGGTTGCCTGCATTCTGTGCAGGTATGTTTGCTCAATGTCGGCGGGTAGGCTGATGTGGGCGTATTCAAGTGTGCTTTCCATGAGTCCGCAATCTTTGTCCCTGCGCATGGCGCAGGTGGCTTCGCGCGCACGCGCATCGTTTGTTCTCCGTCCCACTCTTCTGGCATCT
Organism: Comamonas sp. F1-6; assembly: GCF_039581415.1. Taxonomy (NCBI): domain Bacteria; kingdom Pseudomonadati; phylum Pseudomonadota; class Betaproteobacteria; order Burkholderiales; family Comamonadaceae; genus Comamonas; species Comamonas sp. F1-6. The sequence continues at coordinate 181,572 of NZ_JBCPWN010000004.1, forward strand.
GCGTTGGCCGTGGCGTTTGCCGCACAGGCTCAATCAGCTGCACAGGCCGATGCGGTGCACATGAAAGAAACCGTGGTCACCGCCAATCGCATCGAGCAGCCTTTGTCCGATCTGGTGGCCGATATGTCGGTGGTGGGCCGTGAAACGATTGAAACTGCGGGTGCCGTGGGTGTGGCCGATGTGCTCTCGCGTCTGCCGGGTGTGCAGATGGTGCGCAACGGCGGCGCCGGCTCGACCACCAGCGTTTATCTGCGCGGTGCCGACACGCGTTTCACAGCCGTCTATATCGATGGTGTGCGAGTGGATTCGCAGTCCACGGGCGGAGCCTCCTGGCAGGACATCCCACTGGAAGCGATCGACCGAATTGAAGTGTTGCGTGGCCCGGCTGCGGCTGTTTACGGTTCTGACGCCATGGGCGGCGTGGTGCAGATCTTTACCAAAAAGGGTGAGGGCAAAGCCAAGCCCTATGTGGGCCTGGGCTGGGGCAGTCGTGGCACGGTGAAGGCGCAGGCCGGCCTCAGCGGCGGTGTGGCCGGCTGGGATTACAGCCTGGGTGTTTCGCATGCCAGCAGCAACGGCTTCAATGCCAAGACCTCTGCGGGCTTCAATCCCGATGCCGATGGTTATCGCAGCAACGCCTTCAACGGGCGGGTAGGCTACCAGATCAACAGCAATCACCGTGTTGAAGCCACGGCTCTGACCAGCTATATGAACGCGGGTTATGACGCCCCTGTCTCCAAGGCCAGCCCCATGGCCGACGACCGCAGCATCTACAAGATGAATGCGGTAGGTCTGAACTGGCTGGCCAAGTGGAGCGATGTCTACAGCACGCGCCTGCAGTACACGCAGTCGCGCGATTTTTACCAGACCAAGCCCAGTGTCTATGAAACCGATACGCGTTTGCACAACTATCTGTTCCAGAACGAATGGCGGCTGGGAGCGCAGACCGTGACGGCTGCGCTGGAACGCCGCGAGGACAAGCTGGTCAACAACGGCCTGGATATCGGCAGCCGCAATCGCTCTCAGAACGCACTGGCGCTGGGCTATGGCCTGCATGCTGGCAAGCACACGCTGCAGCTCAATGCCCGTCATGACCGCGACAGTGAATTTGGCGGCCACACAACGGGCAGCGCTGCATACGGCTATGAGTTTATGCCCAACTGGCGCGCAACCGCATCGGCCGGCACTGCCTTTCGTGCACCTACGCTCTATCAGCGCTTCAGCCAATATGGCGATGCCAGTCTGTCGCCGGAAAAAGGCCGCAATGTGGAACTGGGCCTGAAATGGGGCAAAGGCAGCGACAGCTTCTCGGCTACGCTTTATCGCAACAATGTCTCCAATCTCATCAACTATGTAGGCAATACCGGCTCCTGTGCGGGCAATACCGGCCCTTACGGCGGCTGCTATGCCAACGTGGCCAAGGCTCGTTACGAAGGCATCACCCTGGCCGCCACCACCCGTTTGGCCATGGTGAATCTGCAAGGTTCGGTGGACTTCCAGGATCCGCGCGATACCGATAAGGATCTGCAACTGGCTCGCCGCTCCAAGCGCTACGCCAATCTTTCTGCCGACACCACGCTGGCCGGCTGGAGGCTGGGTGCCGAAATGCAGGCTACCGGAAAGCGCTTTGACGATACGGCCAACAAGACCGTGCTGGGCGGTTACACGCTCTGGAATCTGAGTGCGCAAAAGCAGCTGACGCGTGAATGGAGCCTGGTGGCACGCGTCAACAACCTGGCCGACAAGCGCTATGAGCTGGCCCGAACCTATGCCACCGAAGGCCGCAGCGGCTATATCGGTGTGAAGTGGGAAGCCAGGTAAGAGGCCATGACAGTCATCGCAATGCATGAACCCGGCCTGCGTTGCCCGGCGCTGCTGATCAGTGCTCCGGCCTCCGGCCAGGGCAAGACCACCATCACGGCTGCCCTGGCTCGCCTGCATGCGCGCCAGGGACGCAAGGTGCGCGTATTCAAGTGCGGGCCGGATTTTCTGGACCCTTATTGGCACGAGCTGGCCAGCGGTTCGCCCGTGCATTCGGTGGATTTGTGGATGACGGGCGAGGGGGATGTGCGCCAGCGTCTGCATGAGGCGGCCCAGGAAGCAGATCTGATTCTTGTCGAAGGCGTGATGGGCTTGTTCGACGGCAATTTCAGCGCTGGCGATCTGGCGCTGCTGCTGGGTCTGCCTGTGCTGGCCGTGGTCGATGCCTCGGCCATGGCGGGCACTTTCGGGGCGCTGGCCTATGGCTTGCAGCATTACCGTGACGGTCTGCGCTGGGCCGGCATGCTGGCCAACCGCGTGGCCACGGCCCATCATGCCGATCTGCTCAGGCAAGGCCTGCGCGAACAGTCGCTGTGGCTGGGCGCCATGCCCGGTGTGCAACTGGGCGATGCAGCGGTCAAGGCCAAGTCTGCGGCGCTGCTGCCGGAGCGCCACCTGGGCCTGATCGCCGCCCACGAGCTTGGCGATGCCCTGCAGCGCCTGGATGCGGCGGCCGACGCCCTGGCCCAGACTCCCCTGGGGCAACGGGCCTGGAGCTCGGACGACGGTCAGCCCAGCTGGCAGGACTGGTGCGTGGACTTTGCAGCGCCGGACATGTCCGGCGATCAAGCTCGGGTGGAGCATTGGCTGAGCGGCCGCCGCATTGCCATTGCGCGCGATGCGGCGTTTTCCTTTATTTATCCCGCCAATCTGGACTGTCTGCGTGTCATGGGGGCCGAGTTGTGCTTTTTCTCGCCGCTGGCTGGCGATGCGCTGCCGCCCTGCGATGCGATCTGGCTGCCCGGCGGCTATCCGGAGCTGCATGCCCGGGCCCTGCATGAGAACCGGCAGTTGCGCGACGGCATTGCCGAGCATATGGCGCAGGGCAAGCCCGTCTGGGCCGAGTGCGGCGGCATGCTGGCGCTGTGTGATGGAGTGACAGCACTGGACGGCAGCACCCAGCCCATGTGGGGGCTGCTGCCCGGCCAGGTTGTCATGCAGAGCAGGCTCGGCGGTCTGGGCATGCAGCAGCTGGCGCTTGATATGGGCTTGTTGCGGGGTCATACCTTTCACTACACAAGACTGGAGACCGCCATGCCGGTGCTCACGCGCAGCAGCCGCCCTGGTGCAGCCATACAGGCAGACCGTGGCGAGGCACTTTATCAATATGGCAGTGTGCGGGCCAGTTACTTTCATGCCTGGTTTCCGTCCTGCCCATCGGCTGTGGCGGCGCTTTTTGGCGCAACAATCGAAGACTGAACCTTTAGTCCATCACCATGAGCCCTGCAAGCACAGTCTCCTTCGTCATGCCGCGTACCCAGCTGATACTGGGCGGGCAGAAAAGCGGCAAATCCCGTCGTGCGGAGCTGCTGGCGCGCCAGTGGCTGCAGACGGATGCCGGGAATCAGGCTGCGCTGGTGGCGACCGGCCAGGCCTGGGATGCGGAAATGAGCGAGCGCATTGCGCGCCACCAGCGCGACCGCGCCGAGCGCGTGCCAGGCATGCTGACCATAGAGGAACCTCGCGAGCTGGCCCAGGTGCTGGCCCAGCACGGCAGCCCGCAGCGGCTGCTGGTGATTGATTGCCTGACCTTGTGGCTGACAAACTGGCTGATGCCGGTGCAGACCGGGAACTCCGAAGACAGCCAATCTCCAGCTCCCGACTGGCAATCACAGCTAGCACTCTTTCTGAAAGCGCTTGATGAAGCAGCCGGCCCCGTCATTCTGGTCGGCAACGAAATCGGTCTGGGCGTGATTCCCATGGGGCGCGAAGTGCGCGCCTTTGTCGATGCGCTGGGCTTGCTAAATCAGCAGGCGGCAGCGCATTGTGAAAGTGTCACGCTGATGTGCGCCGGCTTGCCTCTGGCATTGAAAGGGCCGCAGGCATGAGGGCCACCGTAAAACAGTTTGCCGCTGCTGCGCTGCTTGTTTGCGGCCTGGCTGGGGCTTTGTCGGTGGCGGCGCAGTCCGTGCAGATCACCGATGCACGTGGCGCGCAGGTGCAATTGGCCAAACCGCCGCAGCGTATCGTCAGCCTGCTGCCCTCGCTCACCGAGAGCCTGTGCGCACTGGGCGGTTGCGAACGTCTGGTGGGGGTGGATCGCTATTCCAATTGGCCAGCCCATGTGAAGACCTTGCCCGTGGTGGGTGGCGGGCTGGATCCGAATATCGAGGCTATTGTGGCGCTAAAGCCAGATCTGGTGCTGGTTTCCATGGCATCACGGGCCATTGCGCGAATGGAGGCGCTGGGCCTCAAGGTGGTGGCGCTGGAGCCGCGCACCCACGAGGAAGCGCGTACCGTGATGCAGAAAATAGGTCAGCTGCTCGCCTTGCCGCCCACACAGGGCGCAGACCGCGTCTGGGCCGGAATCGAGGCCGACCTGAACAAGGCCGCTGCAAGCGTGCCCGAAGCCATGCGCGGTCAGCGTGTGTACTTTGAAGCCAGTCGCGGCCCGTATGCCGCCGGTGAAAAATCCTTTATCGGCCAGACACTGACGCGGCTGCATCTGCGCAACGTGGTCGACGCCAGGCAAGGGCCGTTTCCGCGCCTGAATCCCGAATATGTGGTCAAGCTGGATCCTGACATTCTGATGGCTGGCGAGCGAGCCTGGAAAACCGGTGTGCCGGAATACCCGGGCTGGGCCCAGATGCGGGCGGTGAAGCAGGGCGCGATCTGCGCCTTCACGCCCGAGCAATCCGACATTCTGGTGCGCCCAGGCCCCCGCATGGCCGAGGGGGCGCAAATCATTGCCCAGTGTCTGCAGCGTCTGGCGGCGAGGCAGGGCAATAGCCCATGAAGGCCTGCATCTCCAGTCGTCATCGCAGGGGGCAGCGCGGGCTGGCCGCTGCTTGGCTGCTGCTGTGGCTGACGCTGGCTGCTGCTTTGCTGGCGCTGCTGGGCGCGGGTATCGGCAGTACGGGTTTTGAGAGCGTACTCAATGCCCGCCAAGACCCGCTAGCCTGGCAGATCGTGATGGATATTCGCCTGCCACGCACGGCGGCGGCCTTGCTGGCCGGAGGCCTGCTGGGGCTGGCCGGAGCGGTGGCGCAGGGCGTGTTTCGCAACCCCCTGGCTGATCCTTATTTGCTGGGCAGTGCCTCGGGCGCATCGCTTGGGGTGGCGCTGGCCATGGCCGCCCTGGGTGTCTCTCCTTTCGCTTTGGCCGGCCTGGCGCGCTGGGGCGTGACGGGCGCGGCTTTTGCGGGTGCCGTGCTTGCCGTGGTGCTGACCCTGGTGCTGGCCAAGGGCGTGCAGAACACCATGCGCCTGCTGCTGGCCGGCGTGGTAGTGGGTGTGGTGCTGGGCGCCGCCGCATCGCTGGTGTTGCTGATGAACCCCGACATCATGCAGGCCATGCAGTCTTTCATGCTGGGCAGCACGGCGTTTGCGGGCTGGCCTGCCTGCAGGCTGATGCTGTGGGTGCTGTTGCCCACGCTGGTGCTGTCATGGAGCCTGAGCCGCGTGCTCGACGGGCTGGCACTCGGCGAGGCCACGGCCCATAGTCTGGGTCTGCAGCTGGCGCCGCTGCGCCTGCTGCTGATCGTTCTGCTGGCGCTGGCCACGGGCACCGCCGTGGCGCAGACCGGTTTGATCGCTTTTGTAGGCCTGGCTGCGCCCCATCTGGTGCGTTCCATGGTGCGCGCGCTGCACCGCTGGCTGCTGGTGCTCAGCAGTCTGATGGGGGCGGTGCTGCTGCTGGCCGCCGACCTGCTGGCGCGATGGTTGATTGCGCCTCAGGAACTGCCGGTGGGCGTGCTCACCGCCGTGCTGGGCGGCAGCTATCTGCTCTGGCTGATGCACAAGCGTGGCGCCATGCCGTCTGGAGAGGGCTCATGAGCAGCAATATCGAGACCGGAATCGCGTTGGCGACCGAGACTCTGAGCGTGCAGCTGGGCGAGCGCGAGGTGCTGCGTCAGATCAGCCTGCGCATTCCCCAGGGCCGCTGGACGGCCATCGTTGGCCCCAATGGCGCGGGTAAATCCACGCTGCTGCGCGCCATGGCCGGCATGCGTGCCGCCAACCAGCGGCAAGGCGGCGCGGTGCTTTTGCAGGGCCGTGAGCTGGGCGACTGGAATGGCCGCGAGCGTGCCAAGGCCCTGGCCTGGCTGGGCCAGAATCAGCCTGTTGCGGCCGATATGGCCGTGTATGACGTGGTCATGCTGGGGCGTTTGCCCCACCAGGGTTGGCTGGCTCCGGCCTCGAACGCCGACCGGCAGGCCGTGGAGCAGGCGCTGCGCCAGACCCATGCCTGGGACTGGCGCCAGCGCAGCATAGGCCAGCTATCGGGAGGTGAACGTCAGCGCGTGCTGCTGGCAAGGGCCCTGGCCGTGCAGGCACGGACTCTGCTGATGGATGAGCCACTGGCCAATCTTGACCCGCCGCACCAGACCGACTGGATGCTGGCGGCCCGCAGTCTGGTGCAGCAAGGCGCGACCCTGGTCAGCGTGCTGCACGAGTTGTCCTTCGCCTTGCTGGCTGACGAAATGGTCGTCATGCAGGCCGGCCGTATCACCCACCAGGGCGCTTGCAGCGATCCCGCCACCCATGCCGCGCTGGAGTCCGTGTTTGACCGGCGCATACAGGTGCGCGAACTCGATGGCCTGTGGCTGGCCTTGCCGCGCCTGAGCTGAGTCCGGCTGAAATTCTTGATTTTTTGCCCTTTAGCCCCTGATAGACAAGCGAGATTAGCTATGAATATTGAAACTCCTCCCACCGAGAAGCCTTACGAAAAGCCCGAGGGCGAACGCCGCGGTCTGATCATCGTCAACACCGGCAATGGCAAGGGCAAGAGCACGGCCGCCTTTGGTCTGGCCTTCCGAGCCACGGGGCGGGGAAAGGCCGTCAAGGTCTATCAGTTCATGAAGGTGCCAACGGCCCGCTTTGGCGAGCACCGCCTGGCCGAGCAGGTCGGTCTGCCCATTGAAGGACTGGGCGATGGCTTCAGTTGGAAGAGCAAGGATCTCGATCACTCCGCCCAGCTGGCGCGTGACGGCTGGGAAAAGGCCAAGGCCGATATTCTCTCGGGCGAGCTGTTTCTGGTCGTGCTCGACGAGATCACCTATCCGTTGATCTACGGCTGGCTGCCGCTGCAGGAGGTGCTGGACACGCTCAAGGCGCGTCCCAAGGATGTGCATGTCTGCCTCACGGGCCGCCGCTGCCCGCAGGAGATCATCGACATCGCCGACACGGTGACCGAGATGACGCTGATCAAACATGCCTTCCAGGCGGGTATTCCCGCTCAAAGAGGTATCGAAGACTGATGGCTTTTGCCATGTCTGTGGCGCGACAATAGTTCCATGACCGAATCCAAGACCAGCTCCTTCGCGACGATTGCCGCAACGCCTTTCACCGAGGCCGAGCGGGCTGCCGTCTACCGCGCCATCTATGAGCGCCGCGACATGCGTCATTTTGCGGGCGGTAAGGTCCCCGACGAGGTCTTGCTGCGCCTGTTGCGTGCAGCGCATCACGCGCCCAGCGTGGGGTTCATGCAGCCCTGGCGCTTTATTCGGGTCAAGAGTGCCGAATTGCGCCTGCGGATCCACGGTCTGATCGAGGAGGAGCGCGTGCGCACCGCCCATGCCCTGGGCGAACGTGAAGAAGACTTCATGAAGCTCAAGGTTCAGGGTGTGCTCGATGCGGCCGAGGTGCTGGTTGTCGCCATGCCGCCGGGACGCGAGGCCCATATCTTCGGTCGCCGCACCCTGCCCGAGATGGACATCGCCAGCAGCGCCTGTGCCATCCAGAATCTCTGGCTGGCCGCGCGTGCCGAAGGTCTGGGCATGGGCTGGGTCTCGATCTTCGATCCGCTGGCGCTGGCAAGGCTGTTGCAGATGCCTGAAGGTGCCCACCCGCTGGGCGTGCTCTGCCTGGGCCCAGTCGATGCCTACTATGCCGAGCCCATGTTGCAGCAGGAAAAATGGGCCTGCCGTGCGCCTCTGGAAGACATGCTGATGGACGATGTCTGGGACGACTCGCGTGTGGTGGCCGCGGCGACCAAGGGCAAGCCGGGCAGCGGGCCGTGCGCCGCGAAGGACAAAACAGACGCATGACAAGTTTTGGCTGGACTGAGCTGATCGGTCTTTCTCTCAGTCCGCTGGCATGGCTCTATCAGACATTTACCGCCAGTGATCTGGCGGCGCCAAACTGGGCTGCCAATGTGCAAGCCGGCTTGCTGGCCTTGCTGGTTGCCTTGCTGCTGGACCGGCTTTGGGGCGAGCCGCCGGTGTGGCTGCACCCCGTGGTGCTGATGGGCAAATTGCTGGGCTGGTCGGGGCAGGCGCTTGCACCGCGTGTTGAGGTGCAGAGTGACTATCTGCGTTTTGGCCTTGCAGCGATTGTCTGGTGTGCGCTGGCAGCTCTGTTTTTCATGGTTTATGGCCTCGCCCAGTTCATGCTGGGTTTTGCACCCTGGTGGCTCTGGGGGCTGGTGATGGGGGTGTTGCTCAAGCCGCTGCTGTCCTGGCGCATGCTCAAGGATGAGGTGCTTGCCGTGGAGGCCGCACTGCAGCAATCGCTGCCCGCAGGGCGGGAGCGTCTGAGCTGGCTGGTGAGTCGCGACACGACACAGCTGGACGCAGCCACCGTGCGCGAAAGCGCCATCGAGACGCTGGCCGAGAACCTCAGCGACTCCGTGATCGCTCCGCTGTTCTGGTTTGCCGTGGCCGGCTTGCCCGGGGCGGCCGTCTATCGTTTTGCCAATACGGCCGATGCCATGTGGGGCTACCCCGGCTGGCGAGGCCAGGGCGAGCGCCGCCGCCACTGGCAATGGGCGGGCAAATGGGCGGCCCGCGCCGACGATGTGCTGAACTGGATTCCGGCGCGCATCACTGCAATGTGGCTGGCGCTGCTGGCCGGCGGCCTGTCCTGGAGCGATTTGAGGCGCGATGCAGCCGTGACGCCATCGCCCAATGGCGGCTGGCCAATGGGAGCCATGGCGCAGGCACTGGGGGTTCAGCTTTCCAAGCCCGGCGTCTATCGACTCAACCCGCAGGGACGGGCACCGCAGGCGGCTGATCTGAAGCTGTCTGTAAAATTGGCATCAAAAGTGATCAAGTTGCATGTGCTGCTTGCATTGATTGCTATGATTTTGATGTTTCTGTGGAGAGGAAGGCTGCTTGCCAATGTTTGATGTGAATGCGGCAGCCATGCATGGCGGTACCGATGCGCTGGGCGTTCCGGCGCATGATTTTTCGACCAATCGCAATGCCTGCGGGCCTTGTCCCATGGCCGTGAAGGCGTTGCAGGCCGCCCATGTAGCGCAATACCCCGATCCGCAATACGGGGCATTGCGCGCGCAGCTGGCGGCTTTTCATGGCGTGGCGGTAGAGCGCATCCTGATCGGCGGCAGCAGCAGCGAGCTGATTCATCGCCTCACGCTGCACGCTGTGCGTAGCGGTGCCAAAAGCGTGCAGTTTCCCCAGCATCACTATGGCGACTATCTGCAGGCCGCGCGGGTGTGGCGGCTGGCGCTGTGCCGCCGTACAGAAGCGGTCGTGGCGCCGGTGCTCAGCTGGGCCTGCGAGCCTTCAAGCCCGCTGGGGACGATGGAAGACATCTGGCCTGCCTGGCAGCAGCCGCCGGCGCAGAAGGAATGGCGCGTGCTGGACTGCGCCTACCGTCCGCTATGGCTGGAGGACCAGCCACCCGAGCGCAATCTCGACACGGTCTGGCAGTTGTGGACGCCGAACAAGGCGCTGGGCATGACGGGTGTGCGCGCTGCCTATGCGATTGCGCCCATGCAGGCCGCAGCGGCAGAGCTGCAGGCGCTGAATGCGCTGGTGGCCTCCTGGGTGGTGGGCTCGCATGGAGTGGCCATGCTGCAGGCCTGGGTGACGGACGAGGCGCAGCAATGGCTGGCCCATAGCCTCATGACTTTGCGCCGCTGGAAGGCGCAGCAGCTGGCGCTGTGCGAGAAGCTGGGCTGGCAGGTCGTTCCCGGTCATCAGGCCAATTACTTTGTCGCAGGTCTGCCGCAGGCAGAGCTTGCGGCGCCTCTGGCCGGCCTGCGTGCCCAGGGCATCAAGCTGCGGGACTGTGCAAGCTTCGGTCTGGCTGGCCATGTGCGGTTGGGTGTGCTGCCGCCCGTGTCGCAGGCCGCGCTGGAGCAGGCCTGGAAAAGCATCCAATGACCTTGCCGATCAGACCTGATGGGCGCAAGGCGCTACCATTTCCCATGGACACTGAAACCTTGAAGCTGCGCTCGGTGCTGGTGGAGCGCTATGTCACGCCGCTGCGCGAAGGCGGCTCCATGCCGGCAATTGTCGAGACCGACGATCTGGGCACCTATGTGCTCAAGTTCCGGGGCGCCGGGCAGGGCGTGCGCGCGTTGATGGCCGAGATCATCTCTGGCGGCATGGCACGTGCGCTGGGCCTGCCGGTGCCTGAAATCGTGCTGCTGCACTTGAACGGCGACCTGTCCCGCACCGAATCCGACCCCGAGATTCAGGACCTGATTCGCGCCAGCGACGGGCTGAACGTGGGGCTGGACTATCTGCCGGGCTCCATCAACTTTGACCCGGCGGTGGACGTGGTGGACGACGACTTTGCATCGCGCCTCGTGTGGTTCGACACCCTGGTCAGCAATGTGGACCGCACGGCGCGAAACACCAATATGCTGATGTACCAGAAGCAGCCCTGGCTGATCGATCATGGTGCGAGTCTGACCTTTCACCATGCCTGGAACGGAAAGGTTGCCGATCCGGCCAAGCCTTTTGCGCCCAGTGCCGAGCATGTGCTGCTGCCGCAGGCCAGCCAGCTGGCGCAACTGGATGCGCAACTGGCCGCCAAGCTTGGGCCCGAAGTGCTCAAGAGCATCGTGGACGAGGTGCCCGACTGCTTTCTGGAGCAGGCCGCCGCCGACAAAGAGGGCGATGTGCTCAGGAATGTGCAGGCCCATCGCGCGGCCTATGTGAATTATTTCGTGGCCCGGCTTGCCGAGCGTGGCCGCTGGTTGCAAGGAGTGATCGATGCACGCGCATGAGGTCTACGACTACGCCATCGTGCGGGTAGTGCCGCGCGTGGAGCGTGAGGAATTTGTGAACGCGGGTGTGATCCTCTCCTGCCAGCGCACCGGTCATCTGCAGGCTGCCGTGGCCCTTGACGAACAGCGTCTGCTGGCGCTGGACCCGAATGTGGATCTGGAGGCCGTGCACCGTCACCTGGGCTCCATTGTGGCCATCTGCGAAGGCAGGGTCGATGGTGGGCCGATTGCGCAGCTGCCCATGCGTGCACGCTATCACTGGCTAACGGCCAAGCGCAGCAGCATCATCCAGACCTCGCCCTCGCATATGGGCATGTGCACCCATCCCGGCGAGGCGCTGGCCAGAATCCTGCAGCGCGTGGTGCTGCCGATCCCAACCGAGACTTAAGACATGACAGCACGTTGCATCATGGTGCTGGGCACCAGCAGTGGCGCGGGCAAAAGCTGGGTGGCCACGGCGCTGTGCGCCTACTACCGCAGCCAGGGCCTGAAGGTTGCGCCGTTCAAGGCGCAGAACATGAGCAACAACGCGCGCGTTGTGGCCACGCCCGAGGGCCGCTGGGGCGAGATCGGCACGGCCCAGTATCTGCAGGCCCTGGCGGCGGGGGCCGTGCCCAATGTGCGCATGAACCCGCTGCTGCTCAAGCCCGAGGCGGACACGCGCAGCCAGGTCGTGTTGTTCGGCCAGGTCAATGAGGAGCTGAGCGCCATGCCCTGGAGAGGTCGCAGCCTCAAGGTCTGGCCGCAGATCGCGCAGGCGCTGGACGAGCTGCGTGCCGAAAACGATGTGGTGGTGATCGAAGGCGCCGGCTCCCCGGCCGAAATCAATCTGCATGCCAGCGATGTGGTCAATATGCGCGTTGCCAAACATTGCAATGCACATTGCCTGCTGGTCTCGGACATAGACCGCGGCGGCGCCTTTGCCCATCTCTACGGCACCTGGGCACTGCTGCCCGAGGATGAGCAAAAGCTCATCAAGGGCTTTGTGCTCAACAAGTTCCGGGGCGATGCAGCTTTGCTGGCACCGGCGCCCCAGATGCTGGAAGAGAAGACGGGGGTGCCCACGGTGGCCTGCATTCCCATGCAGTTCCAGCACGGTCTGCCTGAGGAGGACGGCGTGTTCGATGATCGCGGCAGCACAGGAGCCGGGCGGGCCGTTCACACCACGATTGCCATCATCGCCTATCCGCGCATCAGCAATCTCGATGAATTTCAGCCCCTGCTGCAAGTGCCGGGCGTGCGCGTGGTATGGGCTCGCTCTCCCGCGCAACTCGCCGAGGCGGACTGGGTCATTCTGCCGGGCAGCAAGGCCACGGCTGCCGACCTGGCCTGGATACGTGCACAAGGGCTGGATGCAGCCGTCGTCGCTCATGCCGGACTCGGCAAGCGCGTGCTGGGCATTTGCGGCGGTCTGCAGATGCTGGGCGAGGCGCTGATCGATCTGCATGGAGTGGACGGCAATGCCGCAGGCCTGGGTCTGCTGCCGCTGGCGACCCTGTTTGCGCAGGACAAGACCGTGCAACCCACGACCCTGCAACTGCCTGCGTTGCAAGCCCCATGGAATGCCCTGAGTGGCGTGCCCGCACGTGGCTACGAGATCCACCACGGCCAGACCCAGCTGCGTGCCGACATGCAGACGGCCAGCGTGCGACCGGCTCAGGAGCTGTTGCCCGGCATGCTATGGCAGGGAGGCAACAGCGCTGTCATCGGTACCTATCTACATGGTCTGTTTGAAAACGCCGAGGTAATTCATGCGCTGTTCGGCCACGATGCACCCAGCCTGGAGCAGGTGTTTGCGCGGCTGGCGCAGGGCGTGGGGCAATGGTTTGAGCCGACCGCGCTCCAGGCTTCGGTCTGATTTGTAGGACTGTTCCTGCGGACGCATAGCCGCTGAGCTGATAAGCCCTGCCTGAGAGTGAGTGCAAGCTGACCGAGCTATTCACTTTTCGGAATGGAGTTGCGTATGGCTTTTTTCAAGGTTCAGACTCTTCAACTAGCTTTGGGTGCAGCGGTTTTGTCGCTGGCAGGCATGGCCTGCGCACAAGTGGATGCAGCCAAGCCGGCGGCTGAAGCAGCTGCGATGGATGCGGCCAAGCCTGCGATGAAAAAGCACCACCACCGCCATCATCACAAGGGCCAGCGTCCCATGCGTGAGAGCAATTCGTCTTCACGCGAGGCGATGGCGGCAAGTGCCGAAGCCAAGAAGGGCAAGCTCGACGACGGCCAAGGCCTCAGCCAGTACGAGCGCAATGCCTACGCCCGCTGCGGTGTGTTCAAGACCGAAATCGACCAGCAGGCCTGTATGGCTCGTGTCAAGGATGGCGCTGTCAGCGGTTCGGTCAAGGATGGCGGCATCCTGCGCGAAATCACGGTTGAGGAAGTCATTCGCTGAGGCTTGTGCCGCGTCTTCAGCCAAGGCCCTTAGGGGCCTTTTTTCATGCCGCTCCTGAGCAATCGGCGAACTTGGCGTTCCGGTGCCGATGAAAGCGCGATACTTGCAGGATCCCAAAAACGTGCCTTCCGCATCCCGGTGGTGGATGGCACTCAGGCCTGATGCACCGGGAATGACTGCACGCATGAGTTCCGCTTCTTTTTCCGAATTCCTACCGTCCACCATCTGGTCCTGCCCGCAGGTGCAGGATATCCATGACGCGGCGCTGCAAGCCCGTGTCCAGCATCGCCTGGATTTCAAGACCAAGCCCCAGGGATCGCTGGGCGTGCTGGAACAACTGGCCTTGCGCATTGCCGGCATCGTGGGTTGCGAGACTCCCAATCTGTATGCACCGCAGATGGTGGTGTTCGCTGCGGATCATGGACTGGCTGCTCAGGGTGTGTCGGCCTATCCGGTCGACGTGACCTGGCAGATGGTGGAGAACTTCCTCGCTGGCGGCGCGGCCGTAAGCGTGCTGTCTCTGCAGAACGGAATTGATCTGAATGTCGTGGACTGCGGCGTGGCCCGCGACTTTGAGGTGCGCGAGCAGGATCCTGCGCACAAGCTTCCCAAGGCCCATGAGCCACGCCTGTGGCGGCGCAAGGTGGCCTATGGCACGGCGGACTGCAGCCACGGCCCGGCCATGAGCGAAGCGCAATGTGCGATGGCGCTTCGCAATGGCGGGGAACTGGTCAAGAAACTGCCGGGCAATGCGCTGTTGCTGGGCGAGATGGGCATAGGCAATACATCCAGCGCTTCATTGCTGCTGGCGCGTCTGTGCGGCGAGCCGATAGAGGAAGTGACCGGGGTGGGCACGGGCCTGAGCAGCGAAGGCCTGGCGCGCAAGATCGCAGTGCTCGGGCGGGTGCTGGATTTTCACGCCGACGTGCAAGATCCACTAGCTGTACTGGCAGCTATGGGCGGACTGGAGATCGCCACCATGACTGGAGCTGTGCTTCAGGCCGCTGCCGAACGCCGCCTGATCGTGGTGGACGGCTTTATCACCACGGCCGCCGTGCTGGTGGCCAGCCGCCTGCAGCCCCATGTGCTGCAGCGCTGCGTGTATGCGCATCGATCGGGTGAACCGGGTCATGCCCGCCTGCTGGCCCACCTTCAGGCCCAACCCATGCTGGACTGGCAGTTGCGCCTGGGTGAGGGTTCTGGCGCGGCGCTGGTCTGGCCGCTGCTGCGCTCGGCCTGCACCATGCTCAATGAGATGGCCAGCTTTGAATCGGCTGGCGTCAGCGGCAAGAGCTGAGGAGCTTGAAAAGATATAGCTGAAAGCGCTTTGTGGATATGCATTTGAGGCGTTTTCAGCTCTTTTTCCCAGCTGCCGGTGCCGGGGTTTTGGGTGTGAAATCGCAGTATTTTGAAGCCACGCATTCCCAGCAGCGGGGCTTGCGCGCCTGGCAGACATAGCGGCCCAGCAGGATCAGCCAGTGATGGGAGTCCACCGCGTATTCGTCGGGTACGCGCTTGAGCAGCTGCTTTTCGACTTCCAGCGGATTCTTGCCAGGTGCCAGCCCCGTTCGGTTGCTGACGCGGAAGATGTGCGTGTCCACGGCCATGGTGGGCTGACCGAAAGCCACGTTGAGCACCACATTGGCGGTCTTGCGGCCTACACCGGGAAGGGCTTCCAGCTCTTCGCGGGTTCTGGGTACTTGGCCGCCATGCAGCTGAACCAGCATGCGGCAGGTTTCCATCAGATGATTGGCCTTGCTGCGGTACAGGCCTATGGTCTTGATGTAGCTCTCCAGCCCCTCAAGCCCCAGATCCAGAATGGCCTGCGGAGTGTTGGCAACAGGAAAAAGCTTGCGCGTGGCCTTGTTCACCCCTACGTCAGTGGCCTGGGCAGACAGCAGCACGGCGGTCAGCAACTCGAACACCGTGGTGTATTCCAGCTCGGTTTGTGGCGTGGGGTTGGCGGCCTTGAGCGCAGCAAAAAACGGCGCTATATCGTTTTTCTTCATGGGCGATATTGTGGCTTGTCGTTCAGGGGGCAACAAAGAAAAAGCCGCTGCGTTACACAGCGGCTCGGCAGGCGGAATCGCAGCAAGTCAGGGATCCAGGTTGTAGCTCAATACAAGGCTGTAGCGCAGTTCCCTATCGGGATTGTTGACAGAGCGATCGCCCAGCGGCTTGCTCATGGCAAGGTCCAGTGCGTAGTGGCGGCTGTCGGAGAGGCGCAGCCCCAGGCTGGCAGAGCGCAGCGTATTGCCGCTGACGCCGCTGGTCTGCTGATGCGTACGCGCCCATTCGTAGAGCAGATAGGGCTCGGCCGACTTGATCCAGGCCTGGTTGATGAGGAATTGGTAGTTGAGCTCGGCACTGGCGCCTACGCCGGAATCGCCTGAGAACTCGCCAGCCTGATAGCCGCGGCCAAAGCGGGTGGATCCAAAGGAGATTTTCTCCGGGATGGGAAGAATGTCGGCACTGTATTGCCCGCCCACGGCAAAAGCGGCGCCCATCTTGTTCGCGAAGCGATGGCGCTGTGCATAGTCGGCGGTGATGCGTGTGAAGTCCAGCTTGGCAGGGCTTTCAAGCTTTTGCAGCAAGCCCTGCCGATAGTAGAGGTCCAGATTCTTGTAGGCCCCCAGGCTGTCCAGGCCGTGGGCCAGCAGTACCGAAGCCGAGCGGGTAGTGTTCTTGCCAAAGGACGCCCAGGCCATTTGCGCATAGAGCGTGCGAACCTTTTCCTCGCGCAGCAGGGAGGCCTGGCTATCGGCCAGTTCACGGCTGTAATTGATGGCATACAGACCTGCCGTGGTGCTGAGCTGGGTGGTATTGCTCAAGATCCATGGGTGGCTGATATTGAAGTCCAGCTTGCGCTGCTGTGTCAGGTCATCAATACCGGGAATGCGCGTTGCCGGCGGGTTGAAGCTGCGGTAGTCGGAATAGCTGACACGTGCCTGCGTGCCCTCTGGTGTCAACTGCTGAGTGAAACCGATGCTGCCGAAACGCTCCTTGTCGGGGTTTTGCAACATCGCCGAAGCCTGAAGCTGGCTGCCTGACCACAGAGGGTCGTTCAGGGTGAGGGAGGCAATGATGCGCGGCGTGGGCTTGCGCGCCTCGCCCCCAACGGTGACGGCAATGGGCTTGTGCTTGGATTTGATGACCAGGGGCACCGCACCATCGGTGGTGGTCGGCAGATTTGCCGACGCGGTGATCTGCACTCCGGGAAGGCGTGCCATCAGCTGGGTCTGGTGCTGAAAGGTCTTGGTGGTCAAAGGCCTCTCATTGAGCAGCGGCTGGGCAATTTCGCGTATCTGGTCCTCGGAGCGGCCGAAATTTCCCTCCAGATTCAAGCTCTGCACATAGCCTTCGACCACGATGACCTGCACCGCGCCATTGGCAAAATCCTGCGGAGGAAGGTAGGCAAAAGAAAGGGCGTAGCCATGGCGTTGATACAGCTCGCTGACTTTCTGGGTAGCGGCGTTGAGCTCGCCCACCGTATGCGTGCCATTGATGAAGGGCGTGAAAAGCGCGCTGACCTCCTCGAAAGGAATCGCCGTGCTTCCCTGCACATTGACGCCACGTACTGCGACCCGGAGGTTGATGAGATCCTGAAGACTTGGCTGGGGCTTGTCTATCTGCACCGGTACCTGCCTGGGCTGCTGCTGCAGATTCCTTGCAGCTTCGGGTGTCTGGGGCAGGCTGTTGAGCGGGTTGCCAGCCTGCTGTGACCAGGCCAGAGGAGCCCAGGCTGCAAGTGCCAACGCCTGAATCCTGGAGCCGATGCGGCCCTGTGGTTTTGCTTTTGACTGCAAAAGTCCCTCCTGTTCTATTTTTATGACTCTCATTGTTCCCTACATCCCCAGAACTGGGTATGGGGCTGTCGTAAAAAAGCCCGCCTGCAGGCGGGCCAGGCTCAAGCGGTGCACAGACCACCGCCGTTCCCCTTATTTGCTGGTGGCTACCGCTCCACCGCCCAGGCCGAGCGCCAGATTGCCGCCCAGCAGTCCACCCAGCAGGCCGCCCGAGGTGCTTGCACCACCTGCTGCTCCTGCGCCTGCAGCGACATTGGTCACGCCGCCAAGTACACCGCCCACAAGGCCTGTGACTGCGCCAACGGTGTTGCCGACCAGGCCAGTCACCGCAGTGCCTGCACTGCCGCTGCCTCCTGCTGGAGCGCCTGCCGATCCCGCGACCCCGCCGACAAGCCCTGTGACGCCGCCCAACACGCCTCCGACCAGATTGCCTGCTCCTGCGACAGGGCCACCGGCATTGCCGCCACCGCTCGCTCCACCGGTCACGCCACCGACCAGGCCCGTGACGCCGCCCAGCACGCCGCCGACAATATTGCCTGGCCCACCTGCGGAGCCGCCTGTGCCGCCCGTGACATTGCCGAGCACGCCACCGAGCAGGCCGCCGCTAGGTGTGCCGGGGCCTGTCACTACGCCGCCCAGGCCGGCCACGGTCTGGCCGACGCCCGAGACCACACCGCCCAGCGGAGCAACAACGGGAACTCCGGTGCTGGTGACGGAAGCTCCCACATGATTGACGACTCCGCCCACGGTACCCAGCAAGCTGTTAACCGGCTGGCCCAGGCCAGTGGTCTGAACCAGATTCTGGGTGGTACCGAGCACGGTGCTCAATACCGGTGTGGCGACCTGGCTGACCTGAGTCGTAAGGCCCGAGACCAGCGGGTTGCCGGTCAGCTTTGCCACCGTGCCCTCGACGCCGGAAACGGTGGTGCCCAGGATTTGCACCGTGCCGCCCGCCAGGCCCGCCACATCGCCGACCACGCCAAGCTGAGGAGTGTCCAGCGCACTGACCGTCTTGCCTGCCGAGGTGACCGCAGCGCCCAGATAGCCGACAGCAGGAGCCACGCCTTGCAAGGTGGTGCCGATGGGGTCGGCCGTCTTGCCGATCTGGCCCAGGCCTGCGCTGACGCCGCTACCCACGCTGTTGACGGCATTGTTCACATTGCCAAGAATGCCGCCGGCCGGCTGGGCCACACCGCTCAGAGGCGTGCCGTTGGTGGCCGTGCCCAGAGTGGAGGTCACGATGTTGTTGACGTCGCTGATGACGCCGCTTGTTCCGGAAAGCGTTCCAGTGACATCCGCCACGGTGTCGCGCACCGGCGTGAGCGGAGTGCTTGCCACAGGCGGGTTGCCCGTGCCGCCATCACCGCCACCGGTGTTGCCACCACCAGTACCGCCGCCTGTGCCTCCACCTGTTCCACCGCCAGTTCCACCTCCGGTACCGCCACCAGTGCCACCGCCGGTGCCCCCACCAGTGCCCCCACCAGTGCCGCCTCCGGCAACAACATCTCCACCGCCGGTGCCGTCGGGTCCGAGGTCGCTGCGCAGAGAGCCGCTAGAGCCACAGGCAGCCAGACTGGCAACCAAGGCTACGGCACACAGGCTGCGCAGGCTCAACGGGGTCTTGCCGTCAATGGCAACAGACAGTGCCTTGCCGGTAAAAGTAGTAGTACGCATAAATCCTCCATCCCAAAAACAAGTGAAAAAATCCGTCAAATACGCGGTCCGTTGATCGGTAGGCGTATGTTCTTGTCAGAGCCTTGGCGCTGTCCAATTCAAAGTTTGAGACACGAAGTTATGCGCAATTAACAATTGCTATCAACTTTTGTTGTTTGGTAGGAGTTTGATTACTTGCAGCATGGAATAGCGCCTACATAAAAGCCACTTCCTGTCTCTGGAGCTATTCGCGCGCCACAATGGGCATCTGCCGCTCAAGCAGCGACGAGATTCCCGTAGCGCTTTAACCAAGAAAACGTATGCAATTTGCCAAACGACTCGATAACGTAGAAACCTCTGCGATCCGCGAACTCTTCAAGCTGCTGGGCAAGCCAGGCATCATCAGCTTTGCGGGTGGCTTTCCGGACAGTGCCATGTTTGACGTAGCGGGCATCAGCGCTGCCTCCGCGGCAGCCCTGCAGCAGGAGGCGGGAGCCGCATTGCAGTACGGTGCGACGGAGGGTTACCAGCCGCTGCGCGAGCAGCTGTCGTCCTTTATGGCCGGCAAGGGCGTGCCCGATGTGGCGCCCGATCAACTCATCGTCACCACCGGCAGCCAGCAGGCACTGGACTTGCTGGGCAAGACCATGGTGGGAGAGGGTGACAAGGTCATCGTCGAAGGCCCCACCTTCCTGGCCACGATTCAGTGTTTCCGTCTCTATGGCGCAGAGGTGATCTCCGCCCCTGTGGACGAGCATGGCGTGAAGACCGACGAGCTGGAAAAGCTGATTGCCGAGCACAAGCCCAAGCTGGTCTATCTGATCCCGACCTTTGGCAACCCCAGTGGTGCCATGCTGAGCCTGGAACGCCGCAAAAAGGTGCTGGAGCTGGCCGTCAAGTACCAGACTCTGGTGGTGGAAGACGACCCCTACGGCGATCTGTACTTCAATGAAGCGCCTCCTGCCAGCCTGCTGTCGCTGACACGCGAAGTTCCTGGCAGCCGAGAGTGGCTGGCTCACTGCGGTTCATTGTCCAAGGTGCTCAGCCCCGGTCTGCGTATCGGCTGGCTGATTGCACATCCCGAATTGCTTGCTCGCGCCGTGATGTGCAAGCAGTTCAGCGATGCCCATACCAGCACCTTTGCACAGGCCACTGCAGCCCAGTATCTGAAGTCCGGCGCCATGCCTAAGACCCTGGCCCATGTGCGCGAGGTCTATGCCAAGCGTGCCGAGACCATGGGTGATGCGCTGCGCGAGCAACTGGGCGATGCCGTCGAGTTCGTACAGCCTGCCGGCGGCCTGTTCATGTGGGTGCGCCTGACGGGCGCGCGTGGCCAGTTGGCGGGTGCGGCCGTGCTGGCCAAGAAGGCCATTGAAGAGGGCGTGGCCTTTGTACCGGGCGCTCCGTTCTATGCACAGAACCCCGATACGGCGACCTTCCGCCTCTCGTTTGCCACGGCTGACGAGGACAAGATTCGCGCAGGCATTGCTCGTCTTGCCAAGGCGCTGAAGTCATGAGCGACAGTCACGAAGCCTTGCAAGAGCGAATCATGGAGCTGGAGATCAAGGCCAGCTACACCGAGGATTTGCTTGAGCAACTCAATATGACGATCTACCGCCAGCAGCAGCAGATTGATCTGTTGATCAACGAGGTGAGGGAACTCAAGCGCCAAGCGCCAGAAGGCGGGGGCGCGATGGTGCGCAATCTGCGCGACGAGTTGCCGCCGCATTACTGAGCACGCTGGGCGATGCGGTCAAGAAAAAGGCCGGAGTGAAAGCTCCGGCCTTTTTTGCACTCAAACCGTGTCATATCGCCAGCAACCCAAGGTAGTGCATGCGCAGCGTGCTATGAAGCCTGGATTTACTCCAACGGGGTGCTGGCAACGTTCTTCATCTTGCCCAGGAAGAGGCGCGTAAAGAAAGCGGCCATGACGATGATCAGCAAAATCACGGCCAGGCTCATCAGCCCGTAGTCGGTGGAAAAGAGATCGATCATCAGCTTCATGGTGCCTCCCTGTTGAGTTTCCGCAGTCTTGCGGCATGTCTCACTATGGCCGCTCGGCCTGGCCGGGGGCTTGTGTTGCATCAAGCTTTGACTGCTGCCGCTTTGAGGCAGAGCAAGCTGGCGCGCATGGCGAATCCTCAATCCTGGCGGGCGTTTTCAGGGACTTTTGCTTTGAAGTTACCGAAATTCCTTTCAGAGGAGGAACCGTTGCCAACTTACTTTCGCAAAAAGGGCAGGGCTACCTCTGCAGGAATGGGGCAGACATAGGGCTTGCCCTCGCGGCGTTGCAGTAGTTCTTCCTTGGCGCGTTCCAGCAACTCGGGTTGTGCGAACAGCTCCACGGCGGTGGCTGTCAGAATTTTTGCGGCGTGCACCATGCCGGTGTGAGCCAGGCCGGACTGCCCTTGCGACACCATCTGCCAGGAGTGCAGCGGCGTGCCAAAAGCATAGCAGGCCACCCAGGCCTGAACCGTGGGCGTGATCCAGCTCACATCGGCCACGTCGGTGGAGCCGAACATGATGTCTTTGGCGTTCGGGTCGTAGGGCGTCAGACCTTCAAAAATAGCCGGCACCTTGCCGCGTAGCACACTGGCCAAGGGACGGCTGACGGCATCGACATCGTTTTTGTCCAGCGTGGCCTGGAACTGGCCGGCAACAGCATGCGCCTGTGCATCGGCTTGCAACTGTCCCAGTGCCTGCATCTGTGCATGCATCACGCTGTTCAGCGTGCTGTTTTGCAGCAGATTGGAACAGGCCTTGTCGAAGACGATTTCGAGCTTGCAGTCCGTCATCAGCGCGGCACCACGCGCCACGTTCTGAACGCGCTCATAGAGTTCGCTGGCTTCGTGGTTGCGTGCTGCCCGCACCAGATACAGCACTTCGGCGCGCGCCTGCACGACATTGGGCGACAGACCACCGCTATCGGTAACGGCGTAGTGCACGCGGGCGTCCGAGGGCATGTGCTCGCGCAAATAGTTCACCCCCACGTTCATCAGCTCCACTGCATCCAAGGCACTGCGGCCAAGGTGGGGCGAGTGCGCGGCATGCGATGCCTTGCCATGGAAGACAAACTTTGCCTGAATATTGGCCAGCGTGCTTTGGCTGAACAGACCGGTGTAGCTGGCTGGGTGCCAGGTCAGTGCTGCATCCACATCATCGAACACGCCGGCGCGGGCCATGAAGGTCTTGCCGGAGCCGCCTTCCTCGGCTGGACAGCCGTAATAGCGCACGCGTCCGCTCGTGCCGGTGCTTTTCAGGTGCTGCTGCAGCGCAATTGCGGCAAAGTGCGCAGAAGTTCCCAGCAGATGGTGGCCGCAGCCGTGGCCGGCCAGACCGGGGCTGTCGGTAGACGGGGTGCAAACCAGAGCACCGCTTTGCTGGTTCAGGCCTGACAGGGCGTCGTATTCACCCAGCAAGGCAATGACCGGGCCTGTATCGCCCCATTCGGCCATGAAGGCGGTGGGAATGCCTGCTACATCGCGGGTGATGCGAAAGCCAGCCTGCTGCAGCGCATCGATGTGCAGCTGGACCGAAGCATTCTCGGCATAGCGCAGCTCGGCCAGAGACCAGATCTGGTCGGCCAATGCCGTCATGCGCGGTGTCTCGCGTTGAAAAAAATCCTGCAGGGCGCTCATCGCTTGCATGGCAAAAGGGTCCTTGAGCTGTGGTGAAGAAGATAGGGCATGAAGAAGCAACCGGCCGGCTGCAGGGCGGGCTCTTATTCGGGCCTGACGCCGGCCTTGTCGAGCAGGGCCTTGTTGCGCTTGAGTTCGGCGGCGATCTGGGCCGGGAACTGGGAGGGCGCTGCCTCGGTCGCCGTAGCGCCCAGATTCTTCAGATGCTTTTGCACCTCGGGCAGGTGGACGGCTTTGACAGCCGCATCCTGCAACTGCTTCACGATGGGGGCCGGCGTGTTGCTGGGGACGACCAGACCGAACCAGCTGATACCCAGTTCGTTGAGTTCGTCGTAGCCCAGTTCCTTGAAGGTCGGCACATTGGGCAGGTCGGGCGAGCGACCATGTGAGGCGACCACCACAGGCAGCAGCTTGCCGCCCTTGATCTGTGGCATTGCCGAGGGCAACTGGTCGGTCATGATCTGAACCATGCCGGCCAAGGCGTCATTGAGTGCAGGGCCGTTGCCGCGATAGGGCACGATCTGGATCTGGGTCTTCATGGTTTCGTTGAACGAGGCAACCATCAGGTGTCCCAGCGTTCCCAGGCCCGGCACTCCGGCACTGTAGGTGCCGGGCTGGGCCTTGACCTTGGCGAGAAAGTCCTTGAAGTTGCTCACGCCCATCTTGGGGTGGGCCATATAGACCGACGGCATGGTCACCAGATTGGCCACCGGCAGCAGCTTGCCTTCAATCTTGCTGGCGCGTTTGTAGAGCAGGGGGTTGATGGTGGCTGTGCTCACGGTAGCCATGCCAATGCTGTAGCCGTCTGGAGCTGCCTGGGCGATGGCCTCGCTGCCGATCAGACCCCCGGCGCCGCCCTTGTTGTCCACGATCACCGGTTGCCCCAGCGTGGTGCGCATGCCTTCGGCAATCACGCGGGCCACGATGTCGGTGGAGCCGCCGGCGGCAAAAGGCACGATGAGCTTGACAGGCTTGCTTGGATAGGCGTCAGCGGCCAGCGCCTGCGGTGCGGCCAGGGTCCACAAGGAGCTGGCAACCGCCAGCGAGAGCAGGCCGACGCTGCGATTGAGGCCATTTGTGCAGCCGCGAGTGCGTGAAGAGATGGGCATGGAGGGCTCCTGAAAGATATCGGCCGATGCGTGCCTACACCATCAGTGCTGTTCACGAATTTCTGCCGTCATGGAAATGAAATATAGAAATTCCGGAGCCTTGGCAGTACATGTTATTTGCTGCTAGCTATAAGCTTTGTCGATACCTTGGGTGCGCCGCTCTCTGTGGGGCTGGATGGCTTCTAGTAAAAACCCTTGTATTTCTTGCGATCATTGATCATGTTCGCTATGGACAGTGCCAGGGACAGAGATACCGCTCAATATCGCTGGATCTGTTTAGGGGTCGTGTGTATTTGGTCACGCGCGGCGACAGCGAGGTTTTGATTTCTCAAGTTGATGGCTTGAAAGCTGCCGTCGAGGTGTTCTCAGCAGGTTGCCTTGGCGGTGTGATCTAGCGGCGGCAATATTGCCTTGCCTGCGGCAGGCGCTGCTTGGCCGGCTTGGGCATCAGCAATCGCATCGAGCTTGAGTTCAGACTGCTTGCTAGTATTCATAGCCGGACGCCGGCCGGGTCAGTCTCTCGAATGAGTGCTAGGCAAGGCCTGGGACTGTTGGCGGCGTCGTGCCCTGTTGGGGCACAAGGGCTGTATTGTGTGCACAATGGTGGCTACGCTCGGACGAGCGGCTCGCGCATTCCAAATGCTGCTTTATATTGATTCGCGTCGCAGACCATCCAAGAAGACCGCATGTCGATCAAATCCATTCTGAAATCCACCGTGGTGGCGCTGACGATCGTGACCGGTGGGTCGCTTTTCGCACAGGGCACCCCCATCAATGCAGCGGCCTATGACGCTCTGGTTGCGCAGGGGCCTGTGGCCGATGCGGCGACCATCGCATCGAGCACCTGGGCCAGCAAGATCAAACAGGCTGGCACGCTGCGCCTCGGCAGCACGCAAACCTCGAATCTTTTCTCGCTGCTCAATGAGAAAGACGGCAAGATCCGTGGCTTTGACCTGGGTCTGGCCCAGCTCATCACTCGCTACATTCTGGGCGATGCCGCCAAGTACCAGTTCACGCAGGTGACCTCGTCCACGCGCGAGCAGGTGCTTGTCAATAATCAGGTGGACATGGTCTTCGCCACCTACTCCATCACTCCTGCTCGCGCCGAGAAGATCTCGTTTGCCGGCCCTTACTACACATCGCAGTCCGGCGTACTGGTCAAGTCGAACAACAAGACGGTTCAGTCTTACAACGACCTGGGCGGCAAGAAGGTGGCCACGCAAGCGGGCTCCACGGGGCCTGCGATATTGGCTCAGTATGCCCCCAAGGCTGTCGTGCAAGAGTTTCAGACACATCAGGAAGCCCTCGATGCACTGCGTCAGGGCCGCGTGGATGCCTACGTGACCGATTACACGCTGCTGCTCAACGCTCTGAGCCTTGGCACCAGCAACGCGCGGCTCGCGGGTGCGCCATTCGGCGCGCAGGACCCCTATGGCGTTGGACTGCCCAAGGGCTCGGACGGCGTAGCATTCATCAATGCCTTCCTGAAGAAGCTGGAGGCTGATGGTACCTGGGCCAAACTCTGGACTATCTCCATAGGGCAGCGTACCGGTAGCACGACTGTTCCGACGCCGCCCGCTCTGCCTTGAACAATGGGTGAGGTTTCCAGGCTCCTGGCCGATTATGGGCCTGCCTTCTGGCAGGCCCTCTTGCTGACATGGAAGCTCACGGTGGTGTCCTTTGTGCCCGGGGTCATGCTGGGTACGGTCGTCGCGGTGCTTAGGCTTATGCCATTGCCGCCGCTGCGCATGGCACTGACCGTCTACGTCGAGATCTTCCGCAATATTCCCAGCGTAGCGCTGCTGATCTTCATCGTTTTCGCGCTACCCGATCTCAACATCGTGATCGACTATGAGCCTAGCGTGATACTGACGCTGACGCTGGTCTGCTCCGCATTCACGGCGGACTACCTGCGCTCGGGTATCAACACCATTCCCGGCAGCCAGATTGAGGCTGCGCTCAGCCTGGGCATGCGGCCGCTGCAGATTGTGTCTGCCGTGGTCTTGCCGCAGGCGATGCGTTCGGTGGTGCAGCCGATGACTTCGCTGCTGATTGCATTGATGTTGTCGACCTCTCTGGCGTCGCAGTTGCCGTTTCCAGGCCGGGAGCTCACCGCGCTCGTATCCAAGATCGCCAACGACTCGGCGCTCGGCATTGCCGCGTTCGCAGTGGCTGCCACCATGTATGTGGTGACAGGCCTGCTCATCGCCTGGGCCGGCGCAGCTCTGGAAAAGAAAGTACGGATACTGCGATGAGCCGCTCTCTGGAGGATATTCTGTTTGCTGCACCAGGCCCCCAGGCCCGGGCCGTCACCAACGCTGTGAGCGCGATCGCCGCAGCCGTGCTGCTTTTGCTGGCGGTGGCCATCGTGTTCCGCTTCCATTCGGCAGGGCAGCTCGATGCCCCGTATTGGGAATTCTTTGCCTGGCCGACGACCTGGAGCTTTCTTGCCAAAGGTCTGCTCGGCACGCTGGCATCGTCGGCGATGGCCGCCGTCATTGCTCTGGCCCTCGGGCTGGTGCTGCTGCTGGGGCGGCTGTCGCGGCTGAGGCTGATGCGTTGGCCCAGCATTGCTGTCATTGAGTTCCTGCGCGGCACGCCGACGCTGCTGCTCATCTATGTCTGCTTTCTGGTGCTGCCATCGGTCGGGATCAAGCTGAGCACCTATTGGATGCTGACCTTGCCCATAGGCCTGAGTACCGCAGCCGTGGTTGCCGAGGTATACCGCGCGGGCGTGCTCGCCGTTCCGCGCGGCCAGACTGACGCCGCGCGAAGCCTGGGTTTGACCGAAGTCCAGGTCTTTTTCTTCGTCGTTTTTCCTCAGGCCCTTCGCTACATCGTTCCGGCACTGGTTGCGCAACTGGTCATTGTGGTCAAGGACACCACCTTCGGCTATGTCGTCACTTATGGTGAGCTCATGCAGAACGCCAAGGTGCTGATAGCGAACTACCACTCGCTGGTGCCTGTGTACCTGGTCGTGGCGGCGCTTTACTGCCTTGTGAACTATGCGATTTCAAAGGCGAGCCAGCGACTGGGTAGGCCCATGCATTGACCGCTCTCGGGGGGGGGGGCGCGGGCGGCTGGTACGGCGCTCTGTCATCAGCACACGGGGCAATTGCATGACAATGCGGTGTCGCGGCGTTTCCTCCGACCGTTCAAGCGGGAGTGAATGCATAGTCGGATGCGTGCAAACCATCCGAATCATGCTCACTTCGGTGCTCGATGCGAGCGGCTCGCTCTCGAACACCGGCGGTGTTCGGTGCCGGCGTTGGCGAGAGGCTGGAACGAACTTTGTGGAAGCGATCGACATCCGTTGAAATCATGGCTGCAGACTCTTCTTTTTCTCAGATACAGGCCGGAGCAGGGGCTGCAAGCCCCGAGGGCCGCTTGCTCTTTTCCCGTATGGTCAAGCAGGTACGGCTGCGTCAGTTGCAGCTTTTGCTGGCTTTGCAGCAATGCGGCTCGGTCATGCAGGCGGCAGTGGAGCTGAGCATGAGCCAGTCAGCGGCTACCCAGGCCCTGGCCGAGCTGGAGCGGGTGCTGGATATCAAGCTGTTCGAGCGCCATGCACGCGGCATGCGGCCCACAGTGGCAGGCCAGGCCTTGATCGATGCGGCACGCGGCATGCTGGTGGGATTGCAGGAAGTGTCCGAATCGCTGGCCTCCATCCGTCGCGGGGCTTCGGCAGCGTTACGCCTCGGGGCTATTCCGGCAGCTGCGCTTTCGGTGCTCTCACAGCTGCTGCCACGCTTTTACGAGGCACACCCGCAGGTCTATGTGGATGTGCATGAGGATGCCAGCGCCCCTTTGCTGTCGCAGCTCATGGCTTCCGGTCTCGATGTGGTGTTCTGTCGCCAGCCCCAGCTTTTGCCGGTGGAGTTTTCCTTCGAGCCGCTGCTGCTGGATGCTGCCGTGGTGATTGCGGATGCTGATCATCCGCTGGTCGGGCGGCGCGATGTGCCGCTGCCTGCCTTGAGGGGGGCGCGCTGGGTGCTGCCGAGCTTTGGCATCGCGGTGCGCAATATCGTGGAGACCGAGGTGCTGCCCGTGCTGGAGGATGCCTCCTGGTTTCCGGCCTCCACTGTGTCGCTGCCCGTGCTTGAGGGCCTGCTCACCCAGCCTGGGGCCGTATCGCTGGTGCCCCGCAGCATTCTGCCGGGACTGCGTTCCCAGGGGCGTGTGCGTGCGCTGGATGTGCGTATGGAGGGCGGTTTGCCACCGTTGGGCGCGGTGTATCGCACAGACCATGCGCCAGCGCTGCTGCAGGAGATGCTCAGACTCTGGCATCGGCTCGAGCTGCCTCATGCAGCGGTACCGGCGTCCGCATAGGCTGGCATCGGCAGGCAAGCTGAACACCCCGAGTCATCGAGTCCTTGATGAGGTGAAGCACACCGCACGGTGATCCGGTGTGCCTGCCGGGCGACGGATGCGCCTGGGCGACCTTGGGTCAGGGGGCCGCGACCCTGCGCAGCAGGTAGATGTCCATGATCCAGCCATTTTGTTCGCGGGCCTGGGCGCGCCTGCTGGTGATGTCTGGCGCGATGTCGCAAAGCCGGCCATGCATGAGCAATTGCTGGGGCATGCCCAGATAGGCACCCCAGTAGATGTCGACATCGGTGTCTTTCAGCTGTTCATAGCTGCGTTGACCATCCAGCATCACGACCAGGGTGTTCACCCCGGATGGCCAGCCGTTTTCACGCAGCTGGCGACCGGTGGTGATCAGAAAGGACTCGCCGATTTCATTGAGGGCAATGCCGTGGGCGCTGCACAGCACCTGCATGGATGTGATGCCAGGCACGACGCATACCTGTTCGCGGGCCAGGCCCAGACGCGAGGCAATGCGCAGCGTGCTGTCGTAGAGGGCCGGGTCGCCCCAGACAAGCAGGGCCACGCGTCCCGAACGGGCAGGGAGATGGTCCTGAAGACTGGCTTGCCAGCGCCGGGCAATGGCCTCATGCCATTCGTCCACTTGCTGGTCGTAGTCCGATCCCTGCTGGCGGCGTTGCGGCATGTCGAAGTGAGCAATTCGGCTCTCTTCCACGGCCAGGCTTTGCAGCAGCGACAGGCGGACCTGGGCCAGCTCGGCCTTGCTGTCCTCCTTGTGTGGCAACAGAACCAGGTCGGCGCTGCGAATTGCTTTCTCTGCTTCCCGGGTGAGGTGATCGGGGTTGCCGGTGCCGATGCCGATCAGGAACAGCTCCAGCATCAGGCGCCCTCGGTTCCGCGAGGGAAGCGCGGTTCGTCGCCGCGCGGCCGGTAGCGGCGATCGTAGTCATTGGCATAGAGTCGGCTGTTGCCGAAATCCTGCTGATTCAGGGTGGCCCCGACCAGAATCAGTGCGCTGCGCTGCAGCGGATTGGATTGGGCGGCGCTGGCGATATCTCCCACGCGGGTGCGCAGCACTTGCTCGTCCGGCCATGAGGCGCGCCAGACAATGGCTGCAGGGCAGTCTGCGCCGTAATGGCTGGTGAGCTCCTGCTGCACCTGCTCGGCCACGTGGACCGACAGATGAATCGCCAGTACGGCGCCGGTCGCCGCGAAGGCGGCCAGGGTCTCGCCGTCGGGCATGCTCGACGCCCGGCCCGAGGTGCGTGTTAGTACCACCGATTGGCAGGAGCCGGGCAGTGTCAACTCGGCTTCCAGCGCAGCGGCTGCGGCACTGAAAGCGGGGACGCCGGGAGTGACGGTGTAGGGGATGTTCAGCTCGCGCAAGGCGCGCAACTGCTCACCCATGGCAGACCAGATGCTCAGGTCGCCGGAATGCAGGCGGGCAACATCCAGCCCTTGTTCGTGTGCGGTCTGGATTTCGGCCACGATGTCTTCCAGCGACATGGGGGCGGTGTTGACGAGACGGGCACCTGCAGGGCAGTGCGCCAGCAGCTCGCTGGGTACCAGCGAGCCTGCGTACAGGCACACAGGTGAGGCGGCCAGCAGATCACGCCCGCGAACGGTGATGAGGTCGGCCGCACCGGGGCCGGCTCCGATGAAATGAACGGTCAAGGCAAAACTCCAGGGATAAATGGTGTGGGCAGCGGCAAGCCGGCAATCGCCAGCGTCGCACGTCTGTCTGCCGAAACGGTGCGCAGCACCAGCAGCCGGCTATGGGCCAGGACTGCGCCGGCATGCAGGGCCAGGGCTTCTGCAACGCTGCCCGTGGCAAAGCGCTGCTGCAATCTTGCGGAATGGGATGGTGTGGCGATATGCGCAATCGCGCTTTCGGCACAGGTCTTCCAGTCGATATGGCCAGGAATCTGGCTGGCCCAATCCTGCAGGGCGCGCGCCGCTGATGTCTGGCTCCTGGTGGCCAGCAGGGCAAAGGTCCAGCGGCAGGGCGCTGAGTCCGCGCCCCCAAGTCTCTGGCAGGCCTGGGTCCAGCAGCTTTCGAATGATTGAGGCAGAGCACCAGCTTGAAAGCCCCAGCCTGCGAACAGATATCTCATTGGCTGCTCCAGACCCACTGCACCAGGGGGCGGGCTGGGGACCAGGAATGCATGCTGCCCAGGCTCTGAGCTTCGCTCCATTGCAACTGATACAGCTGGCCGCCATGCGTGCGGTGCAGCTCCAGCAGCAGTGCCTGGGTGTGCAGCGCCACGGCATTCACCACGAGGCGCCAAGGCCCGGAAAGACGCATGCACAGGGCATTGAACAGCTCCGCGCTGAAGCCGCCGCCGACAAAGACGGCCTGCGGCTCTGGCTGCAGACGGGGCAGGGCTGCCAGGGCATGGTCATGAACCACTTCGAGCGCTGCCGCATAGCGCTGCGCGTTCTGCGCAATATTGGCCGCACGCGCGGCATGCTGCTCCACGCAGATAGCCTGTCCGCCAGCCAGACACCACTCGACGGCGACCGAGCCCGAACCCGCACCCAGATCCCAGAGCCACTCGCCCTGGCGCGGAGCCAGCGCAGCCAGCGTCATGGCGCGCACCGGGCTTTTGGTGATCTGCCCGTCGTGTGCAAACTCATCGATGGGTCTGCCTGGTACCCGGGACAGACCTTTATCGCCGCGCGCTTCGAAAGCCGCAGTCACAGGGGCCTTGGCCGGCTGGGTTGCCAGCAGGGCGGCCAGCTCGCGCACCGTGCCGCTGCGAATGTCCTGCTGATCGCTGCCTGCCTGCTCCACCAGCCACAGAGGGCTGTCGCCCCAGCCCTGCTGCAGCAGCCATTGAGCCAGAGTGTGAGCGGCCGGGCCATCGCGCAACAGGCAGATAAAGCGCTCTTGAGGCGCCAGCAGAGGCGTCAGGCTGCTCAGGCTGCGGGCATGCAGGCCCAGGCAGTGGGTGCGCTCCTGGGACCAGCCCAGCTCGCCTGCAACCCAGGAAAATGTCGAGGGTTGAGGGTAATTGCGCCACTCGCCCAACTCCAGGTGCCTGGCCAGCGATGCCCCGGCACCGAAGTGAAACGGATCGCCGGACACCAGCACGGCCACGCCTTGCTGTCCACGCAGCTGCAGCACGGGCTCGACGCTGAAGGGCACGGGCCAGGCCCTGCCACGCATCCCTGCCTGTGCCAGCGCCAAATGACGCGGACTACCGAACACAACACTGGCATCATCCAGGGCTCGTCGCGCTGCAAGGCTCAGGCCTTCCAGCCCTGATGGATGAATTCCGATAATTGAAAGCCACGGATTGGCCATGACCCAAGTTCTCCTGTTAGGCGGCACTTTCGATGCCTATATCTTGTCCACGCTGCTGCATGAGGCCGGGGTGCAGGCCATCTATTCCTATGCCGGGGCCACCCAGACGCGCCGTACTCCGGCCTTGCCTGTGCGTGTGGGCGGCTTTGGCGGTGTGCAGGGGCTGGTCGATTACCTGAGTGCGCATCACATCACCCATGTCATCGACGCCACCCACCCATTCGCCGCACAGATGAGTGCCCATGCCATCGCGGCCTGCGCCCAACTGAATCTGCCCTTGCTGTCCATGGAGCGGCCAGCCTGGCAGGCGCAGCCCGGCGACCAATGGCAACATGTGCCCGATATGGCGGCTGCCGCACAGGCCTTGAGTCGGTCTTTGAAGCGAGTGTTTCTGGCCATAGGACGCAAGCAGCTGGCGGCGTTTGCAGGCCTGGCCGACGAGCACCAGTTTGTGCTGCGCGTCATCGACCAGGAGGGCGGTGCCCTGCCCCTGCCGGCATCCAGCTATGAGCTGATCGTTGCGCGCGGTCCGTTTCGGCTCGCCGACGAACTGGCGCTGCTCGGGCAGTACCGCATCGACTGCATCGTCAGCAAGAACGCCGGTGGTGCAGATACCTATGCCAAGATCGAGGCCGCGCGGCAGCTGGGTATTCCGGTCATCATGGTCGACAGGCCGGTGCTGGCGCCGCGCACCCAGTGCCAAAGCCCGCAGCAGGCCATGGAGTGGTTGCGCCGGCAGCGCTGCTGAGCACTTGTGCCCGGCAAGGCCTTGCGTGCGCTCAGGCATGGTCTGTCACGGCAGAGGTAGCGCTGCTGGCGGCCTTATAGCTGCGCGGGGTATAGACATGCTTGCCCACCTGCCTGGTCTGGCTGTTGCCCACAATCACCACCGTGCGCATATCGGCCATGTCGGCTTGTGCGTCCAGCAGCCGCACGACCCGCAGCGTTTCATCGGGGCGGCTGACGTTGCGGGCAAAGCAGATCAGGCGCTCGGGCTCGCATTCCTGCTGCAGCACCTGCAGTGCTCGGGAAAAGCCTTGCGGGCGTGATCGGGAGCAGGGGTTGTAGAACGCCATGGCGAAATCGGCCTGGGCGGCCAGACGGATGCGGCGCTCGATGATGCTGGCGGGCTTGAGGTTGTCAGACAGATTGATGGTGCAGAAGTCATGTCCCAAGGGGGCGCCCAGGCGCGCTGCCGCGGCCAGCATGGCGGTGATGCCCGGCTGCACCTGCACGTCCACGCCTTGCCAGCGGGCATGCTCCTCGGGGCTGGCCTGCTCCAGCGTCTCGAACACGGCACTGGCCATGGCGAAAACGCCCGGGTCACCCGACGAGAGCATCAGCACCTTGCGGCCCTGGGCTGCAAGATTCAAGGCGTTGCGCGCACGCTCCAGCTCCTCACGGTTGTCGCTGGCATGCAGCTGCAGATGTTCCAGACCCTGCAGCCGCTCCACATAGGGAAAGTAGCCGAATGCATCGCTTGCGCTGGCGATGCT
Source organism: Comamonas sp. F1-6 (assembly GCF_039581415.1). Taxonomy (NCBI): domain Bacteria; kingdom Pseudomonadati; phylum Pseudomonadota; class Betaproteobacteria; order Burkholderiales; family Comamonadaceae; genus Comamonas; species Comamonas sp. F1-6. The sequence goes on from NZ_JBCPWN010000004.1 coordinate 214,259, forward strand.
GTCGCGCACCTGCTGCGTCAGCAGCGCATCATCGCCCGGGCCCAGGCCCAGCACCAAGAGTTGTGGAGGCATTGTGGTCGTGCTCATGACAGCGCATTCACATGTCGTTTGCCGGGCGGCGGCCCTGGCCGTGCACGACGATGATGGCGAAATAGGGGCAGCGCTCGGGTGCGTCGCGCAGCGGCATGACCTGCTGATCGCTCATGGTGCCGTTGATGACCAGCCAGGCTCGCTCCAGCTTGCCTTGCTCGCTCAGCAGCGTACGGATGCGGCCCAGATGCCGTCCCACCTTCATGATGACCAGCGCATCCGAGCGCGCCATATGCTCGCGCAGCGGCGTATCGGGCAGGGTCGCGGGCAGCACGCTCATCACATCGTCACCCCAGGTCATGGGAATGCCGGTGGCATGCCAGCAGCCCACCATGCCGGGTATGCCGGGCAGCACTTCCACGGTCACCTGTTCCGCCTGGCGCAGACGCACATAGAGGTGCATGAAGGAGCCGTAGAAGAACGGATCGCCTTCGCAAAGCACGATCACATCCTCGCTGCGTGTGAGCTGAGTCAGCCGGGACTGCCAGTCCTGATAGAAGCTGGACAGCTGGGCGATGTAGCGCGGGTCGTCGTGCGGAATCTCCGTGGTCAGCGGGTACTCCATCGGGTACTCCGTAACCTCGGCATGCAGCAGGCCGTTGACCAGTTGCCGCGCCTTGCCCGGGTGACCGCGTTTGCGGAAGTAGGCCACATGACGGGCGTTTCTCAGCAGGCGGTCGGCCTTCACGCTCATCATGTCGGGATCGCCGGGACCCAGTCCCACGCAGAAGATTTTTCCGTGATTCATGGTGACTCCTCCTACTCCACCGTGGTTGCCAGCGCGTTGATGGCGGCAACCGTGATGGCGGAGCCACCGAGGCGTCCTTGCACGATGGCAAACGGAATCTGTCCCCATTCGCGCAGAGCGTCCTTGGACTCCGCAGCTCCCACAAAGCCGACCGGGCAGCCGACGATGGCCGCCGGGCGCGGGCAGTCCGGGTCCTGCAGCATATGGAGCAGATGAAACAGGGCTGTCGGCGCATTGCCGATGGCGACCACGGCGCCGTCCAGATGCTCGCGCCACAGCTCCAGTGCTGCGGCGCTGCGGGTGTTGCCCATGTCGGCTGCAAGCGCTGGCACACGCGGGTCCTGCAGGGTGCAGATGATGGGGTTCTGGGCCGACAGGCGCTTGCGCGTGATGCCCTCGCTGACCATGCGTGCATCGCAGAGCACGGGTGCTCCGCGCTGCAGTGCGGCTTCCGCCGCTTCGGCAAAGGTCGGGGAGAAATGGATATGTGCGGCCAGCTCCACCATGCCGGCTGCGTGAATCATGCGGCAGGCGACCCGCTCTTCCACGGGGTTGAAGCGCTTGAGATCGGCCTCTCGGCGGATGATGCTGAAGGATTGCCGGTAAATCTCTTCACCGCACTTTTCATAGTTGTAGGTCATTGAGTTGTTGCTGTATATCGTGAGGATCGGAGTTCAGAGGCCGATAGGGAATGGATGCCCTGGCTGACGGTTGCGCTTCGGCGGGGCTGGCGTGCAGCCATATCTGGCCCGTTGTGTCCTGGCTGGCAAACACCACACTTGTCGCATCGGCAGGCAGGGCACAGAGCTTGGCGCAGCCGCTGATATGAAGATGCCGGTCCGCCGCCTGTGAGCTGGCGAATTGCAAGGCCATGGGCTGGGCCGGGATATGGGCCTGAGGGCAGTTGGGGGCGCCGGTGCAGGCCGAGACTCGCAGGCGCACATCCGCGGACTGGCTGATCCAGTCCCTGGCATCGAGCCGGGCAGGCAGTGAATCCAGGTGCTTGTTCGGAAGAAGCAAGGATTTCCAGGGCGTGACCCGGATCTCCGCTTGTTCGGGCATGAGAGCCGCCAGCTTCTGTATGGCCCATGCGTCCAGGCGTCCCAACGGGGCGCCGAGCAGCAGGCCGTGGAGGTTGGGCGCTCCGGGCCGCAACGACCTGGCAGCGTTCCTGTCCAGAGTCCGGGGCTCAAGGTGATGACTGGCCTTGGCGAGTCCGCAGGCCTGAAGGTCGATGGGCTTGGCAAGGCCGCGCAATCGGCCTGCCGCCTGCGAGCTGCGCTCACGGGCAAACCACAGGGCAATCTGTATGGCTGCCTGCACGGCAGCCGGTGCAGTCTCAAAGCCATACCAGTCTTCCGATTGGCCCAGGACAAGCCCATAGCCTCCATCGGCGCAGGCCCATAGCTGAAGGTCGGAGCTCAGGCTTCGGAGATGACACTGCGGATCGTCGACCAGCATGTCGAATTTGCCGGGCAGGGCCGGCATGCTCTGCTGTTGCAGGGCCAGGGGACTGAGGTCACGCGCCGCTGCACCGGAAAGCGCCAGAGCCAGTGCATGGGTGCGATCTCCTCTTGTATAGAACGGAGTGCAATGCACGGCAGGCGCCAGATCTGCCTGTTCATCGGCAGGGGCCAGTCTCGAGACAACGAGCGCTGCGCGCAAGGCAGGCAGGGCCGATTCGTGCACGCCGCGCAATTGCAGATTGCCGAGGCGGGTCAGCTCGATCTGGCCCGAGGCATGGGTTCGTGCGAGTTCGGCCAGTACCAGCCACTGAGCGGCGGTTAGAGATGCACAGCGAGGGCGTACGCGCACGATCCAGCCGTCCTGTGCCAGCATGGGCTTCCAGGTGCTGGGGCACCAGCCACGAATCTGGATGGGCTCAGGGCTAGGCAAGCTCTGCTCCAGGCGACGAGGCCAGGGCACGGCCGGCCCGCTGGGACAAATCTGACTGGCAAATTCCATGCAACATAGGACATCCACGGTCGGTTTGGCCGATACCCGGGCCAGACAAACAAAATGTGCAGAGGGAAATGAAGAGGTGATGAGCCGCACGCAGGCGCTGGCATATCACAAGCCACATGCAACCCCGCTGCGCCTTGTACACACCAGGCCGGTCTCCGGACTTACAGAGCCCACCTGAGGGTGGCATGTCGATGCGCCTTCCCGCTTTCGCAGTGGCGGCCATGGCCGTGGGCCAGAGCGTGCATCTCCATATCTCTGATTACCGTTGCGGGTGCAGTGCAGGATTGGTGGGAACTCCATTCACCTGCTTCTCGTTTCACCTCCGCGCGCAGAGCACGCCATGAGGCACCTGTGGTGGCGCGATCTTACGCGATAACCTGGTGCACACGGCCCAATTCATCGGCCTGGCCGCCGCTTTCCTGCCGCCCGTGCGGCGACCGGATATTGACAGGGCGGGCAGGGGGCGGCGCGATGCTCTGTCAGTTGACTATCAAAATAGATAGCTGTTAGCGCTTGCCTGTTAAGCGGTAGAGGCGATTTTTAGTTGAATTTCAGCGGTAGTCGAAGAGTATCCGGCCAGGCCTTTGCCAGCCGTTCGGCTCCGCCAAACAGACGCTTGCTCTGGCCCGCAGCGGTTTCACAGTCCACCAGAATCTGCGCAAGGGCAGGTATGGGGCCGCGCTCCAGTTGCAGCACATCGGGGCTGCGGAAGTCGCTGATCAGCCAGAGGCAGGATGATTGCCGAGAGTATCTGGCCGTCATCTGCCAGCCCGCCTCCAGGGCCTGGGCCAACGGCGTGCCGCCTCCGCCGCGTAGCGGCTCGATCAGATCGGCATTCCAGCGTGGCGCCCGCGTGGGCTCCAGCAGCCAGTGCAGCTGGCCTGCGCCGAAGCAGAGCAGGGCCACGGATTCGCGCTGCAGATAGGCCCGGCGCAGCCACTGCAGCAGCAGGCCCTTGGCCTGGGCGAATGCGCCGCTCTCCACCATGGAGGCCGAGCAGTCCAGCAGAAAAAGGTGTTGCCTGCGTACAGCTCCCTCGGGCTGGCGCCAGCGCAGATGTGCGTGTGCCAGTGGCTGGCCCTGACGCTGGCGCAGGGTGGCTGTCCAGTCAATCGATGCCCCTGGCATCTTGTGGACGCCGGGTGCGGCATGGCTGGCCAAGGCCAGGCCATGGTTTTCGGAGCCGATTTGCCCCCGGCCGGCGCTCAGCGCAGCGGACCGGAGGCTCGGGCTTTTTTTGCGGCCAGGGCCTCCAGGGCTGCCTGTGCCATGGCATCGGCCTGTTGTGCATCGAAGGCGGTGCTGCTCACGGCTTGAGCCTGTCCCCAGCCGGCAGGCGGCTGTTCGAGGCTCGGGCCTGCCTTTTGAGGCAAGGAGCTGGTGGCGCCGGGCTCGCGGGTAGCCGGTGAATGAGAGGCTGGTGCCTGGGTATCAGGCTCTGTGCGGGCTGCGCTGCCCGCGCCTGACGGTGTGGCGGGCGTTGCCGACGGCTGGGCGGAAGGCGTGGCTGCGGGGGGCTGCCGCAGCTGGCTGGAGCTGCCCGGATCTGGCTGGCTGGCGCGATGCTGCAGCACCAGTGGCGCAACTTCGGACACATGTGCTGGCGTGATGCTCTGACTGCCTTGCCAGGCCGCCAGAGCGCGTGCAGCACGCAGCATGACCAGGTCGGCACGCAGTCCGTCCACCTGGGCGGCAATGCACTGCAGGGCCACGGCCTCGTGGACGGCATCGCTCCATGTCAGCTCCGAGGCATTGCGGCAACGGCTGCGGGCCAGCGTCAGCCTTTGGCGAATCTCCTGCTGCCCGGTTGCATGAGATCGGGCGAAGCCCTGGGGATCCTGATCAAAGCGCAGCCTTGCCTTGACGATGCTGCTGCGCAGCTGCGGGTCCTGAGCATTGTCCAATTGCACACAAAGGCCCAGTCGGTCCAGCAGCTGTGGCCGCAGCATGCCTTCTTCGGGGTTCATGGTGCCGATCAGCACAAAGCGCGCGGCATGGCTGTGCGAGATGCCGTCGCGCTCTATGCGATTGATGCCGGAGGCCGCCACGTCAAGCAGCACATCGACGATGGCATCGGGCAGCAGATTGATTTCATCGACATAGAGCACGCCGTCGTGCGCCTTGGCAATCAGACCCGGAGCGAAGCCCACTTCGTGGCCTGAGAGCGCCTTGGACAGGTCCAGACTGCCGGTCACATGCTCGATGGAAGCGCCTAGCGGCAGGGTGACAAAGGGCGCAGGGGTCAGCAGGTCCGCCAGCGCGCGGGCCGCCGTGGACTTGGCCGTGCCGCGCGGGCCTCGAATCAGCACGCCGCCCAGCTGCGGCTCTATCGCGGCGAGCAGCAGGGCCTGTACCAGGGTGGGCTGCCCCTGTATCGCCGAGAGTGGGAATACGGGTACCGGATCGTGGTTGGGGCTCATTGGGAAACCTGTCCTTCCATGAATTCTTCGTGCTCCAGCATCTGGGTCAGCAGGCTCTGGTGATGTTCGCCGGGCTGCTCCCACATGCCGCGGTCTATGGCTTCCAGCAGGCGCGAGACGATATCGCCCAGTGCTTGTGGATTGTGCTGGCGCAGAAACTGGCGCACGCTCTCGTTTTCGACATAGGCCTGGGTGACCATGGCGTAATGCTGGTCCGAGACCAGCGCGGTGGTGGCATCGAAGCCAAACAGATAGTCCACCGTGGCAGCCATCTCGAAGCCGCCCTTGTAGCCGTGGCGCATGGCGCCCGCAATCCACTTGGGGTTGGTGACGCGGGCGCGTACCACACGGCCTATCTCCTCGGCCAGGGAGCGAATCCTGGCAGACTGAGGATTGCCGTGGTCGCCATGATAGACGGCAGGGTCGCTGCCGCCCAGGTGCCGCACGGCCGCCACCATGCCGCCCTGATGCTGGTAGTACTCGCTGGAGTCCAGCAGGTCATGCTCGCGGCTGTCCTGGTTCTGTAGAACCACATCGAGTGTCTGCAGACGCTGCTCCAGCGCGGCGCGGGCCGGCACGCCATCGGCCTGCTGGCCGTAGGCATAGGCTCCCCAGTGCAGATAGTGGCGTGCAAAGTCGCCCGCGTCGGTCCACTGGCCGCTACGCAGCATCTCATGCATGCTGGCACCATAGCTGCCGGTGGGCGCTCCGAAAACGCGCCACAACGCCTGTTCGCGGGCCGCGTCGGCGCTCAGGCCCTGATCCACGGCAGCCTGCGTATCTCGCAGCACGCGCGCGCGGATGGGGTTGTCCTCGGCGTCCTCATCGAGCTCGGCCACGGCACGCACCGCGGCATCGAACATCTGCACCACATTGGGAAAGGCATCGCGGAAGAAGCCGCTGATGCGCAAGGTCACGTCGACACGCGGGCGACGCAGCCCCACGGCGGGAATGACTTCAAAGTCGGTCACGCGCTGGCTGCCGGCCGCCCATTTGGGACGAACCCCGATCAGGGCAAAGGCCTGGGCGATATCGTCACCGCCGGTACGCATGGTGGCTGTTCCCCAGACGGAAAGACCGATGGCCTGTGGATATTCGCCATGCTCCTGCAGATAACGCTCCAGCACGCGCTGCGCGGACTGCTGCCCCAGCGCCCAGGCGGTCTGGGTGGGGATGGCACGGGTGTCCACGGTGTAGAAGTTGCGCCCTGTAGGCAAGGTGTCGCAGCGCCCGCGCGAGGGTGAGCCGCTGGGGCCGGGTGGCACAAAGCGTCCTTGCAGTGCTTGCGAGAACTGCAGCAGTTCCTGCGGGCCGCAGGCATCCAGTGACGGTGCAATTTGCTGCTCGATGCGCGTCAGCACTTGTAGTGTGTGCGGCCAGTCGCGGGACAGCGCGGGATTGGCAATGACCTGCAGGGCCAGCAGCTCGAGCCGCTCGCGCGTGTCGCCGCCATGGCGCCAAGTGCCGGCATCCTGCTGCTGCAGCGCGGCCGGGCGCGGGCCGTTCCAGGGCGCGGCGGCATCCATGTCCAGCGGGTTCCAGTCCATGGCCGGCAGCAGGTCGGCTGTCAGCGCATTGAGCAGGCCTTGCTCGTTGCCGGCATTGCCGGGATAGCGCGCCAGCGAGAGCAGGGTGGATTCGCGCAACTGGCCCTGTGGCGAGCTGCCGAAGATATGCAGGCCATCGCGGATCTGGGTTTCCTTGAGTTCGCACAGATAGGCATCGATGCGTTCCAGCAACTGCTCGTCGGCATCGGGCTGCGCGCCCGCCGCTTCGAGACCGAGTTCGCGCAGCAGATCCTGCTGTCTGGCGCAGTCCAGAATCTGCTTGCGCAGCATGCCGGAGCGGCGCAGATCGACCAGCAGGGCTTCGTAGTATTCGTCCACCAGGCGTTCCAGCTCCTGCATGGGGCCGTGGTTTTCGGCGCGCGTGAGCGGCGGCATCAGATGGTCGATGATGACGGCCTGGCTGCGGCGCTTGGCCTGAGCCCCTTCGCCGGGGTCGTTGACGATGAAGGGGTAGACATGCGGCAGCGGGCCGAGAATGGCATCGGGCCAGCATTGCTGCGACAGCGCGAGGCTCTTGCCCGGCAGCCATTCCAGATTGCCATGCTTGCCCACATGGACCATGGCGTCCACGCCAAAGACATCGCGCAGCCAGAAGTAGAACGCCAGATAGTGATGGGGCGGCACCAGCTCGGCGTCGTGGTAGCTGGCGTAGTCATTGCGCCCGTCGAGAGAACGTGCGGGCTGTATGCCGACAAAGACATGGCCCAGCTGCAGGCCCGCAATCATGAACCAGCCATCGCGCAGCATCGGGTCCTGCTCGGGCGCTCCCCAGCGCTCGGCTATGGCCTGGGCCATATCGCTGGGCAGCTGTGCCAGACGCTGTTGATAGGCCTGCAGCGAATAGCCCTGGCTTGCAGGACGCAGCGGCCATTTTTTGGGGTCATTGGCAATGCCTTGTTGCAGCAGGCCCATCAGTGCTAGGCCGGAGTCGGGCCGCGCAGCAGCATCCCCCAGTTGCCAGCCGTCGCGTGCCAGCTGATCCAGCAGGGCAATGACGGATTCCGGCGTATCGAGACCCACGCCGCTGCCCATGCGTGCCTCGCTGCCCGGGTAGTTGGCCAGTATCAGCGCGGCTTTCTTCTGAGCCGCAGGCTTGCTGCGCAGCTGGCACCAGCGCCAGGCCAGCTCGGCAATCCAGGCAATGCGGTCGGGCTCGGCCTGGTAGCTGATCACATCGGTTTGCGTCAGCTCGCAGCGATGGGCCAGGCCTTTGAAGCTCATGGCGCGCGTCATGATGCGACCGTCCATCTCGGGCAGCACCACCTGCATGGCAATGTCGCGCGGGCGCAGGCCCTGGCTGTCGGCCAGCCAGTCCTCGCGGTTGCTGCCGCTGGCAATCACCTGCAGCACGGGAATGTCGCCGGCCAGCGCGTCGGCCGCCTCGCCGGTGCGCGCATGTTCTCCGAGGGCCGCAAACGCCGTGGTGTTGAGAATGATCTGCACCTGGTGGGTGATGCACAGGGAGCGCAGCGTCTGCAGGCACAGCCCGTCCTTGAGCGACTCCAGGGCCAGCGGCAGCGGGTTCAGGCCGCGCTCGAGCAGGGCGTCGGCCATGGCATCGAAGGCCTCGGTATTGGCCGCCAGCAGATGCGAGCGGTAGAAGACCAGCATGGCCACGGGGGCGCCGGGCGTCCAGCGTGCCTGCAGGTCGTCCAGGCCCGGAAGATGCCCTGCATCGTCAGCCAGCCAGGCTTGAGGCACATGCACGGCGACGGGGGGCAGCACCCGCACGGGCGCTCCCTCGCGGCCCTGGTTCAGGCCCCAGGCTGCCGCCATGTGCAGGAACTCGCGTGCATTGCCCAGGCCGCCGGCGCGCAGGTATTGCCACAGCGCACGGCTTTGCTCGGGCTCCAGCGTGCCTTTGGCCAGCAGTTCGGGATCTTCCTGGTTGTCGCCCGAGAACATGGCCAGCTTCTGGCCCTTGCGGCGCGCCAGCTTTTGCAGCTGCTCGATGCCGTAGGGCCAGGTGGACTCGGCTCCCAGATGATCGACGATGACCAGCCTGGCATGCTGCAGCACCTCGTCGATATACAGATCGAGCGAGGCGCTCTGGCGCAGATGCAGCAGGTTGGCCAGGCGCAGCGTGGGCGTGGACCCTGCGGCCCGGGGCTCGGCCTGCAGCCACATCCGGTAGGCATCGGCCAGCAGCGACAGCGTGGTGTCGGCAGAGCTGAGCACCACCATGTCTGCAGGCGTCTGGTCCAGACGGGTGATGATGCTGTCGTCTTCGACAAAGCCGCCGGGGCGGGAGCTGAGCAGGTGCATGATTCAAAAAGATAGCTTTATCCGCTTGCCAGTAAAGCGATAGAGGCCGATTTGCTTGGATTTTATGCCTGGGCGCCCAGCAAGGCCTGGCGCAGCACGGCGGTGTCCAGCTGCTTGCCGATGAACACCAGACGCGTGGCCGCAGCTTCGCCGTCGGCCCAGGCACGGTCGAAATAGGCATCAAAACGGCGGCCCACGCCCTGCACCAGCAGACGCATCTTCTTGCCCGGCAAGGCGGCAAAGCCCTTGACGCGCAGCACGCCATGTTGCTCAACGATGGACTGCAAGGCCTGCATCAGGCGCTCACGGTCCACGGCACCCAGGTCGAGGTGCAAGGAGTCGAAGGCATCGTGGTCATGGTCTTCGTCATGGTCATGGTGGCTGTGCTTGTCGTCGATCGACAGCTCGGCGGCGCGATGCTGGCCCAGCAGCACGTTCAGGGGCACCTGGCCCTGCACGGCTTCGATCATCTTCACGCTGGCAGGTACTTCTTCGGCCACCAGGGCTCGCACCTGACCGAGTTGTTCGGCCGTGACCAGATCGGCCTTGGACAGCACCACCAGGTCAGCGGCCGAGAGCTGATCCTCGAACAGCTCATGCAGGCTGGCGTCATGGTCCAGATTGGGGTCGGCCTGACGCTGCTCGTCGACAGCATGCGGATCATGGGCAAACTGGCCGGCAGCCGCAGCGGGCGTGTCGACCACGGTGACCACCGAATCGACAGTGAAGACATTGGCAATGTCGGGCCACTGGAAGGCCTGGACCAGGGGCTTGGGCAGGGCCAGGCCGCTGGTCTCGATCAGCAGCACATCGATGTCGGCGCGGCGTTCTGCCAGGGCCTTCATGACGGGGAAGAACTCTTCCTGCACGGTGCAGCACATGCAGCCGTTGGCCAGCTCGTAGATCTGGCCGTCTGCGCCGCCTTCCTCCTTGCAGCCTATGGCGCAGGTCTTGAGGATTTCGCCGTCAATGCCCAGTTCGCCGAACTCGTTGACGATGACCGCCACGCGCAGGCCCTTGGCCTGCTCGAGAATATGGCGCATCAGCGTGGTCTTGCCGCTGCCGAGAAAGCCGGTGACGATGGTGGCGGGGATTTTGGTGGTTTGCATGGATCACTCTCCGGATGGGGATCAACAGGGAAATTCAACAGGTAAACTTATTCGTGCAGTGCGGGCTGTGGCCCATGCACGCGCAGGTGTTCGTGGGGGCAGTCATGCTGCTGCACATGGGCTGACAGCACGGACTCGATCGTCGTGGCATCCATGGGGCCGTACCACACGCCTTCGGGGTAGGCGATCATCAGCGGGCCGTGGTTGCACGGGTACTGGCAGCTGGTTTGCAGCAGCATCACCTGCTTTTTGAGCAGCGGGTTTTGCTGCACGGTGCGTGCCAGTTGCGGCCACAGCGCGACGGCTCCCTTGGCCGCGCAGCGTGGGCCCACGCACCACAGCACATGGTGCTGGTGCTCCGGCACTTGGGACCAGGCTTTGGGGTCGCGCTCCCAGTCTTCATCGGCCAGCAATTGCGGCACATCGGGCTGCTGCAGCGCGCTGGGAATGGTGGCGGCCAGCAGCTCGGCCAACGCCGGCAACTGCAGCAGGGGTTGAGCAAACACGATGCGAGGGGCGTGTTTTCCGGGTTGCCCTTCAGCCTGTTGCTTGGCGCGCCAGCGCATGATGAGCTTGTGCAGCCAGCGGCGCAGTGAAGGCTCGTCGGGCACCATGACGGGCAGGATCAATATCTGATCGGCATCGGCGCACAGGTCCAGCGCTTCGGGCAAGGCAGGCTGTGCTCGGTCCACAAAGGCCGGCTGCACACGCAGCACAGGCGTTTGTGCGGCAGCCAGCCGGGCCTCAAGCTGCGTTGCCAGATCGCTCAGTTCCGTCAGGCCGCCCGCATAGGCCGCACCGCGGCTGAGCACCACGATGGCCAGGCCGGCGTTGGCTGCAGGTAAAGAGGGCGTGGGCTCAGTGCAGGTCTGGGTCATAGCAGCTCATCCGGCATGAATTCGATCACGGGCTTGCCCGTGCGTGCGCTGGTGTGCACCTGGGCGCGCACGCCGTAGACACGGGCAATGGTCTCTGGCGTCAGCACTTCGGTCGGAGTGCCTTGCGCCACGAGTGCACCGTGCTGCAAAAGGTAGATGCGGTCGCAGTAGTGCGCGGCCAGCGGCAGCTCGTGCAGAGCGGCCAAAGTGGTCAGGCTCAGGCCGCGAATCAGATTCATCAGCTCGAACTGGTGGCGCACGTCGAGGTGGTTGGTGGGCTCATCCAGCACCAGCAGCGGTGCCTGCTGGGCCAGTGCGCGGGCCATGAGCACGCGCTGCTTCTCACCGCCCGAGAGCGTGGAAAACATGCGCTCGGCCAGTGGCTGGGCCTGCACCCGCGCCAGCGACTGGGCGACGATGGCAAAGTCTTGCGCGCTGTCTTTGTCAAAGGCGCTTTGGTGCGGCGTGCGTCCCATCAGAACCACATCGCGCACGCGCAGATCGAACTCGTTGGCATTTTCCTGTGCCAGCACGGCCATGGCACGGGCGTTGTCGCGAGCACTGTGCCGCCAGACGTCGCGCTCCTGCATACAGACCGTGCCGCTGGCGGGTCTGAGGATGCGGTAGATCATGCGCAGCAGCGTGGACTTGCCACTGCCGTTGGGCCCGAGCAGGCCCACGAACTGGCCACGCGCCACCTGCAGGCTGACATCACGCACGATATGCGCCGCTGCGGCCTGAAAGTTGAGCTGACTGGCCTGCAAAAGCAGCTTGCACTGGCTGGGTGCCTGAGCTTGATGGGCTTGGAACATCACAGGCTCAGCCTTTCCCGGGCATTCTTGCGGCACAGCATCCAGACAAAGAAGGGGCCGCCCAGCAGCGAGGTGATGACGCCCACAGGCACCTCGGCCGGAGCAAAGCTGATGCGCGAGAACACATCGACCCAGACCAGGAAGATGGCGCCCACCAGCGCCGCCACGGGCAGCACGCTGCGATGCTCGGCCCCCACAAGCATGCGCGTGACATGGGGCACGATGAGGCCCACGAAGCCGATGGGCCCGGTCAGCGCCACCAGCACGCCGGTGATCAGGGAGACCAGCACAAACAGCCAGCGCCTGGTGCGCGTGGTGTCCACGCCCAGCGTCATGGCGGTTTCTTCGCCCGCGAGCAGGGCATTGAGTGAGCGCGCCTGCGTCAGCAGCAGAACCACGCCAGCCAGCAGCAGCAAGGCTGGCAGGCCCAGCTCGTCCCAGCGCGTGCCGGCCAGGCTGCCCAGCGTCCAGGTCAGCACCGAGTTAGCCAGCTCGCGCTGATCGGCCGTGAGCACGATCAGGCTGGTGACGCCGCCCAGGCAGTAGGCAATGGCCACGCCGCCCAGAATCAGGCGCGAGGCCAGTAGCCTGCCGTGGGCATGGGCGAGAAAATACACCGTGGTGCAGGCAGCCAGCGCACCGCCAAAAGCGCCCAGCGGCAGGGCCAGCTCACCCGCAAACGCCAGTGTGCCAAAGGCCAGCACGCTGACCGCGCCTACCGAAGCGCCAGACGACACGCCCAGCAGATAAGGGTCGGCCAAGGGGTTGCGCACCATGGCTTGCATGGCCACGCCCACCACGGCCAGACCTGCTCCCGCCAGAGCGGCCAGCAGCACGCGCGGCAGACGCACGCGCCAGACGATTTGCTGCTGGGCCACGGTCCAGTCACCTCCGGACCCACCAAAGCTCAAGCCCAGGTTGTTGAGCTGCTGGCCTATTTCATGCGCCGTGATCTGCCATGCCAGTTGCGGCGCCATGCGAACCGGCCCCAGCGTGATGGCCAGCGTGAGCGAAAGCAGCAGCAGCGCGATCAACGCCGCCAGCCACAGTGCCAGTTGACGGCGCTGGGCCGAGAAAGCGTTGGTGGTGGCGCTGACCGAAGCCGCACTGCTTGGGTGTTCGGCGGTCTGCATCATGGCTCGCTCACCTGTTCGGGTATCTGCTCGGGGTGCAGCGCATGGGCCAGGCGCTGGGTGGCGGCGACATTGCGCGGGCCTGGCGTGGCTTCGGCAAACTCAAGCAGCACGAACTTCTGCTCGCGTATGGCCTTGAGGTGGGCCAGCTCGGGCTTGGCCAGCAGAAATTGGCGTTTGCCGTCGGCCACGGGCCTGTCGTTATCGACGATGACTATCCAGTCCGGTTCGCGGGCAATCACGTCTTCCCAGTTGCCGCGCATCCAACTGCTGTCCAGATCGTCAAAGATATTCGTTGCGCCCGCTGCCTCGATCATGGCCTGGGGCATGGCATAGCGGCCCGTGGTGACGGGGATGTCTGTGCCGCTGTCAAACACAAAGACCTTGGGTTTGTGGCTCACGTTCTGGAGGGCGTCGGTCACGCGCTGCAACTGGGCGCGCTGCTTGCCCACCAGCGCCTGGGCGCGTGCCTCGATGTTAAAGATGCGGCCCAGGTTGAGCAGGTCGTTGAAAGTGTCTTCCAGCGAAACGCGTTCGCGAGCCACCTGCCGTATGCAGGATTCGCTGAGCACATAGCTGGCGATGCCCAGCTCCTTGAGGCTGGCAGGAGTGATCTGGCCGGGTCTGAAGCCATAGGACCAGCCGCTGAAGACAAAGTCCGGCTGGGCGTTGAGCAAGGTTTCCAGGTTCATGCCCTGGCTGGACAGATCGGGCACGCCGGCCAGCAGCGGCTGCATGGCGGTGGGCAGGCGGCTGATGTCGCGCAGACCGCCATAGCCCACCAGCCTGTCCTGCAGGCCCAGGGCAAGAAACATCTCCAGCAGATTGATGCCATGCACCACGGCACGCTGCGGAACTTTGTCATAGGCCACGGGCTGGGTGCAGACATCGATGGTGAGCGCTGTTGTTGCCGCCTTGCTGGGTGATGTTTGCGGGATGCTGCCGGCCTGATGGCTTTCGCCGCAGGCGCTGAGCGCTGCTGCCGAAGCCAGCATCGCGACAAACCATAGTGGTTGCTTCAGTAACAGGAGCTGCTGGCGAATGTATTTAAAGGACTTCATGGCTAAAAGTGTCTGAACTCAAGAAAATACAAGCGCAGGCAGCTACTGATATCAAAGCGATGCATGGCACTTAGAACGTGAACTCGGCCGTGAGATCGACGCGCCGCCCCTCACCGGGGTAAGCCTGTGCCGCCCTGGCGCTGGAGACGGCCGAGTAGGTGTAGAGCTTGTCCGTCAGGTTGCGCAGCGTCAGACGATAGGTGCTGTGCGGCTGGGGACGCCAGCTCAGTGCAGCATCCCAGACGGTGTAGCCGCCGCTGCGCGCGGTGTTGGCGTTGTCCGCAAAGCGGCTGCCCACGGCACGTGCGCCCAGCGATGCCTGCCAGCGGCCCAGGGTGTTGTGGGTGGTGTAGTGGGCCCACAGATTGGCGGTGTTGCGCGCCACGTTGGTGGGACGCTTGCCGGAGCGGTCGGCGCCACTGGCTTCGATCAGTTGGTCATACTTGGCGTCGACAAAGGCGTAATTACCCTCAAGGCGCCAGTTGGGTGACAGGCGCATCACCGCGCTCAGCTCCAGCCCCTGCGAGCTTTGCTTGCCGCCTTGCACGGACAGCAAAGCGTTGTTCGGGTCGCGCGTGATGATGTCTTTCTTCTCGATGCGATAGGCAGCAGCCGTCCATTCGCCCTGGCCCTGGGCGAACTGCTGCTTCAGGCCCAGCTCAATCTGGCGTGCCGTGGTCAGCTTGAAGGGGCTGTTGCCCAGGTTCAGTGTCAGCACATTGGTGACGGGGTCATGGCCTTGAGATAGCTGGCCGTAGAGGTTGGTCTGGGCACTGAGCTTGTGCGTCAGACCCAGGCGCCAGGCCGTGCCGTTCAGACGTTTGTCGAAGGAGCCGCTGCCCACCAGATCATTGCGCTCAAAGTCCGTGAGGGCGCGGCGTATGCCGGCCAGCAGCAGCCATTTGTCGCTCAGCGTCCAGGCATCCTCGGCATAGAAGTCATGCGTGGTGGCCTGAGTGCGATAACTTGGCAGCCTGGGCGAAGTATTGGGCCAGTAGCCCAGCGAGGGCTCGTTCACGCCGATGGTCGCGCTGCCCGCATAGTCGTTGCGTGCAAAGTTGAACCGGGCGCGGCTTACCTCCCAGCCCGCTACTACTTTGTGCGCACCGGCCTGGATGGTAGTTTCCAGCCGATTGCCGGTCTGGGCCAGATCGTGGGCCAGCTCCAGATAGTCACCCAGCGTCACTTGCTGCTTGCTGGGGTTGTAGCTATAGGCTTCGATGTTGCGCCAGTAGCGATCGGCCTTGAAATGGTAGAGCTCGTTGCTCACGCTCAGCCAGTCGTTGACCTGGTACTGGGCACGGGCGCGCACGCGCTTGTCCTTGATGCGGATATCGCTGTCAGCGGTGTTGAAGTTGCGCCCCAGCAGCTCGGGCACGATGGCACCGTTCACGGTGGGTGTGCCGAAATAGCGTGCAGGTTTTTCGTCGCTGACATCGGCCAGCAGTTCCATGCGCAGGGCCGCCGTGGGTTGCCAGCGCAGCGTGCTCATCAGCTTGCCGCCGCTGGCGCGGCTCATGTCGTGCTCGCCATTTGTGTGGTGGCCATAGGCATCCAGGCGGTAGCTCAGCGTGTCGCTCAGCGCGCCGCCCATGCCCAGACCGAGCTTGGCCGTACCGTGCGAGCCGGCCCCGACCAGTACTTCGCGCACAGTCTCCTTGCTGGGCTGCTTGCGCACCACATTGGCCGTGGCGCCCACGGTACCCGTGCCATAGACGATGGAGGCAGGGCCGCGCAGCACTTCCACGCGCTCATAGCCCCAGCTGTTGGCAGGGTATGGCGTGGTCGACGAGGCCACGCTCAGGCGCACGCCGTCTTCGGCGATGCCCACCGAGTTGGTGCCGGTGAAGCCGCGCGTGCTGAAGGACAGGCTGCTGTAGCTGGTGGCAGACAGTGGCGTCATGCCCACGGTGCGGCCGATGATGTCGGCCATTCGGCTGTCACCGCGCTCCTGCCAAGTCTGCTCGTCCACATAGTCGAGGCTGGCGGGCAGGTCACGGGTGGCGATGCCGGTCCGGCTGCCCGATGTTGTTGGCTGCGACAGACCCAGTCCGCCAGGGGCGTTGTCCGTGACCTGTACGGTAGGCAGTTGCGCTGCCGAGGAGAAAGTGGAGGGGCTTGAGCTGTTGGCCGAAGGTTCTGCGGCCAAGGTCAAGGCAGGTGCCAGGCCGATCAGGGCAGCAGGCAGGGCGAAAGATTTCATGTCGTCAGCGAGAACTGACCAGCCTGCATGCATGTGACGAGACATGACCTGCGTCCGGAGTGCGCCTGGGTGTGCGCGCCTGTCGCCGATCAGTTGCCGTCACGCTGCTCCCCGCAGACGGTCGTTGCAAATGCCGACTGCCGGAGTTGCACCCGGACGGTCAGCGCTTAACAGGCCGGTATCCGGGCTGGCAGATTGCGCGAGGCATGCCACTTCGTCTTCCCAGCGCTGCCGCGCACCTCTTGAAGAGGCCACGTAGAACGCCAGTGACTGGCTCTTGCTGGTGCAAAAGCCGTGAAGTGGATTGATCTGCTTACCGTTGCGGGGGCAGCCAAGGCTTTGAACCTTGTTCCCGTTTAACCCGATGAAATATCGGGCACCTGCTACGTTGAACAAGCTTGGCAGACCGTAGTCTGAAAGATCGTTCGCGAAAAATTATATAGCAGCAGCCATCGGTAGTGCCTACGAGGCGGGATCCATGGCGACAAGGACAGACACAGGGCCAGCACCGGCATTGCGGCAGGCATGCCAATTGCCGTCAAACATCTGGCGCAGTAGAAAAACAGCCATGGCTGTTTTTTGAGTGAATTCAGTCAAAACTGAGCTGATATTTGTGCATAAAAATAGAGGCTGAGACAGCCCCCGATTTTGAGGACACCATGAGCATCTGGTCCATCGACGCACAGACCGTCACCCACAGCATTCAGCTCGCTGTTGCGCCGGTTTTTTTTCTGACTGCCGTGGCCGGCATGATTGGCTCCGTAGCGGGGCGGCTGGCCCGCATCATTGACCGCGCCCGCAAGCTGGAGGAAAGCCTGCGCACCCTGGACGATCACGATCTGATCGCCCGCCATCTCAAGGAACTGCATTTTCTGCGCGAGCGCGGGCGACTGGCCAACGTATCCATCGCGCTGCTGACGCTGTGCGGCATGTGCATAGGGCTGACCATTGTGCTGCTGTTCGTGGGCCAGGCCTACGGCGTCAGCGGCCACGGCTATGCCGTTTTCAGCTTTCTGCTGGGGGTGCTGGCCTTTGTGCTGGCTCTATGCTGCTTCCTCTGGGAGACCATCATGGCGACACGCATTCTGGACTTTCATATGCTCACCCAGGCCAGGGCGGCCGTGCGCCATGTGGAGTCCGAGCATCGCCCCTGATTGCGCTGCGAGACATGTTTTTCCTGCCTCTGATCCTGGTGCCCATCGTCTTCCTGATGGCACTTGCTCGCCTCTATCAGATTCCCGTGCAGCTGCGTTCGGGCCGGTTGCTGCTGGTCGAGCGCGGCAGACTGCTCTTGCGTCTGGCCACCTTGCTGGCCTATGCCGGCCTGCTGGCAGGTAGCGGGGCATTGCTTGCGGTCTTGGTGTATGCAAGCTTTTTCGCGGCCGACCGATGGTCGGCCTATCTGCATCTGGCCCCTTATCTGGCGCTTTATCCCTTTCTCTACCTGGCGGCTGCCTGGGTGTTCTATTACGGCCTGAAAAAGTCTTCAGCAGACTGAGCTAGTCCTTCATGGGCTCCAGCCAGGCAGCTGCGGCATGGATGATGCAGTCGGTCAGGCGTTGCAGGCTGGCCTGAGCATTGCGGGTATGGGCCCAGTACATAGGGATGTGGAGATCTCTGCCCGGGAGCAGTTCCATCAAATCGCCACTGGCCAGCTGCGGGGTGATCAGCTGTGCCGGGTGCATGCCCCAGCCCATGCCCAGTTCCACGGCACGGGTGTAGCCCTGGTTGGAGGGCAGAAAGTGACGCGCGTTGTTGCGCCGTCCGTCCAGCCCCAGGCCGTGCAGCCATTGGTCCTGCAGGCTGTCCTTGCGGCCGTAGTACATCATTGGCGCCTTGGCCAGCATCTGGGCCAGTTCCCGGTCTGATTCGGCCTGGGCCAGGTGGCGCTGCACAAACTCCGGGCTGGCCACGGCGATATAGCGCATGCGGCCCAGGGGCCAGGTGTTGCAGCCAGCAATCGCAGAGCCCGTGGCCGTGACGGCGGCCATGACTTCGCCTTCCTTGATGCGTTTGGCCGTGTGGTCCTGGTCGTCAATGCTGATGTCCAGCAGCTCGTTGCCATCCTGCGTGAAGGCCGCCATGGCATCCATGAACCAGGTCGACAGGGAGTCGGCATTGACCGCCAGCTTCAGCGTGGGCAGGGCAGTCTGTCCTTCGGGGACCAGCTCGGGATTCTTGCGCCGCAAATCGTTTTCCAGCAGCGCCACCTGCTCCACATGCAGGCACAGGCGTCGGCCGGCCTCCGTGCCGGTGCAAGGCGTACCGCGCAGCACCAGCACCTGTCCCACGCGTTCCTCGAGCAGCTTGATGCGCTGGGAGATGGCGGAGGGGGTGACATGCAGCTTGCGCGCCGCACGCTCGAAGCTTCCCTCGCGCAATACGGCGGCAAGCGCTTCCAGTCCCGCGTAGTCCAGCATTAGAAATTCTTCATTGAATTGAGTAAATGTAATTTTACTTAATTGCTTCGCAGAGCAAGAATCCGGGCCGGTTTGGAGGAGTCAGCGGCTCATGGACATGACAACTAATTTTTATTCCGCCTGGATTGCAGGCTTTACGGTGTGCGCTTCGCTCATTGTTTCCATAGGTGCCCAGAACCTGTATGTGCTGCGACAGGCAGTGCATGGCGAACATGTGAAGGCCTGCGTGGCTCTGTGTGTGCTCAGCGACGGGCTGCTGGTTGCGCTGGGGGTGGCCGGCATGGCGCAGATGCTGGCCAGCTATCCGGTATTGGCCCAGTATCTGACGCTGGGTGGCGCCGCATTCTTGCTGGCCTATGGCCTTTTCGCCTTGCGGCGCATGTGGCTGGCCCCGGATGCCGCCATGGAGGCCGGCGAGCGCAGGGCTGCACCACGCGGAATGATGAGCGTGCTGGCTGCACTGGCAGCCATCACTTTGCTCAATCCTCATGTGTACCTGGATACGGTCTTGCTGATGGGCTCGATTGGCGCCCAGCAGGAGGGTGCGGGCCGCTGGTCCTACGTGATGGGTGCGGCCTCGGCCAGCTGCCTCTGGTTTGTGCTGCTGGCGATGGCGGGGCGCCGTCTCAAGCACTTGTTTGCCAACCCCGGTGCCTGGCGCGTCATGGACGGTATCACCGGTGTGATGATGCTGTGTCTGGCCTGGTGGGTGGCAAACAGCGCTTTGGGAATGGAGATTTGAGTCTCAAGTTGCGCCAGCGCCATTCATTGCAGGCTCTTTCACACCCCCACATCGGGTTTCAAGCCTCTGCGGCTTGTTCCCACAGACCCACGGCTTCGATGAGGTTCCAGCTATTGCATTCAATGCGGTAGTGGCCTGTGGCTCCGGTCTTCTGGCTCTGGCCCTCGATCACCACAATATGCCTGCCATGGCGCTGGGCCTCGGAGAGCGGGCGGATCTTGTCGTAGTTGTGCCTCTCGGCAATGTCGCCACGAAAGGCAATCGTCACTTGCTCGCGCCGGGGGAAGTAGTCCTTGGCATATTTGTCCAGAGTGCGATCGGCAACCAGCGTGGCCATATCGGGCGAAGTGGCGGAAGAAGCGTTCATCGTGTCTCCTCAAGAGTGGACTCTTGTTTGTGTGCGGAATCTGAGCCGGTTTATGACGCAATTGTTGCATTTTGTTTCCGGTGGCGCCAGTGCCAATCTCCATGGCAGATGGCAGACCTCGTCCTGCATCAACCCCGGCCGGGCGGTCGCACGGCGGAACCGCCTTATGGCGTAGACAGGGGCAGTTGCAGACCTGTCTTGATGCGCTCCAGCGCGATCGAGGTGCTGTAGCGGCGAATGTTCTCGTCCCCTTCGAACAGGCGTTTGCAGATGGCCTGGTAATCATCCATGTCGGTTGCCGTGACGACCAGGATGTAGTCGGTTTCGCCCGTCACATAGAAGCACTGCTGCACAGCCGCTTCGTCGGCGATACGCGCCCTGAAGCCGCGCGACAGATCCGGCCTGTCGTTGACCAGCTGCACGGTGATGACCGCAGTCAGCGTGCGGCCCACCTTGACGGGCTCCAGCACGGCCACATTGGCGGCAATCACCCCGGTTTCCTGCAATCGTTTGATGCGCCGCTGCACGGCTGGGGCCGAGAGGTTGATGTGCTCAGCAATCAGACGCTGCGGCATGAGGTTGTCACGCTGGAGCAGGGCAAGAATCGCGTGGTCAAAGGAGTCCAGGTCGGCAGCAGGCATGGTGTTGGATGGGTTGAGAGCGAAACTTGCAGATTCAGGGCTGAAAACGAGCAAATTTCGCGGGTGACATGCAATATCGTACTCACCTATGTCAAAAAACAGCTGGAATCATTGGTGGCCCGTGTTGGCCGTGTTGGGCTCGGTCACTGCACTCGGGCTGGGGACTTCGCTGGCCAAGCAGCTGTTTCCTTTGATTGGTGCCCAGGGTACATCGGCACTGCGAGTGGGTTTTGCCGCGTTGATTCTGGTGTGCGTCTGGCGGCCCTGGCGCTGGTCGCTCAACCGTCAGCAGGCACTGGCTCTGTTGGTTTTCGGCATGGCACTGGGCGGCATGAATCTGATGTTCTACATGGCGCTGCGCGATATTCCGTTTGGCCTGGCCGTGGCCATCGAGTTTTCAGGACCGCTGGCCGTGGCCATCTACTACTCACGCCGCGCGCTGGACTTTATTTGGCTGGCGCTGGCGGTTGTCGGCCTGGCCTTGATTCTTCCTCTGGGTGGCAGTGCTTCGGGCCTCAATCTCTCCCCGGTGGGTATTGCCTGCGCGCTCGGAGCCGCCATCTGCTGGGCCTCCTACATCGTTCTGGGGCGCAGGCTGGGCCATATCCCCAGCGGCCAGGCCGTCTCCCTGGGCTTGCTGTGCGCGGCGTTGGTGGTGGTGCCGTTTGGTGTGGCCGAGGCTGGAGTCAAGTTGCTGACGCCGTCGATTCTGCTGTTCGGGCTGATGGTGGCGGCCATCTCCAGTGCCTTGCCTTACTCACTGGAAATGCTGGCTCTGCGCCGTCTGCCGCCTGCCACCTTCGGCATCGCGCTGGCGACCGAACCTGCCATTGCAGCACTGATGGGCATGCTGCTGCTCAGCGAGAACCTGACGGCCACGCAGTGGACCGCCATTGCCTGCATCATGGCTGCGGCCATGGGCAGCGCCGTGACGCGCCCAGGTACCAAATCGCCTGCGGTGGATGCTTCGGCAGCCACTTCCGGATGAATACCCATGCTATGAAAAGAGATGCTGCTAGCGCTTGCTCATCAATGCTTTGCCGAAATATTTCTAGTGAATAACCCTTGGAATTTAAGCAGCAAGCTCTGTTTTCTGTAGCTGCAATAGTTCGAAACGCTGCTTGTGCAGCGTTTTTTGTTGCCACCCAGATTGCCTGTAAAGCGATGTTCCGATCAGTTTTTCGAGTCGTCGAAATCTTGAATGATGGCAGATAGATAGGGGGCTTTATTGCTTCCATGAGGACAGGCTTCTATGCTCATTTCGAGTCATATTTTTTGACCGATTTTTGCGCTATCCGGTTTGCGGTTTTGGCTGTCGTGGCTACTGCATATTTGTAGGAATCTCGGTCTATTCAAATTAGGAGCGAGGTGCTACAACGGACGCACACGGTAACGAATGCCTTGCAACTTTGCGGCACTGATTCGAGCCCTGGTGCCGCCACGGGAGGTCATATGGATGTCATCAGCAATTCCGCAGCACGCTACGTTCGCCTGCGTGAAGAAGAAATGTCGCTGGACGAGTACCTTAGCCTTTGCCAGCGTGATCCCATGGCCTACGCCGGAGCCTCACAGCGCATGCTGTCCGTCATCGGTGAACCCGAAATGGTGGATACCCGCAACGATCCCGTGCTGTCGCGTCTGTTTGCCAACAAGGTCATCCGTCGCTATCCCGCATTCTCTGAGTTCTACGGCATGGAAGATGCCATCGAGCAGGTGGTGAGCTTCTTTCGTCATGCGGCCCAGGGTCTGGAGGAACGCAAACAGATTCTCTATCTGCTGGGACCGGTGGGCGGCGGTAAAAGCTCGATTGCAGAGCGTCTCAAATACCTGATGCAAAAGGCACCGTTCTACGCGCTCAAGGGATCGCCTGTGAACGAGTCGCCGCTGGGTTTGTTCGACCCCGTGGAAGACGGTCCGGTGCTGGAAGACGAGTTCGGCATTCCGCGTCGCAGTCTGCAGCATGTGCTCTCGCCCTGGGCCGTGAAGCGGCTGGAGGAGTTCGGCGGAGACATTCGCCAGTTCCGAGTGGTCAAACGCTACCCCAGCATTCTCAAGCAGATAGGCATTGCCAAGACCGAGCCCGGCGATGAGAACAACCAGGATATTTCCAGCCTGGTGGGCAAGGTGGACATCCGCAAGCTGGAGAACTTTTCGCAAGACGACACCGATGCCTACAGCTACTCGGGTGGCCTGTGCCTGGCCAATCAGGGCCTGCTGGAGTTCGTGGAAATGTTCAAGGCTCCGATCAAGGTGCTGCACCCCTTGCTGACGGCCACGCAGGAAGGCAATTACAAGGGCACGGAAGGCTTTGGCGCGATTCCGTTTGACGGCGTGGTGCTGGCGCACAGCAATGAAAGCGAATGGAAGGCCTTCCGCAACAACCGCAACAACGAGGCGTTTCTCGATCGTATCTACATTGTCAAGGTGCCTTACTGCCTGCGCGTGAGCGAGGAAGTCCGCATCTACGAGAAGCTGATCCGGGAGTCTTCGCTGGCCAACGCCATCTGCGCGCCTGGCACGCTCAAGATGATGGCGCAGTTCTCCGTGCTCACGCGCCTCAAGGAGCCAGAGAACTCCAGCATCTTCAGCAAGATGCAGGTCTATGACGGCGAAAGTCTCAAGGACACTGATCCGCGCGCCAAAAGCTATCAGGAATACCGTGACTACGCGGGCGTGGACGAGGGCATGGAGGGCATCTCCACCCGCTTTGCCTTCAAGATACTGGCCAAGGTCTTCAATTACGACAGCACCGAAGTGGCGGCCAATCCCGTGCACCTGATGTATGTGCTGGAGCGGCAGATCGAGCGCGAGCAATTTCCGGCCGAGCTGGAGACCAAGTACATAGGTTTCATCAAGGAATATCTGTCCCAGCGCTATGCCGAGTTCATCGGCAAGGAAATCCAGACTGCCTATCTGGAGAGCTATAGCGAGTACGGTCAGAATATCTTTGACCGCTACGTCACCTACGCCGATTACTGGATTCAGGACAGCGAATACCGCGACACCGATACCGGCGAGGTGTTCGATCGCAATGCGCTCAATGCCGAGCTGGAGAAGGTGGAAAAGCCGGCCGGCATTGCGAACCCCAAGGACTTCCGCAACGAGATCGTCAACTTCGTGCTGCGGGCCAGGGCCAACAACCAGGGCAAGAACCCCAGCTGGACCAGTTACGAGAAGCTGCGCGTGGTGATCGAGAAGAAGATGTTCTCCAACACCGAGGAGTTGCTGCCAGTCATCAGCTTCAACGCCAAGGCCAGTGCTGAAGATGCGCGCAAGCATGAGGACTTCGTCACTCGCATGGAAGCCAAGGGCTATACGCCCAAGCAAGTGCGTCTACTTTGCGAGTGGTATCTGCGCGTGCGCAAGAGCAGCTGACAGCGGTGTCGGTGGCCCGGCGCGGCCACCGACAGGACGGTTGAGTTGAGAACAGCCCCTGGAGATGGGAGCACAGATGGCACTGCATATCATCGACCGCAGGCTCGCAGGCAAGAATAAATCGGTGGGCAACCGCGAGCGGTTTGTGCGGCGTTTCAAAGAGCAGATCGCGGAGGCGGTGCGCAAAGCCGTGTCTGCGCGCGACATCCGCCATATCGATCAGGCGGAAAGCATCACCATTCCGAAAAAAGACATTCAGGAGCCGGTCTTCAGGCATGGTCAGGGTGGTATCCGCGATATGGTGCTGCCCGGCAATCGCGAGCATGTGCGCGGTGATCGCATTGCCCGCCCGCCTGGTGGGGGCGGCGGTTCGGGGTCGCAGGCCAGCGATAGCGGTGAGGGGCAGGATGACTTCACTTTCACCTTGACCAAGGAAGAGTTCATGGAGCTTTTCTTTGAAGATCTGGCGCTGCCGCGCCTGCTGCGCAACCACATCGGCAATACCTTGCAATACAAGACAAGGCGCGCCGGCTACAGCCATGACGGCACGCCCAGCAATCTGGCGCTGGTGCGCACCATGCGCGGCGCCCTGGGGCGGCGCATTGCGCTGACCAAAGCTCCGCACCGTGAGCTCAAGGTACTGGAGGAACAGCTTGAAGCTCTGCTGGCGCAGGACGACGGCACCAGTGAGTCAGTAGCCGAGTTGCAACGCCGTATCGATACCTTGCGTGAGCGCATCGGTGCAGTGCCTTTCCTGGAGCAACTGGATCTGCGCTTTCGCAATCGCAGCAAGGTGCCCGTGCCCAGCAGCCAGGCCGTGATGTTCTGCGTGATGGACGTGTCCGGCTCCATGGATCAGGAGCGAAAGGAGCTGGCCAAGCGCTTTTTCATCCTGCTGTATCTGTTTCTCACAAGGCATTACGACAAGATCGAGATTGTTTTCATCCGCCACCACACCCAGGCCGCAGAAGTCAGCGAAGACGAGTTCTTTCACTCCACGGAAAGCGGCGGCACGGTAGTCAGCAGCGCGCTGGTCCTGCTCGAACAGATCATCAGGGCCCGCTACCCGGTCAACGACTGGAATATCTATGTCGCCCAGGCCAGCGATGGCGACAACTTCAGCGACGACGGCGGCAAATGCCACAGCCTTCTGGCCGAAAGAATATTGCCGCTGGTGCGCTACTACGCTTACCTGCAAGTGGTGCTCGAGGAGCAGAGTCTCTGGGAAGAGTACAGCCGCCTGCTGTCGCTGTTCCCCCATTTCGCCATGCGCAAGGTATCGGCAGCCAACGAGATCTACCCGGTGTTCCGCGATCTCTTCAAGAAGGATGGGGTATCGATATGAACCTCAATCTCTATCCCGTGCTGGATCTCAGCGCCAGCAGAAAGGCCGGAAATTCGCATGCCCAGGGGGAGCCGCGCTTTCGCGATGTGCCGCAGGCACCTTTGATGGCGTCCCAGCGACCGGCGTCTCCCTTGCCCGACCCCAGCGACTGGACTTTCGAGCTGATCGAACAGTATCACGCGGCGATTGCGGCCACGGCTGAGCGCTACGGTCTGGATACCTATCCGAATCAACTGGAGATCATCACGGCCGAGCAGATGATGGATGCATATTCCAGCGTGGGCATGCCGGTCAACTACCGGCACTGGAGCTATGGCAAGGAGTTTCTGGCCACGGAGCGCCGCTACCGACGAGGCCATATGGGACTGGCCTATGAGATCGTCATCAATGCCAACCCTTGCATCAGCTATCTGATGGAGGAGAACAGCACGGCCATGCAGGCCCTGGTGATTGCGCATGCGGCCTATGGGCACAACAGCTTTTTCAAGAACAATTATCTGTTTCGCATGTGGTCCGACGCGGGCAGCATCATCGACTATCTCGTCTATGCGCGCGACTATGTGGCGCAATGCGAGGAACGCTATGGCTTCGACACCGTGGAGCAGTTGCTGGATTCCTGCCATGCGTTGTCGAACTTTGGTGTGGACCGCTATTGCCGTCCCTCGCATAAAAGCCTGTCGCGAGAGCGCGCCGAGAGAGAGGCGCGTGAAGCCTATGTGCAGCAACAGGTCAATGTGCTGTGGCGCACGCTTCCAGCCCGAAGGGACAAGGACAAGGACAGCACGACGCAAGGCAGCGAGCGCTTTCCCAGAGAGCCCGAAGAGAACATCCTCTATTTCATCGAGAAGAACGCTCCCTTGCTCGAACCCTGGCAACGAGAGATCGTGCGCATCGTGCGCAAGATCGCCCAGTATTTCTATCCGCAGCGCCAGACTCAGGTGATGAACGAGGGCTGGGCCACCTTCTGGCATTACACATTGCTCAACACTCTGTATGACGAGGGTTGGCTGACCGACGGCGTGATGCTGGAGTGGCTGTCATCGCATACCAATGTGATCTACCAGCCGCCCGCTGGCCACCGGGCCTTCAGCGGCATCAATCCTTATGCGCTGGGCTTTGCCATGTACCGCGATATTCGGCGGATCTGCGAAAAGCCGACCGAGGAAGATCGCCGCTGGTTTCCCGACATGGCCGGCACGCCCTGGCTGCCAGCGCTGCACCACGCCATGCGCAACTACAAGGACGAGAGCTTTGTCGGCCAGTTTCTGAGCCCGCACCTGATACGCGACATGCGTTTGTTCTCTCTGCACGATGACCCTGACGAACGTGATGTTCTGGTCAGTGCCATCCACGACGAAGATGGCTACCGCACGCTGCGCCAGTTGCTGTCTCAGCAATACGACCTGGGGACGCGCGAACCCAATATTCAGGCCTGGAGCGTGAATCTGCGCGGCGACCGCAGTCTTACTCTGCGGCATACCCAGTACCAGGGCAGGCCACTGGCAGAAGATGCACAGGAGGTGCTCAAGCATGTGGCTCGCCTGTGGGGATTTGGCGTGCATCTGGAAAGCGTCAACGGCGATGGCGAGACACCGGTTTTGCGGCACTCGGTGCCTGCACCCTCGCATTGAGAAATCTCAAGTGGAAGTTGCTTTAAGCCCTTGCCTGTAAAGCGCTATAAGCTATCAAACAAAAAGAAAAAGCGCTGCAGAAGCAGCGCTTTTTGCTGGGTCAGGTCGTCAAGTGTGGCCGGCTGCCGGTTCTGTCCGGCCCCGGGGCCACAGCAGGTGCCTGTGCCCGTACCCTTCACAACGCGGCAGTCTCTCCTGTCGAGGAGGGGCGCGCCAACGTTTCTAAGGCCTTTGCGAATCAGAACGCAGGAACCACGGCGCCCTTGTACTTTTCCTGAATGAACTTCTTGGTGTCTGCAGAGTGCAGAGCGCTCATCAGCTTGGCAATGTCGGCGCCGTTGGCGCGATCCTTGCGGGCCACCACGATATTGGTGTAGGGCGAATCGGCACCTTCGATGAACAGCGCATCCTTGGTGGGGTTGAGCTTGGCTTCGATTGCGTAGTTGGTGTTGATCAGGGCCAGGTCGACATCAGCCAGGGCGCGGGGCAGCAAAGGCGCTTCCAGTTCCTTGAACTTCAGCTTCTTGGGGTTCTTGACGACGTCCAGAGCAGTGGGGGTCAGGCTCTTGGGATCCTTGAGCTCGATCAGACCATGCTTGGCCAGCAGAATCAGTGCACGGCCGCCGTTGGAGGGGTCGTTGGGAATGGCCACGGTAGCGCCATTCTTCAGATCCTTGATGTTCTTGATCTTGCTGGAGTAGGCACCGAAGGGCTCCACATGAACCTTGCCGTTGGGTACGGCCACCAGCGAGGTCTTGCGGTCCTTGTTGTAGCTGTCCAGATAGGGCTGGTGCTGGAAGAAGTTGGCATCCAGCTGCTTGTCTTCCACGGCGGCATTGGGCTGCACGTAGTCGCTGAACTCCTTGATTTCCAGATCGATGCCCTGAGCCTTCAGTGCGGGCTTGATGTGATTGAGGATTTCGGCGTGAGGAACGGCCGTGGCGCCCACCTTGAGCACGTCAGCAGCCTGGGCCGACAGCGCCAGAGTGGCAATAGCGATAGCAGAGAGAGCTTTCTTCAACATTGGTTCTGACCTTCTTCAGCAAGTTGCAATAAATTCCGGGCCCCATCTGGACCGCAGCGAACTAAGGTGCATAGTCTAGTGCCGTGTACCGACGTCTGCAGGACATTTTTCTTATTTGGTTATAAGAGCGTCGTTTTTTATACAAAATCTGATTCCGATTGACTGTCATGAATCCCGAAATGCTGGAGCGCCTGGTGCGCGTGCCTATGCCTTATGGCAAGTACAAGGGCCGTTTGATTGCCGATCTGCCCGGCAACTACCTCAACTGGTTTGCCCGCGAGGGCTTTCCCAAAGGCGAGATCGGTCAGTTGCTGGCCTTGATGCAGGAGCTTGACCACAACGGACTCAGCGGTTTGCTGGAGCCCATTCGCAAGGCTGCAGGGCTGCCGTCAAGAGCACAGGAATAGGCAAGAGAGGGCTGGCTGCGGTCGGCCAGATGAAAATGCGGCAGGCGGGCCTGCACAAGCTCTGGCAGTTTGCCTTTGGCCGGACGCAGGTGGCTGGTCCTTGGGCTTGGCCGACTGCGGCCAGGCCGCGAGTCTCCAAAATACCCTGCTTTGGTCCTGAAGGCGTTGTCAATCCTAGGCTCTGGACATATGCAGATGCAGCTGGTCGCAGGGCGCGGCCTCAAGCCTCGGAGTCCTGCGAGAGGTCCGAATGCTGGACAATGCGTCCCTTGCCTGCATGTTTGGCCGAGTACATGGCCTCGTCCGCACTCTGCATCAGGTTGGCCGAGGAACTATCTGCGGTGCTGATGGAGATACCGATGCTGCTGCCGACTTGCACCATCACTCCACCATTCAGTGCAATGGGCTGGCGCACGGCTTCCATGCAGCGCTTCATGACAGACATGGCCTCACCGGGGGTGTGCAAGCCCGATAGCAGCACCACGAACTCATCGCCGCCCAGGCGGGCAACGCAGTCGCCGGCACGGGCCTGGGCCGTCAGTCGGGCAGCTACCACACGTAAAACCTCATCGCCTGCGTCGTGACCCTGGGTATCGTTGACCTGTTTGAAACCATCCAGGTCCATGAAGCACACGGCAAGCATCTGGCCGTCAGCCAGCTCCTGGTTCAGCGTTTCCTCAAGTGCTCGGCGGTTCGCCAGACCCGTCAGAGCGTCGTGGTTGGCAAGGTGATTGGCGGCTTGTTCGCCTCGCTTGAGGGCGTCGATGTCCACCAGAATCCACAGCGACTCTTCGGCATTCAGCAGTGTGCCGGATGCATCCACCCACAAAAGCTTGCCCTCGGCATTCTGCACCTGGAACTGAGCGTGAAATTTGCCCCGAGCCAGCAAAGAAGCATAGGCTTTTTCGCCGATACGCCTGTAGGAGGCTTCGTCCGGGTAAAGCATGCGCGTGGATGCGCCCTGCAGTGCAGCTGCTGGCTGCTTGAGCAGACGGCGCATGGCGGGGTTGGTCCAGACGATCTTGCGCTCGCGCAGGCGAGCCATGCCGATCAGGTCGTTGTTGATGACCAGCTCCTGCTCTTTGCGGATGCGGCGTTCACGCTGCTGCAGCCGGTACAGGGCTACCGAACCCAAAGCAATCAGGGCAATGCACAAGCCGGCGAGACCCCATGCACGCCAGGCGGAGGCGCGCCACATGGCCATATAGGCTTCCGTACCCAGCCCGGTAAACACCGTCAAAGGATATCCGGGCAGCCGATGGTAGGCCGTGATGCGCTCCACGCCATCGATCAGGGTCGGTGTGATGTACCAGCCTTCCTCGCTGTTGCGGCTGATGGCCTGGTGATATTCGGACGAGACAGCGGCCTTGCCGATACCTGCGTCGGCATCCTGGCTTGCAGCCGGATAGCGCGCTACCAGCAGTGCCTGATCGGTGCGCAATGCCATGGCGCTGCTGGCGCCGAACGACTGGCGCTGGAATAGCTGGTGAAAATGTTCGGCCGCGACAATGGCATAGACGATGCCCTGGAACTGGCCGCTCTCGGCCTGAAGACGCCTTGCCAGCACGATAGACCATTTTCCGAAGGAGTGGCTGATCAGAGGCTCGGACACCACCATTCGGTCCGTTTCTCGGGCTTGAGCGAAATAGGCGCGTTCCGCCACTGAAAACGGCACATCAATTTCGCTGGGAGTGATGAGTACCTCGCCAGCACTGTCTGTAATGCGCAGGGCGGTGACAAAAGGAATCAGGGCACGTTGTTCCTGAAGCATTTCGTACAAGGCAAAGTTGGCAGCGGAAAGTCCGTCAAGGCTGCGCGCGCGGTAACGACTGGCGATCGATGACAGAGCGTTGTCCACCAGTCGCACCTCTGCAGCCAGCTCCAAGCTCAGGCTGCGCGCTTGGTGCCTGGTGACGGCTACTCCCAGGTCCATGTCCGCGCGGTAATTGGCATGCACGCCAAGCCACGTGGCAAAGCACAGCAAGGCCGCTACCAGCAGGTTGCCGAGCACGATGCGATGCAAAAGCTTGTGAGAGCGAAAGCTTGTCATCTTGATTCTTGAGGTCCTTGAATACCAACCTGGGTCGGAAACGGCTCGGTTCCGGACATTTGCATCAACCACCTGCCGAGTAAAGCATCGCAGAGCTCAACAGCGCAATAGTCTTGCAATCATCCAACAGGTGTCGGGAGGTGGCTGCGAGCATTTGCCCGAGAGGGGCGCCGCCTGCGCGAATGGCCAGAAGTGGAGTTCCAGACGCCGATGTATTCCTGGTGCGTGATTGTGCAGGGCCGATCCCTTTCTGAAGCGCGGCGCGATAACTTGGCTTGCTGGGGTGTGATAACTGCACTGATTCAGCGTTTCAACTGAAGCAAACGAATTTCAAACATAGGAGCGGCCAGCAAGCTTGTCCCTTAAGCTATCTCTCCAGCTTCACGCCACAGACGCTCTATTCGTGACCCCAGGATTTCCATCAGACTGCTATCGAATGGCCAACTTGAGCCGAGAGAAAAGCTGGCTGCTTGAAGCTGGTTCTGAATATTTCCGAGAGGAATGGTTATTTCTTCTTGCAGGTGCCGGTGACGAGTCTTGAGGTCCTTCTTGCCTTCAAAATGAAATGAGTACCTTGACCAGGTGTGCTCCTTTTCTAGGGCCAGGATCTCTTCTACGACCAAATGAAGAGGTGCAGGAACAGTGCCTAGCTGTAGCGCTCTAGACATTTCAACCAGGTCTTCAAGCAGCTCGCGAAGGTCATGCGATCTCTCCGAGTGTCTGATGTGGTCTTCAGTTGGAAATACGGAAGACGTCGGGTGACCTAGCTTCTTTTGATAGCTCTGAACCTCAATACCAAGCTGCAATGGAGCCTTAGTCATCAGTTCCGCAGCATGGCGCTGAAGGAAAAAGATCGGTATTCCATGATGATCCAATCGGTTGTCACTCTGAGCAGCCCTCAAAAGAGTATTGGCTGCAAGCAGGTAGGACTGAGCATAGTCCGGGCTGCGAAAGCCTCCAATCCGTGCAATAACAGCAGCCTGGTCACTCTTTGCTTGCTCAGGTGATTTACCCCAGGTCAGGACAGCAGCAGGTTCATCTGGGCCAGGAAGATAGATCGCCTCAGGAAATTGCGCCATGGGTACTCCTTAGAACAAGCCCGCAGGCTCTACCTCTCTGTTTTAACTATAGATGACCAGGTCGCCCGTCTTGTTATCGGGTCACCGTCCACTCCTGAGCTTGAAGGCTGTTCTTGCCATTGAGCTGGCTGTCTAACACCACCCGCAATGACGTGAAGGGGCCGCCATTGGCCGCTTCATCGGCTGCACTGTAGAGCTGGCTGGTGCCGGTGATGCTGGACCACATCAAGGCTCGTGGCCCGCAGAACCTCGACCAGCTGCGCCCGGTGACGGGCGAACTGATTCGTCTGCACCAGGAGCTGACCGAGTTCAAGAAGGACACG
This sequence comes from Comamonas sp. F1-6, assembly GCF_039581415.1. NCBI lineage: Bacteria > Pseudomonadati > Pseudomonadota > Betaproteobacteria > Burkholderiales > Comamonadaceae > Comamonas > Comamonas sp. F1-6. Next base: position 245,915 of record NZ_JBCPWN010000004.1, read on the forward strand.
CTGGGCGAAGTAGCCGACCTGGTCAAGATCGCAGGCGAGCGCTATGACGTGACTCTGGGCGGCAAGAAGGGCAATGTGTCCATCAGCAGCTATGACGGAAAGCACAAGGTGCAGCGCTCGGTCGCAGAGCCGGCAATCTCCTGCGTTCCATATGCGCGGCACATTCTGAGCGCAAAAGCCTGGGTGAAATGATTGTATTGAGAATGATTCCTATTTATAGAGCTATGATCCAGCTCTATGGATATGACAGCCTCCTTCACCCGCGCGCTGCTCTCGGGCTTCGAGCGGGCCTATGCGGACCTGTTGCGCGCCGCCACGCGAAGCACGGGCTGCCGCGAGGAGGCCGGCGATGCCGTGCACGATGCCTGGCTGAGGCTGGCCGAGCATGCGCAGGCCGCTCAGGCTGAACAGGCCGGGCCTGTCGACAGCAGCGGCGCTGCCCTGGGGCCGCGCGATGCGACCGCCTATCTGGCCGTCATGGCGCAGAACATGGCCCTGGATGCGCACCGCCGCCGCCAGCGCCATGGGCGCTACCTGGACGCCGAGGCCGTGCGCGAGCAAATGGCTCCCAGCCATGCGCCCGACGTGGCCGAGTCCGTCATGTACCGGCAGGCGCTGGCGGCGCTGGAAGCCGCACTGGCTGCACTGCCCGAGCGCAGCCGCAAGGCCTTTGTGGCTCACCGCGTGCATGGCGTGCGCCAGGCAGAGATCGCGGCGCGCCTGGGCGTGTCGCTGAACACGGTGGAACGTGACCTGATCCAGGCGAATGCCTGCATCGAGGATGCGCTGCACCGCTGGCGCGGCAGCAGCCCGGCCGACGCGCAGCGTGCGGGCCATGGGGGGCGGCGCCGCAGCCTGGGCGCCTTGCTGGGACTGGCGGGTGTGGGGCTGGCGGGTGTGGGGCTGGGTGGCGCTGCCGCCTGGCAGCAGTGGCTGCTGTACCGCCAGACCCATGTGCAGTGGCAGGCCAGCTGGAGCAGCGCACGCGGCCAGCAGGTGCGCCACGGCTTGCCCGACGGCTCGAGCCTGCTGCTGGATGCGGCCAGCAGTGGCCGGGTGCAGTATTTCTCGGCGCGGCGCGTGGTCACGCTCGCCCAGGGGGCGGCCTTCTTCGAGGTGGTCCGCGACGAGCAGAGGCCTTTCATGGTCGAGGCCGCTGGCGTGCGGGTGACCGTGCTGGGCACGAGCTTTGGCGTGGACATCGAGGAGGGCGGCCAGAGCGGACAGCGGGTTTCCGTGCAGGTGGCTTCCGGTCGGGTGCAGGTGCAGACGCTTGGCGCGGATGCCCGGTCCTGGCAGACGTATGAGCTGGGCGCGGGCCAGGGGCTGCGCCTGGAGAGAGGCGCAGCGGTGCGCACGCAGGCTGCATCCGGGGATGCGGCGGCCTGGCGCCATGGCGAGCTGGTGTTTGCCGACACCACGTTGGGCGAGGCGCTGCAGCGGCTGGGGCGCTATGCGCCTTTTGAGCTGCAGGCTACCCCCGAGGCCGCGCGCCTTCCTTTGAGCGGGCGCGTGCGCATCGCCCAGGCCCATGCATGGGTCAGGGCCTTGCCGCGGGCCTTGCCGGTACAGGTGCGCCAGCAGCCCGGCGGCGGCCTGCTGCTGGCACTGGCTCCGTGAGTGGCTCCGCAACTGGTGCGGTGAGCGGGCCAGGTTTTTTTCAGGGTGTTTGCCGTGCCATACGTCAAGACAGTGATCTCCGGGTATTGACCTCATCACTGACTCAAGGACGACTTGCATGCATCCGCTTCTCCCCCATTTCCGTCTCCATCCATTGGCCCGCGCCGCCATCTGCCTGGGTCTGGCCATGCCGCTGCAGGCCGCCTGGGCCCAGGCGCCAGCGCCAGCGCAGGCCGTGCCTTTTGACATCGCGGCCCAGCCGCTGGGCGGTGCGCTGCACGAGCTGGCGCGCCAGGCCGGCCTGCAGCTGGCTCTCGATCTGGCGCTGGTGCAGGGCCGGCAGGCGCCTGCAGTACAAGGCCACCGCGATGTGGGCGCGGCACTGGAGTCGCTGCTGCGCGGCAGTGGCCTGCAAGGGCATGTGGAGCAGGGCATGCTCACCGTACAGCTCGTGCCAGCGGCCACGGGCACGGAGCCGTCCACGCTGGCCGAGGTGAAGGTGGTGGCCAACCAGCTTGGCGAGATCACAGAAGGCTCGGGCCTGTACACGCCGGGGGCCATTGCCACAGCCACGCGGTTGGTGCTGACGCCGCGGGAGACGCCGCAATCGGTGAGCGTGGTCACACGCCAGAAGATGGACGACTTCCAGCTCAACTCCATTGACGAGGTGATGGAGCACACGCCCGGGGTGAGCGTGGTCACCTACGACAGCGAGCGCACGGTCTATTACGCGCGCGGTTTTGCCATCAACAATTTCCAGTACGACGGCATTCCCATGCTGCGCGACTCGGGCTATTCGGCGGGCAACACGCTCAGCGACACCTCCATCTACGACCGCGTCGAGGTGCTCAAGGGCGCCACCGGCCTGCTCACGGGCAGTGGCGACCCGGGCGCCACCATCAATCTGGTGCGCAAGAAGCCCACGCGCGAGTTCCAGGGTCATGCGACGCTGGGCGCGGGAAGCTGGGGCAGCTACCGAGGAGAGCTGGACCTGAGCGGCGCACTCAACGAGGCGGGCAGCGTGCGCGGCCGGGTCATGGCGGCGCGCCAGGACCGGCACACGCAGCTGGACCATTACAGCCGCGATGCCTCGGTGTTCTACGGCATCCTAGAAGCCGACCTGGGGCCGCGCACGCTGCTGACCCTGGGCGCGGACTTCCAGGACAACAAGCCCAGGGGCTCGACCTGGGGCGGCATACCGCTGCTCAATGCCAACGGGGACTTCAACGACATGCCGCGCTCGTTCAACAACGGTGCGCGCTGGAGCCGCTGGGAGCAGTACACCCGTACCGCCTTCGCCACGCTGGAGCACAGTTTCGACAGCGGCTGGGTGGCCAAGCTGCAGCTGAACCGGCAGATCAACGGCTATGACGCCAATTTGGGCTCGGCGGCTGCGGGCTTTCCCAATCCCGCCGACGGCTCGGGCGTCAGCATGTGGGCGGGACAGTACATAGGCCGCACCACCAGCAATGCGGCCGACTTCTATGCCAGCGGCCCGTTCCGGCTGGGCGGGCGCGAGCATGAACTGGTGCTGGGCGGCAGCCTGACCAACCGGCACTGGAAGAACCGCGGCTGGTGGGATACCGGCAGCTACGACAAGACGGTGGACAACTACTACCTCTGGAGAGGTGATGTGGCCGCTCCGGCCTGGGGAGCGGTGGCGGATTTCACCAACGACGAGACCACGCGTGAGCGCGGCCTGTATGCGACCGCACGCTGGAATCTGCGCGACGACCTGAAGCTGATCACCGGCGGGCGCTGGTCCAATTACACCAACCGCGCCGAGCAGATGAGGGAGTCGGGCGTGTTTGTGCCCTATGTGGGGGCCGTGTACGACATCGACGACACCTATTCGGCCTATGCCAGCTATTCGGGCATCTTCAAGCCTCAGTCCGCCCAGGACGAACAGGGGCACACGCTGGCACCGCTGCAGGGCAAGAACTACGAGCTGGGCGTCAAGGCCGCCTTCCTGGACGGCAAGCTCAATGCCTCGGCCGCGGTGTTCCAGCTGGAGCAGGACAACTACGCCCTGGAAACCGGCGGCGTGACCCCCACGGGCGCCACGGCCTACCGCGCGGTTCAGGGCGTGAAGACGCGCGGCTACGAGTTCGAGGTCTCGGGCCAGCTCACCCCGGCCTGGCAGCTGCAGGCGGGCTTTTCGCACGGTGTGGCGCGACAGCAGAGCGAACGCGTGTCCACGCTCACGCCAGTCAACCAGTTCAGCTTCTATAGCAGCTACCGGCTGGGCGGCAGCCTCAGCGGCCTGACCTTGGGCGGCGGCGCGCGCTGGCAGGACAAGACCTGGGGCGACATCTCCACGCCCGCCGGCGGCACCGCCACACATACCGTCAAGGGCTACTGGATCGTGGATGCCATGGCTCGCTACGAGTTCAGCAAGCAGCTGTCGGCGTCGCTGTCCGTCAAGAACCTGCTGGACAAGCGCTACTACACCATCTTCAACTGGTACAACACCTACACATGGGGGGCTCCGCGCAGCGTCAGCGTGAGCATGACCTACAAGTTCTGAGCCTTGGGACTGGCCGCTCCGGCGCATGGCGCCGGGCACCTGCTGCATCGCGGGGTGACCCTTTTGGGGTTTTCGTTTGTCATACAGGAAGAGAGGGCGCATGCGCCCGCTCCATCCCAGGAAAACCCGATAGCTACCCAGGTCACCATCCCGATCCTCCTTTCATGATTCCATCCAACGCCGCCCCTGCGGGCGCTTACCTTCTTTCACGGCTGCAGGCGGCCGTTGCCGGCGGCTATCTGCTGGCCAGCGCCCTGGCCGTATTTCTTGCCACAATCTTGCCTGCATCGCGTGCCGAGGCGGTACTGGCCGGCATGCAGTGGAGTTTTGCGCTGCATGTGCTGGCCGTGATCTGGCAGTTTTCGCCGGTGTCGCACGGCCGGGTGTGGCTGGGCCTGCTGCTGCTGGCTGCATTCTTGGTGCGGCGGCTCTGGCTTGGGTCTGGCGCGTGTGACAAGGATCTGGCGGCCCATCATCGCCAGGTGCCGAGCGGATGACGCTTGATGCGTGCGTGTCCTTCGGTGTCCTGCCGAGCTTCGCGTAATCGGCAGGGGCCGTGTGCCAGCCTCATGGGTCCACAGGCCTGGGCATGCCCTGCTGCCGTGTATGGTCTGCGTTGCAGACCTTGTCTGTTGCCAGGAATGCACCGTAGCTGGCAGCTTACGGTGGCTGGAAACACCCGGAGGCTCGCAAAAAGGAATGAAAAAAGGGATGCAGAGCGCATCCCTTTTCGAATGAGGCCGGCAGGTCTGAATTCCTGGCCGGCCTGTATTGAAGCCCGGTTGCGGGCTGATGATTACTTGGCGGCCGCGCGTGCGGCTTCCGCCTTGGCCTTGGCTTCGTCCAGCTTCTTTTGCAGAGCGGCGGCTTCCGCTTCAGCCTTCTTGGCCTCTTCTTCCTTGGCCTTCTTGGCTTCGGCTTCCTTGTCGCCGCCACCCATGGCGCCGGCAATGGCATTGCCAGCCATGGTGCCGGCCACTGCGCCAACGGCAGCACCTGCCATGGTGCCCATCATGCCGGAGCCACGAGCGGCAGGAGCCGCTGCTGCTGCGGGAGCAGCCGCAGGAGCTGCCGCAGCGGCGGGGGCTGCGGGTGTGGCAGGTGCAGCAGCCTTGGGTGCGGCGGCGGCAGGAGCCACGGGGGCGGGCTGAGCGGGCGCCTTGCTGCCGATGCTGGCAGGGCGAACGGACTTGCTGCTGCCCATGCGCTTGGCCTGAGCCAGGGAAGGCACGGTCAGCGATGCGATGGCGATGGCAATCACGGAGGCAGCAGCACGGTACGAAGTCTTCACGAATTGGTTTCCAGTCATGGTTGTCATAGATGGCCGCCTGCTTTTCAAGGGTGCAGACAACCAGCGAGCCTTGCGACGCTTGTCGCATCAGGTTTGCTTGCTATGGTATTTAAAGTCAATGGTTGGATTTTCAAGGTGCTGAACTGAAACTGTCCGTAAAAGGACAGGGCTCAGACCCCGACGGCCGGATGTTGTGTGATGTATGAGGCCGCACGCTATTGTAGGAACACTCTGCATGCGCAAAAGTTCCAGCAGTCTTCAATGCAGGGAAATAGTCATGAAGTTCCCCGCAGCGCCTGAAACGTGAGCGGGGCGAGCTATCGAGCCAGAGGAAGATTGGTTTAGCGCTTCTGGTGCAACTGCACCCAGTTGAGAAAGCGTGTCATGTACTTGACGAGGAAGTCATGGCTGCCCTGGCCGATCTTGCCGTCGGCGTCGAGCAGCGTGTCGGACCAGCGCACAAAGCCCTCGGGCTGGGGCAGGGTGGGCATGTCCAGCGACACCAGCACATTGCGCAGGTGCTGCTGGGCCATGGCCGTGGCGGCCGCGCCGGGCGAACTGCCTATCACGGCGGCCGGCAGCCCTGCCCAGACGGACTGGCCATAGGGACGGCTCAGGCCGTCGAGCACGTTCTTGAGCGATGCGGGGATGGAGCGGTTGTATTCGGGCGTCACGAACAGAACGCCGTTGCAGGTGCGAATCAGGGGCTTGAGGTCGTCGAAGGGCTTGAAATCGGGGGTGTTGTCGAAGTCGCGGTTGTAGAGCGGCAGGCGGCTGATATCGATGAATTCGAAATCGGCCTTGTCCTGCATGAGTGCGGCCAGGCCCTGGCCGAGCTGGCGGTTGATGGACTGCTTGCTGAGGCTGCCCACGATGACGGCGATTCTGAGTTGGCTCATGCTCTGACCTTTCGACCGGGTTGGGGGAGATGCATGGCACTGTAGCAAAGCTGCCGGGGATTGCCGCGCCGCAGCGCACGCAAAAAAGCCGCGGTCCCCGAGAGCAGGGACCGCGGCTTGGTGCTGGGCTGGTCTGTTCCAGCCTATCGGAGCACTTCCAGCAGGCGATCCAGACCGCCCTCGTTGATGGCGACCTTGGCCTCGTTGCGCACGCGTGGCTTGGCGTGGAAGGCCACGGACAGGCCGGCCGCCTGCATCATGGGAATGTCGTTGCTGCCATCGCCCACGGCAATGCATTGGCTGGCATCGATACCGATCAGCGAGGCCACTTCCAGCAAGGTGCGGCGCTTTTCCGCGCCGTCGCAGATATCGCCCCAGGCCTGCTCGACCAGACCGCCGGTCAGTGCACCGTTCTTGATCTCCAGCACATTAGCGCGCACAAAGTCGATATCCAGCAGGCCGCGCACATGCTCGGCAAAGTAGGTAAAGCCGCCGGAGACCAGCAGCACCTTCAGGCCGGCGGCCTTGGCGGCCCTGACCAGCGTCTCGGCACCCTGCGAGAGTTTCAGGCGTTCGGCCAGAACGCGGGCCATGTCGGCCTCGGTCACTCCGACCAGCTTGCCCACGCGCTGGCGCAGGCTGTCCTTGAAGTCGGTGATTTCGCCGCGCATGGTGGCTTCTGTGATGGCTGCCACTTCGGCCTTCTTGCCCGTGGCGTCGGCGATCTCGTCGATGCACTCGATGGTGATCAGCGTCGAGTCCATATCAAAGGCGATGAGCTTGTAGTCCGCCAGCTTCTGGGGGGCGGTAAAGCCGCGGATCATCAGGCCGGGAGCGAATTCGGTGGCGTCGGTCATTGCGAGTCGTGCGAATGAGGGGGTAGCAGAAAGGGGAATGGCAGAGATCGGGTCTGCGCCATTCCTCAAGATGGCCGCCATTATCCGCTGTTGTGGCGGGCTTCGGCTGGCCATTCACCCAGGAGTCTGCCTCCTGGTGCTGCTTGGGGCGGCACCTACTGCGGCTGAATGCCGGCGGCCTTGACCAGTTCTGCATGCAGTCTGATGTCCTGGGCCACGGTCTGCCTGAGCTGCTCTGGCGTCGATGGCGCGACTTCCATGCCGTTTTCACCCAGCTTGGTCTTGATCTCGCTGTCCAGTGCAACGCGCACGGCGCGGTTGAGCTTGTCGATCACGGGCTGCGGCGTCTTGGCCGGGGCGAACAGGCCGACCCAGGCAGAGAGGTTGAGGTCGGCAAAACCGCCTTCGGCCATAGTCGGGGTGTTGGGCAGCATGGCCGCGCGCCTGGGTGCCATCAGCGCCAGGGCATGCAGCTTGCCGGCCTGGATATGGGGCAGGGCTTCGGGCAGCACGGCAAACAACATGTCCACATTGCCCGCCAGCGTATCGTTGACGGCTGGCGCGCCGCCTTTGTAGGGCACGTGCAGCATCTTAGCCTGGGTGCGCGTCTCGAACATCAGCGCGGCCAGGTGCTGGGGGCTGCCGTCGCCGGATGAGGCAAAGGTCAGTTTGCCTGGTGCGGCCTTGGCTGCCACCACCACGGCAGCCACACTGGGGAATTTCTGCTTGTCCTTGACCACCAGCACCATGGGCTGGTTCACCAGCTTGCTGATGGGCGCGAAGTCGGTCTCGGGGTCATAGGGCAGGGATTTGAAAATGCTCTTGTTGGTGGTCAGGAATGAGGCCGGCGAGACCATCAGCGTATAGCCGTCCGGGGCGGAGCGTGCCACGGCCGGTGTGCCGATCTGGCCCGAGGCACCGGCGCGGTTGTCCACCACAAAAGGCTGCTTGAGTTCGCTGGCCAGCTTTTGACTCACGACTCGGGCAATCATGTCGGCGCTGCCTCCGGCGGGCAGGGCAACTATGACCTTGACCGCGCGCTCGGGATAGGTGTCCTGTGCCTGCGCCGTGGCGGCAAAGCCTGCCGCCACGGCGCAGGCCAGTGCGGGGCGGGCCATGGCATGAGCGGCATGGCGAATATGGCGTTGAACAATGTTGCGGACGGGTTGGAGCAGCATGCGATCCCTCTCTTTCTCAAGATATGCACCAGCTTGGTGATGGCTGCAGTGCGATAGTCCGATGATGAGCAAGCCCTGTGCCAGTTGCCTTGGCGTTTTGCCGGATGGGAAAGATGCGGTTTGTGCAGTGGCCGGGAAAGTGGCAGAGCTGAAGTGGCAGAGCTGATGCGCCTCGACGGCTTCAGCTTTCAGGATTGCCAGGCGGCTGCAGATATATGGCATCCGACCAGGTGGCCACCCAGTGCGGGCGAAAGACTACGAACACCGCCGTCAGCATGCCGGTGGTCACGCCATCGGCCCAGGCCATGAGCCAGCGGGCCATGCGCGAGAGGTCTTCGTTGATATTGGGCAGCACATGGCCTGCCCATTGGCCGACCAGAGATGCGACAAACAGACACAGAACTGTGCCCAAAAAGCCGCGCAAAAGAATGAATACAAAAATGTTGTGCCAGCACCAGCGGCGCACTGCCACACCCCAGAGCATGGCCAGCGTGGCCGGCACCAGACCTTGCCAGACCACCATGCCAAGGGCTTCTTCCAGCCCCAAGCCAGGAGCCAGTGCAAAAGCTATGACGCCCACCGAGAGCAGCACGGGTACTGCAAGCGGCCAGCCAATCAAAAGTACGACCAGCGGTGCACCAGACCAGCGCAGCTGCAGCGGCATCTGGTGCAGCGCAGGCAGCGCCCAGACCCAGGGCAGCAGCACCACAATGGCCAGCAGCGGCGTGATCAGAGGCGACAGTATCGGGTCATGCATGCCGCCGGGGCCGGCTCGGCTGCCCAGCATGCGCCAGGGGCGGCAGAGCAGGGCCAGCAACAGGGCCAGCAGGGCAATGGCGGCTTCAAGAAACATGGGAGCTAGGCAGATCGGGTTCTGCCGCCATCTTGCACCGTCTGCATCTGTAGGGCCTCAATAGCCCTGCTGGCTTTGTCAGCAGCCCTGTCAGGCATGAACGGCAGTTTCGTTCTTGAGCGGCTGGCCCAGGCTGCGCAGCACATCGCGCACCATCTGGGCACGGTCCTTGGGGTTCTCCAGCTCTTTTTCGATGCGCAGCTTTTCGTTGCCCGCCAGCTTGATGTGCTTGTTCTTCTGGATCAGGTGAATGATGTTCATGGGATCGATCGGCGGCTGGGGCTTGAAGCTGATGTTGATCACGCCAGGAGCGGCATCGACCTTGACCACGCCATAGGGCTGGCTCAGCACGCGAAGGCGGTGCACGTCGATCAGGGTCTGCGCCTGGGGCGGCAGCTTGCCGAAACGATCCACGATCTCCTCGAGCAGGGTATCGATCTGATCGGCCGTCTTGGCCGTGGCCAGCTTCTTGTAGAACGACAGGCGCAGATGCACGTCGCCGCAGTAGTCGTTGGGCAGCAGGGCCGGGGCATGCAGATTGATGTCGGTGGATGCCGATAGCGGCGAGAGCAGATCGGGCTCCTTGCCGGCCTTGAGGCTGCGCACGGCCTCGGACAGCATCTCGTTATAGAGCTGAAAGCCCACTTCCATCATATTGCCGCTCTGGTTTTCGCCCAGCACCTCGCCGGCGCCACGGATTTCCAGGTCATGCATGGCCAGATAGAAGCCCGAGCCCAGCTCCTCCATCTGCTGGATGGCCTCCAGTCGCTGCTGGGCCTGCTTGGTCAGGCCGTCCAGGTCCGGCACCATCAGATAGGCATAGGCCTGATGGTGGCTGCGTCCCACGCGGCCACGCAGCTGGTGCAGCTGCGCCAGGCCGAACTTGTCGGCGCGGCTGATGAGAATGGTGTTGGCCGATGGCACGTCGATGCCGGTCTCGATGATGGTCGAGCACAGCAGGATGTTGTAGCGCTGGGCCACGAAATCGCGCATCACACGCTCCAGCTCGCGCTCGGGCATCTGGCCGTGGGCCACGGCGATGCGGGCCTCTGGCAGGATTTCCTCCAGCTTTTGCTTGCGGTTCTCTATGGTCTCGACCTCGTTGTGCAGGAAGTAGATCTGTCCGCCCCGCTTGAGCTCGCGCAGCACGGCTTCGCGAATCACGCCCGTGCCCTCGTTGCGCACAAAGGTCTTGATGGCCAGACGCCGCTGCGGCGCCGTGGCAATCACCGACAGATCGCGCAGCCCCTCCAGCGCCATGCCCATGGTGCGCGGAATCGGGGTGGCTGTCAGCGTCAGCACATCGACCTCGGCACGCATGGCCTTCATGGCCTCTTTGTGGCGCACGCCAAAGCGGTGTTCCTCGTCGATGATGAGCAGGCCCAGGTTCTTGAACTGCGTGGATTCGGACAGCAGCTTGTGCGTGCCGACCACGATATCCACCGTACCGTCCGAGATGCCCTTGATGGCCGCCGTGATCTCCTTGCCCGAGCGAAAGCGCGACACCTCGGCGACCTTGATCGGCCATTTGGAGAAGCGGTCCACCAGGGTCTGGTAATGCTGCTCGGCCAGCAGCGTGGTGGGGGCGAGGAAGGCGACTTGCTTGCCGCCCATGGCTGCCACAAAGGCCGCACGCAGCGCGACCTCGGTCTTGCCGAAGCCCACATCGCCACAGACCAGGCGGTCCATGGGCTGGGGGCTGATCATGTCCTGCACCACGGCGTGGATGGCGGCGCGCTGGTCGGCCGTTTCCTCGAAGCCGAAGTCGGCCACAAACTGCTCGTAGTCGGCCGTGGGGAAGCGGAAGGCATGGCCCTGGCGCGCGGCGCGGCGGGCGTAGATATTGAGCAGCTCGGCGGCCGAGTCGCGCACCTGTTCGGCGGCCTTGCGCTTGGCTTTTTCCCATTGCGTGCCGCCGAGCTTGTGCAGCGGCGCATCGTCGGGCGAGACGCCGGTGTAGCGGCTGATCAGGTGCAACTGGCTGACGGGCACATAGAGCACGGCGTCGGCCGCATATTCCAGATGCAGAAATTCCTGCAGCGCGGGCGTGCCGTCAGTGTTCTTCTGGCCCATGTCCATATTGATCAGCCCGCGATAGCGGCCTATGCCGTGGTCGGCATGAACGATGGGGTCGCCCACCTTGAGCTCGGACAGGTCCTTGATCAGGGCCTCCACATCGCTGACCTGCTCCTGGCGGCGGCGACGGCGGCCTGTGGGGCTGCTGGCAAACAGCTCGGTTTCGGTGACGAAGTCCAGGCCTTCCTCGACCCAGGCAAAGCCCGTCATCAGGCTGGAGGTGGCAATGCCGACCTTTTCCGTGGCATCGGCCTGGAACTCGGCCAGCGAATCGAACACGGGCGGGTTGACGCCTGAGGCACGGAAAAAGTCGAGCAGGCTCTCGCGTCTGCCATCGGATTCGGCCAGAAGCAAGACCCGGCTTGCGCTGGAAGCTATATGTTTTTGCAGCTTGGCCAGCGGGTCATCGGCTCCGCGCAGCACGGAAAGGTCTTCGAGCTTCTGGAAGATGGCGCTGTCGGCCACATCTTCGGTGCCCGGGCGCAAGGCCAGCTGGGCATGCTCCTTGCTGCGGGTATAGAACTGGTCGGCGCTGAGAAACAGCGTCTCGGGCGGCAGCGCCGGGTGGTCGGGGTCGCCCTGCACCAGGCGGTAGCGGTCCTTGGTATCCTGCCAGAAGCGCTGGAAGGCCGGCTCCAGATCGCCGTGCAGCACCACGGTGGCCTCATCGCCCAGGTAGTCAAAGACCGTGGCCGTCTCGTCAAAGAACAAAGGCAGGTAGTACTCGATGCCGGCCGTGGCAATGCCGGCACCCATGTCCTTGTAGATGCGGCTGCGCGTGGGGTCGCCTTCTAGCAGCTCGCGCCAGCGGCTGCGGAACTTGGCGCGAGCCTCCTCGTCCATAGGGAATTCGCGGCCTGGCAGCAGGCGCACTTCGGGTACGGGGTAGAGGCTGCGTTGCGTGTCGGGGTCGAAGGTGCGGATGGAGTCGATCTCGTCGTCGAACAGATCCACGCGGTAGGGCTGGAGCGAGCCCATGGGAAACAGATCGATCAGGCCGCCGCGCACCGCGTATTCGCCATGGCTGACCACCTGGGACACATGCTGGTAGCCCGCCAGCGTGAGCTGAGCCTTGAGCTTGGCCTCGTCCAGCTTCTGGCCCTGCTTGAATTCAAAGGTATAGCCGGCCAGAAACGAGGGCGGAGCCAGGCGATAAAGGGCCGTGGTGGCGGGCACGATGACCACATCGGCGCCATGCTGCTTGTCGCGCTGGTTGATGCGCCACAGTGTGGCCAGGCGCTCGCTGATCAGATCCTGGTGCGGCGAGAAGCTGTCGTAGGGCAGGGTTTCCCAGTCTGGGAACAATGCGCAGCGCAGCTCGGGGGCGAAGAAGGCCATCTCTTCCATGAGACGGTGGGCGTCGGCGGCATCGGCCGTGACGATGGCAGTGACCCGGCCGTCTTGCTTTTCGCGCTCGCCCAGCCTAGCCAGCAGCAGCGCGTCGGCGCTGCCAACTGGACGGGGCAGGTGAAAGCGTTTACCGGGGGTGAGCTTGGGCAGTTGCATGGTTTTTCACAGACGAACGCAGGCAGCGGCGCGCAGGCGCGGGCTGGATGCAAAAAAACGGGGACAGATTGAAAGCGGGCGAGTCCGGCCATCAAAGGCAGGGCTCACAGCCCAATCAGCGCGTAGCTGATGGTTAGCGGCGCATTCACTCAAAATGGGGACACCTCAAGGCGATGCAAGCCGAAAGCAGGTCGTCGATGGATCTCACGGGCTTTCGGACGAAACGGTGATTTTAAAATACTGTGCATGACAGATCGGTTTTTCTCGCCTGAGTCCATGACGGACGACAAGGCAAACGCTGCGGCGGCTTCATCGCCTGCATCTGCGCCCCGCTGCTGGGGGCTGATTCCCTGCGCGGGCGTCGGTCTGCGCGCCATTGCCGCAGACTCCCCGGCCCCCGAGCTGCCCAAGCAATATCAGATGGTTGCCGGCCAGCCCATGGTCATGCACACGCTGGACGCCATGTTGGCGGTGCAGCGCATCCACCGTGTGCTGCTGGTGGTCTCTGCTTCCGATGGCTTCTGGCAGGAGCGCGCCACGGACGCCCGGCTCGGCATTGCTGCCTGTGGCGGAGCCACCCGTGCCGAGACCGTGAGCAACGGCCTGCAGGAGTTGCTGCGCATGGGAGCCAGCGCCGAGGACTGGGTGCTGGTGCATGACGCGGCGCGCTGTCTGGTCGCATCGGCGCAGGTCAATGCCTTGATCGATGCCTGCATGCCCGATGCCGTGGGGGGGCTGCTGGCGCTGAAGCTGCCCGACACCCTCAAGCAGCAGGCCGCAGGCGCGGGTCCGGCGCGTGTGGCGCAGACGGTGGAGCGCAGCGACAAATGGCTGGCTCAGACGCCGCAGATGTTCCGTATCGCAGCCTTGCTGGCTGCGCTGCAGGCGGCGGGCGCTGCCGTGACCGACGAAGCCAGCGCCATGGAACTGGCCGGTCACTCACCGAGACTGGTGCCGGGCGGTGCGCAGAACTTCAAGGTGACCTACCCCGACGACTTTGCGCTGGCCGAGGCGGTGCTGCTGCAGCGCAAGGCGCGTGGCTAGACGGATTCGCCATCGGCAGGGCTTGGCGACGGGCAAGTCCGTGTCCGAGCCGGATTGGCGCAGATGGTATTTAATTTGATAGCTGCTTGCGCTTTATGAGCAAGGGTTTGACAAGGATTTTTATGAATTTTCGTATTGGTGAAGGCTGGGATGTACATGCGCTGGTGCCAGGTCGCAAGCTGATTCTCGGCGGTGTCGAAGTGCCTCATAGCCTGGGGCTGCTCGGCCATTCTGATGCCGACGTGCTGCTGCACGCGATCACCGATGCCCTGTTCGGCGCCGCGGCGCTGGGCGATATCGGCCGCCATTTCTCGGACACCGACGCACAGTTCAAGGGGGCGGACTCTGCCGTGCTGCTGGCCGAGGCTGCCAGGCGCGTGCGTGCTAAGGGCTTCGAGATCGGCAATATCGACAGCACCATCGTGGCTCAGGCGCCCAAGCTGGCTCCCCATATCGAGAAGATGCGCGAGCGCATTGCCCAGGTGCTGGGGCTGGATGTGGAGCAGGTCAACGTCAAGGCCAAGACGGCCGAGAAGCTGGGGCCTGTGGGTCAGCAGCAGGCCATGGAGGCTCGTGCCGTGGCCTTGCTGGTACGGACAGCCTAGCCTCGTTCGCCGCAATGGCCGCTGCGAAAGCCGGTCAGGAATCGCTGTAGAGGGCTTGCACCTCGGCCCCGGTCAGGGTCGGGGTGTCATTGGCCAGCGCGTAATAGTCGGGCTTTTCGTCGATATAGATCTGCTGCGCCAGTTTCAGGCCCTGGGCGTCCTGAAACAGCCCGGCAGACAGAAAATGCTCGTTGCTTGCCAGTAGGCGGTAGAAGAGGTGGGTGCCGCAGCTGCTGCAAAAAGCCCGCTCCGCCCAGGGCGAGGAGGCATAGCGCGTGACGGGGCCGCTGGTCTGCACCGCCGTGCCGCCATGCAGGGTGAAGGCTGGGCCTTCTCCCCAGCGCCGGCACATGCTGCAGTGGCAGACGTGAACTTCGTGGGTTTCGGGCGCGGTGACGAGAACGGCTTCGCACAGGCATCGGGCTTGCATGGTGAGCTCTCCGGCAGATGGTTGAAAGGCGATGCCGATTGTGCAATGAGGTGGGCAGATTCAGTCTTCCACGGTCTCATCGTCTTTCTTGTCGCGCGGCAGGTTGCGCTTGACCTGGGGGCGCTGCAGGCGCTGTTCGGGCGCCGCACCGGCCGTCACACCCATGGCGCGCTGCAGCTGCAGATGGGCGACCAGACCGCCTGTCGATGAATTGGACAGGGCAAACATGCCGCCCATGCGCTGCACCGTCTTGTCCACGATGGACAGACCCAGGCCTGCGCCTGCGGCCGCCGTGCGCGCCGTGTCGCCGCGGAAGAAGGGCTGGGTCAGATTGGCCAGTTGCTCGGCCGGAACGCCCTTGCCATGGTCGCGGATGCGGATGACCACCCATTTTTCGCTTTCCTTGGCAACCACATCCACCTCGGTGGTGTCGGTCGATGGGGTCTTGCCATAGCGGCGTGCATTCTCAAAGAGGTTGGAGATGACGCGCGCCAGCTCCACCTCATCGGCCATGACGTAGAGGTCTTCGGGCACGTTCATGGTGATTTGCAGCTCACGGTGGTCCTGCACGGCATAGACGCAGGAGGCAACCACGGCGTGCAGATCCACGGGGCTGAGCATGACGCGATGATCGGGGCGGGCGTAATCCAGGAATTTGTCGATGGTGGCATCCAGTTGAACGATGTCGGCCACCATATGCTCGCGCGCCACATCGTCATAGACGCTCATCTCGGTCTCCAGACGCAGCCGCGCTAGCGGCGTGCGCAGGTCGTGGGAGATGCCGGCCAGCATCACGGCACGGTCCTGCTCCAGCTTGGCAAGCTTCTGCGCCATGCGGTTGAAGCCGATATTGACTTCGCGAATTTCGCTGGTCACGGCTTCCTCGTCGAGCTGGCTGGCGTCGAAGTCGCCCTCCCGCACGCGATTGGCTGCATAGGACAGTTGTTTGAGTGGCCGGTTGATCAGGCGGGCGATGGCGGCCGCGCCGATGAGCGAGAGCAGGGCGGCCGTGATCAGCCAGATCAGCCAGGTCTGGCCGCTGGCGGGAGTGAAGCGCGACTGGTCCATCAGCATCCAGTTGCGGTCGCCGTTGATGGTGAAGCCAACCCACAGGCCGGGCTCTCCGTTGACGCTGCGCGCCACCACGGTGCCGTAGCCAAGGCGTGTGGTCAGTTCCTCGGTCAGCTTCTGGCCGAGGGCGTTTTGCTCCAGCAGCTCGAAGGAGTCGCCGGGTTCGCGGGGCAGAATGCGCACGCCTTCCTGGTCGGCCATGGTCTTGATCAGGGAGACGCGGTTGATCGCATCCGAATGCTCGAGGGCAGCGCGGCTGAGGTTGACCAAAGAGGCCACTTGCTTGGCCGTTTGCAGCGTGCGCGGCTCGAAATCCAGTGCCCGCAGTGTCTGCAGCCAGGCCAGAATGCTGCCCACCAGCAGCAGGGCCAGCAGGCAGAAAGTACGCCAGAACAGGTTCAGCCCCACAGGGGAGCGAGCTGTGCTGCGCCGCTCGTACTCCAGAGGTACGGGGCTGGTGGCGTCGGGCGGCGGATGGTGAAAAGCGCTCATGAACAGCAATGCGGAAATAACTGGACCCGAGGGTACGCCCAATATGGGCGACGCGGGTTACGGTTTGTCCAAAAAGTGTCTATCTACTGTTGGTTGTTGAAAGAGCTTGACTTATGGGCCCTATGGACCGGTACCCAAGCGCAACAAGCCGCGCAGCGGGCGGCTTGTTGCGATGGAGGCGGGCAGAATCAGTTCATGCCATCGGGTACGAACACATAGCCCACGCCCCAGACGGTCTGGATATAGCGTGGTGCGGCAGCGTCTTCCTCGATCAGCTTGCGCAGGCGGGAAACCTGCACGTCCAGGCTGCGGTCGAACGGCTCGAATTCGCGGCCACGGGCCAGCAGGGCCAGCTTTTCGCGCGACAGAGGCTGGCGCGGGTGGCGCACCAGGGCCTTGAGCATGGCGAATTCGCCGGTGGTGAGTGGCAACTCCTCGCCATTCTTTTGCAGCACGCGAGTGCCCAGGTCGAAGGTGAAGGGGCCAAAGGTCACCACCTCGTTGTCGCCCGAAGGCGCGCCCGGTGCTTCCTGAGGCGGACGGCGGCGCAGCACGGCATGGATGCGGGCCAGCAGCTCGCGGGGGTTGAAGGGCTTGCCCAGATAGTCGTCGGCGCCCACTTCCAGGCCCACGATGCGGTCCACATCCTCGCCCTTGGCGGTCAGCATGATGATGGGAGTGCGGTCGTTGGCGGAGCGCAGGCGGCGGCAAATGGACAGGCCATCCTCGCCGGGCATCATCAGATCCAGCACGATCAGGTCGACAGTCTCGCGCAGCAGGATGCGGTTGAGCGCCTTGCCGTCCTCGGCAATCATGATCTCGAAGCCTTCCTGCGTCAGATAGCGGCGCAGCAGGTCGCGGATGCGTGCATCGTCATCCACCACGAGGATCTTGTCAGTACGGTTGTTCGTCGTTGCCATGATCGTCCTTGTCGATTTATTTGTAACTGGCCCATTGTTATCGCTAGATCAAAAAAATCCAGCAAAACAAGGTCAAGTCTTGCTACTTGTTACGATTGTTGCGTTTATTAATGGAACAATAAATGTTTCATGAGGAACTTTTCAAGAGTATTTTGCACTATTGTTTCAGTGTTTGTTCTGTTGGTGTGTCGAATGTGGAGTATTCGTACATAAAGTCACACTCTGGGCTGACATGCTGCGCTGCAGCGACTTTGCGCAATGGTGAAATGCATGTGTATCTGCATGGCCTGATTTACTTACAAGGGTGAACCGCATGAATCAATTTTCCAAGTCTTCCTCTTCCTCTCGCGCCGCGGCTGCCGCACTTGCGCTGGCTGCGGCCTGCGCTGGCGGCAATGTATGGGCCCAGGGCGCCGCGCGTGACATGCATAGACCTGCCAATGTGGTGCAGCTGTCGGCTCAGGGAACCGTGGAGGTCAAGCAGGACTGGATGACGGCAACCCTGTCGGCCAGCAAGGATGGCCGCGATGCCGCGTCCGTTCAGTCCCAGCTGCAAAAGATCGTGGAGTCCGCCATGACCACGCTGCGTAACGATGCGCAAGGTCGGCAGATGGAATTGAGCACCGGTAATTTCTCCATCTCGCCGCGTTATGGCAACAATGGCAAGATCGAAGGCTGGCAGGGCCAAGCAGAGATCGTGCTGCAGGGGCGCGACTTCGTGCGCATCACTCAGGCAGCGGCCAAGGTGCAGGACATGACGTTGGCCAGCATGAGCTTCGGCCTCTCGCGCGAAGCACGGGAAAAGGTGGAGGGCGAAGCCCAGGCCAAGGCGATCGAGAGCTTCCGCCAGCGTGCTGCGGCCATCTCCAAGAGCTTCGGTTTTGCGGGCTACAGCCTGCGCGAGGTCAATGTGAGCAGCAGCGGCGGCGGCGGGCATCCCATGCCTCGCCCGCGCATGATGAGCATGGCCAAGGCCAGCTATGCGGATGCCGCACCCGTGCCGGTGGAGGCGGATCGCACCGAGGTGACGGTCAGCGTCGGTGGCTCGATTCAGATGCAGTGATCGGATCCGCGCGGCGTGTATAAAAAAGGAGCAGCTTGCGCTGCTCCTTTTTGATTTTCATCATGATTTGATGCTGAATATGTTTTCTGGCAAGCGCTAGATGCTATCTAATTGATAGACGCATGCGCTGGAGCCGAGCGGCTTTTATTGTGCGGCCCAGCCGCCGTCCATATTCCATGCCACGCCGCGCACATTGTTGGCCGCGGCCGAGCAGAAGAAGACAGCCAGCTCGCCTAGCTCTTCGGGCGTGGTGAACTGCATCGAAGGCTCTTTCTCTCCCAGCAGCTGCCTGGTGGCGTCTTCATTGCTGATGCCTTGGGCGGCAGCCTTCGCGTCCACCTGCTTTTGTACCAGCGGCGTGAGCACCCAGCCGGGGCAGATGGCGTTGCAGGTCACGCCGGTGGTGGCGTTTTCCAACGCCGTCACCTTGGTCAGGCCGACGATGCCGTGCTTGGCGGCGACATAGGCCGATTTTTCGGCCGAGCCGACCAGGCCGTGCACCGAAGCCACATTGATGATGCGGCCCCAGTTGGCCTGCTGCATGGCGGGCAGGGCCAGGCGCGTGGTGTGGAAGGCGCTGCTCAGGTTGATGGCGAGGATGGCATCCCACTTCTCCACGGGGAAGTCCTGCACCTTGGCCACATGCTGAATGCCGGCGTTGTTGATCAGGATGTCGACGCGGCCGAATTCGGCCGCGGCGTATTTCATCATGGCTTCAATGTCGGTGGCCTTGCTCATGTCCGCTCCGTGGTAGCCGACTTCGATGCCGGCTGCTTTGCCGGCATCAAGCACCTGGGCGCGTGGTGCTTCGACATCGCCAAAGCCGTTGAGCACGATATTGGCACCCTGGCGTGCCAGAGCGATTGCGATACCTAGGCCGATTCCGCTGGTCGATCCCGTCACGAGAGCGGTTTTGCCTTTCAACATGGACATACAAGGTCTCCGAATGAATTACGATGCGACGACAGCCATTATCGGCCCCGGTCTTGAAAACGCGTTCTCCATGAATCAACCTACGCTGAATTACGTATCGTGTCCCGGAGCCTCTGCAACGGCTCCCACCTGGGCCAGTGCTCAGCGCCGCCAACAGGTCGAGGCTCAGCCCGAGGGAACGCACCGCATGGCGTACTGGGAATGGAACCATACCGGCAATCCAAGACATCCTCATGTCATCGTCTGCGTGCACGGCCTCTCACGCCAGGGGCGAGACTTTGATGTGCTGGCCGCCGAGCTCAGCCGTTTTGCCCGCGTGATCTGCCCCGATGTGGTGGGGCGCGGCGAAAGCGACTGGCTGGCCGACCCCATGGGTTATCAGCTGCCGTTGTATGCGGCCGATATGTTGGCGCTGCTGGCCCAGTTGCATGCTCAGGCACCGATTGAAACCCTGGACTGGGTCGGTACCAGCATGGGTGGCTTGATCGGGATGGGTGTCGTGGGGCAGCCCGGTCTGCCGCTGCCGGTGCCTGTTCGGCGGCTGGTGCTCAACGACGTAGGGCCGGCGATTGAATGGGAGTCGCTGGAACGAATCGGCTCCTATGTCGGAAAAGGCTTGCAGTTTCCCAACTTTGAGAGCGCTGCTGCTGCCATGCGCTTGATTTCCGAGGGATTCGGCCCACATAGCGATGAGCAATGGAGCCGGCTCTCGCAAGCCATGATCAAGCCAGATGCCCAAGGGGGTGTGGTGCTGCATTACGACCCCCGTATTGCAATGCCCATGGCACAGATGACGCGCGAGACTGCTCAGGCCGGTGAGGCCTTGCTCTGGCAGCTTTACGACCAGATCAAGGCACAGGTATTGCTTATCAGAGGGGCCGAGTCCGATCTGCTTTCCAGCCGTACCGCCAAGGCCATGACCGAGCGTGGCCCCAGGGCGCATTGCACGGAACTGCAGGGCGTGGGACATGCTCCAACGTTGGTAGTGCCGGGGCAAGTGGCGTTGATACAAAAGTTTTTACAAGGGGATAAGGGTTTGCCTGCGAACATCAGTCTTGCGCAGCAGGCCCAAGAGGAAGCTGCATGAAGACCAGCGATACCGTAACCACAGTTTCTGACGCCGCACCCAAGCTCACGGAGCCTACGCCGCATCTGATTACCGCCACATCCGAGGTTTTGCCCGATCAAGTCAATGCGCTGGTGCGCGCCCGTGCCTTTGCAGAACCTCTGATTGCCGGCGAAGTCATGGAGACCGGTGAAAACACCCTGACCCATGCCGACGCCGTTGCCGCCATCCTCAAGAAAATCGGTGGCTCGGAAACCATGCAGGCGGCCATTTATCTGGTGCATGCCAGCGTGCACCTGAACAAGCCGCAGGAAGTGATTGCCAAGGCGTTTGGAGACAATTTTGCGACCCTGGCAGTCGAAACCATCAAACTCATCCGGGTGCAGCAGCAGGCGCGAGACGCCGAGCTGAGCAGCCAGCATGTCGATGGCGTGGCCACCCAGACCGAGAACGTGCGCAAGATGCTGCTGGGCTTTTCGCGCGATCTGCGCGTGGTGCTGCTGCGCCTGGCGTCGCGCCTGCAGACGCTGCGCTACTACGCGGCTGAGAAGAGTCCGGTTTCACCCAGCATCGCGCGCGAAGCTCTCTATGTCTTTGCGCCGCTGGCCAACCGTCTGGGAATCTGGCAGATCAAATGGGAGCTCGAAGATCTGGCTTTCCGTTTTCTGGAGCCCGATACCTATCGCCAGATCGCGCGTCTGCTCGACGAAAAGCGGGTCGAGCGCGAAGCCTATATGGAGCAGATGCGTGCGCGGCTCGAGGCCGACTTGCGCGCCCACAGCATCAGCGCCTCCGTTCAGGGGCGTCCCAAGCACATATACAGCATCGTCAAGAAGATGCGCGGCAAGTCGCTGAGCTTTGACCAGCTGTTCGATATCCGTGCCATGCGCGTCATCGTGCCTACGGTCAAGGACTGCTATGCAGCCCTGTCCTGGGTGCATGAGCAATTCACACCGCTGGAAAAGGAGTTCGACGACTACATCGCCAAACCCAAGCCCAACGGTTATCAGTCTCTGCACACGGTGGTGCGCGATGAAACCGGCCGCACCATAGAGATCCAGATCCGCACCCAGGCCATGCACGACCATGCCGAGCATGGCGTGGCCGCGCACTGGGCTTACAAGGAAGCCGGCACCAAAGGCTATGCGGGCGTGTCTGCGTCCAGCGAATATGACGCCAAGATCGCCGTGCTGCGCCAGTTGCTGGCCTGGGGCAGCGACCTGACGGGCTCGGCCCAGCGTGGTCTGTTTGAAGATCGCATCTATGTGCTGACTCCCGATGCGGCCGTGATCGAGCTGCCGCAAGGGGCCACGCCGGTGGACTTCGCCTACTCGGTGCACACCAGCCTGGGCCATCGTTGCCGTGGTGCGCGTGTGGACGGGGCCATGGTGCCGCTGAACACCGCTCTGGAAAGCGGCCAGACGGTAGAGATCAACACGGCCAAGGAAGACCGCCCCTCCCGCGACTGGCTCAATGCCGAGCTGGGTTATCTGGTCAGCAACCGCGCCAAGGCCAAGGTGCGCGCCTGGTTCAATGCCCAGGCTACGCATGAAACCGTCTCGCGCGGGCGCGAGGCCGTTGAAAAGCTGCTGCAGCGCGAAGGCAAGACGGCGATCAAGCTTGAAGAGCTGGCGGCACAGCTGGGCTTCAAGTCTGCCGATGCACTGTTTGAAGTCGTGGGCAAGGACGAGTATTCACTGCGCAATATCGAAGTCGTGCTGCGTCCCAGTGAAGAAACGCCAGAGGAAGATGCATTCACGCCGGTGCGCAAGGCGCGTGGGCATGACTCGTCGCGAGGTGGAGTGCTGGTGGTGGGCGTCGATTCGCTCATGACCCAGCTCGCCAAATGCTGCAAGCCGGCTCCTCCGGACGAGATCGGCGGCTTTGTGACCCGTGGCAAGGGCGTGAGCGTTCACCGCTGCGATTGCTCGAATTTCCGCGAGATGATGGCCAAGAGCCCGGAGCGTGTCATCGAGGTCGACTGGGGCACCCCCAAGCATGTGGACAAGGGTGGACCGGTTTACCCTGTGGACGTTGCGGTGGAGGCGGCCGACCGTCAAGGCTTGCTGCGCGATATCTCGGACGTGTTTGCACGCGAGAAGACCAATGTCATCGGAGTGCAGACCCAGTCCGTCAAGGGGACGGCATGGATGACGTTCACGGTGGAAGTGGCAGATTCGGGTCGTCTCAACAAGGTACTTGGCATCGTCGCCAGTGTCTCCGGCGTTCGCTCGGCCAGAAGGCGCTGATGTAAGTCCCGATTGCGCACTGACAGTGCTCGATGACAAGAAAATGTTAGCTCTCAAAAAATGAGTGAAAAACCCGTGCTACAATTGCTTCATCGAACAGAACAACAGGCGCGTAGCTCAGCTGGTTAGAGCACCACCTTGACATGGTGGGGGTCGTTGGTTCGAGTCCAATCGCGCCTACCAAACGTGCAGACGAAGCCAGAGTTTGCAACAGAAAATGCCCGCTGAAAAGCGGGCATTTTTGTTTTGTCGGTATGAAGCCAGCCGTTAGCGGAAAACGGCATTCAAACAGACATTTTGTCGCAGCTGTCGGTTGATTTCTGCCAGTGTCCAGATCGCGCATCCCGATCACCGTCCAGAGCGGAGTCGTGGTTCAGGATTGAGCCGCCCCTCGCAATATAGCGGCTCTTGACTCCGTACCGATTCGCTGTCACAGCACATGCATGACGGCGCAATGCCTGCACCAGAGATGCCAATAACGCACGTTGTCTGCCTGGCTGCTTGCAGTCCAGACACACTTGCTAGAAAGCCGGATTCAATTCCAGCAGCAAGTTCGAGGAGCCGGGAGTCACCGAGAGCGACTGGCTGTAGATATCTCCTGCTCGTGGCATGGCTTGGCCGTCCAGCGACAGCCGCGCCTGCAAACGTAGCTCCGGGAATGACGACAGCGAAACTGCAGGATCGAGCAGGTTCTCCGGTCCCAGCGTGAAATGTGTCGGCAGGGCGGTCGCAGGCAGGCGCAGCACTGCCACAGGCCGGGGGTGACCGTCGGCGCGAGCCACGACAAAGACTTGAGCCTTGGCCAACCGGGACAGTTCAGATGGATTGGCCTTGGAGGCTGCCCATCGCAATTCTCCGCTCAGGCGGCTCTTGGATGCGGCCGCAGTTTTGGCAGTGATGCTCGAGCTGTCTTCAGACGCCAAAGCCTCCAGCTTGAGCAGGTCGTCCTGCACGCGCAGCGCCATGTCCGATCCGGGCTCCAGCTGCGCCAGCAGGGCCCGCCAATGCTTGCCCGCCTCATCCAGCTGGCCATGGCGCACGGCGGCACTGCCGGCAAGGGCCAGCGCCTTGGGTTGGCTCTGCTGCAACTGCAGTGCCTGGGCGATGGCCTTGCCGGCCTCGCCATCCAGATCACCGCCCTGGGCCGATGCCAGCGCGTCGGCCAGATCGGCCCATAACCTCGCCTGGACTTCCTCATCCATCGCGCTACGCCGCGCCTCCTGCAAAGCCTGCCGGTATGCCTGGGCCGCAGCGTCAAATAGCTCCAGAGTCTCATAGGAGCGGGCCAGCATCACCCAGCCAGGCAGGTTCCGGGGTTGTTCCTCAAGACGCCGGGCCAGCCCATCCACCATGGCCTGCACTTGCGTATCGCCCGCGCCGTCTCCGTGCGCGTCGGGCTGCTCCTGCGCCAGCTGCGCCGCAGCCTTTGGGTCACCCACCTGCAGGTACAAAGCGAACGCGGCGACAGGGAGCAGCACCGCCAACAACAGCGCGCTGCCACGGCGCAGCCATGGACTTTGGCGCCAGGCAACGGATGCTCGGGGTCTGTCCAGTTCTCTGAGCAGACGCCGCTGCAGTTCTTCGACCGCTTGAGCGTGGTCGGTCTCGCTCAGGCGCCCCCCTGAGCGCTCCAGCTTCAGCTCGGCCAACTGGGCCTGGTAGAGGCGGCGCAGCGCTTCTTCAGGATCGCTGGCGGGCGATGGGGCCTCGGCCAGCAGAGGCGGCAGCAGTACAGCCAGGCTCAGAAGCATCAGGGCGATGGCACCCAGCCACAACCAGTGCATGGCGCTCATTGGCGTTCCTCCTTCGAGGTCGTGTCCAGCCATTGACGTGCACGGTCTCGTTGCTGCGCAGTGAGTGGCTCGTCCGGCATGCTCCTTTGGCGCAGTGTGCGCCGCAGCAGGACAAAGCCGCCAAGCGCGGCAAGGAACGGGCTGCTCCACAGCAACCAGGTCGATGGCTTCCAGGGCGGGTTGTAGCGCACAAAGGAGCCATAGCGCTGTTCGAAGAAGTTGATCACCTGCTCATTGCTATGGCCCTGCTCGAGCTGGTTGCGGATCTCGCGGCGCATGTCCTCGGCCATGGGGGCACGCGATTCGGCCACGGTCTGGTTCTGGCAGACGACACAGCGAAGCTGAGCGGCCAGCGCCATTTCACGATCCAGCAGTTCCTGGTCCCGAGCGGTCTGCCCGGCCTGGGCCAGCATTGCCATGCAGGCCAGCAAGGCCGCTGTGAAGGCAGCGCCGATACTTCGCGGTTTCATTGCAGACTCCTGATGACCGGCAGCAGCCGATCGCGCCATATCTCTGCGGTTACCGGGCCCACGTGGCGATAGCGCACGCGGCCCTGGCTGTCGATGACAAAGGTTTCCGGCACTCCCTGGATGCCGAAGTCCATGCCCACGCGGCCATCGCCGTCGATGGCTGAAGCTCGGTAGGGGTTGCCCGCCACCCGCAGCAGCGCGCGAGCCTTGTCCGGCTGATCCTTGTAGTTCAGGCCGTAGACGGCGACCGCGTCGCGCTTCGAGAGTTCGGCCAATACGGGTAGCTCCTGCCGGCAGGGGGCGCACCATGAGGCCCAGACATTGAGCAACCAGGCCCGGCCTCGCAGGTCCTGCAGATGCAAGACTTGCTGCTGATCTTCGAGCAGAGGGCGGTCTATGGCCGGTGCGGGCTGTTCCAGCAGCGCCGAAGGCAGGGCCCGTGGGTCACGCTGCAGGCCAAGCCCGAGCATGATGGCCAGGCCTAAAAATATTGCCAGGGGCAGGACAAAGCGCATCAGACAGCTCCTTGCAGGGCCGGAGCGCCGGACTGGTGATGCGCTCGCTGCTTGGCTGTACGAAAGCGTCGGTCCATAAGGCTCAGGCCCGCGCCCAGCGCCATCATCAGCGTGCCTATCCAGACCCAGTCCATGAAAGGCTTGACCTGTAGGCGCACGGTCCAGCGCAGGCCCTGATCGTCCAGTGGATCGCCCAGGGCCACGAAAACGTCGCGTGTCCAGCCGCTGTCAATGGCGGCCTGGCTCAGCGCCATGCCCTGGGCGCGGTAAACCCGCTTCTCGGGAAACATGCTCCAGCTGTCCAGCCCCGCTCGGCTGACGGTGAATTGGGCACGCTGCGCGTCATAGTTGGGGCCGGCTGTCGGACCAAGGCTGTCGAAGCGGAAGCGGTAGCCACCCGCCTCGGCAGTCTCACCCTGCGCCAGCGTGGTCTCGTGCCGGCTCTCCAGCCCGTCGGCCAGGCTTACCGCCAGCACGAACACGCCCGCACCGGCATGGGCCATCAGCATGCCCCACCAGCCCCAGGGCTGGCGCGACAGGCGCTGACCCAGATGGCCGATTTCCAGGCCTTGCCCCAGGCGCTGCCAGATATGGGCCAGTGTGCTGAGCAGGCACCACAGGCCCAGGGCCAGGCCCAGCAAGGTGGCCGGGGACAGGCGCACACCCATCCAGCCGCCTGCCAGTGCCAGCACTGCCGAGCAGGCAAGGCTCAGCACGAGGGCCACGCGAAGGCGCCGCCACAGCTCGCCAACCAGGCTGCTCTTCCAGCGCGCCACCGTGCCCACGCCCATCAGGGCCAGGGCCGGCAGCACCAAAGGCAAAAAGACGGCCTGGAAGTACGGCGGCCCCACGGAGATCTTCTCGCCGCTCAGCACATCGAGCGCCAGCGGGTACAGCGTGCCTATAAGCACCGCCAGCGCGGCAGCGGTGAAGAGCACGTTGTTGATCAGCAAAAAGGTTTCGCGCGAGAGCATGGCAAATTCCCCGGAGCCGCGGCCCAGCTCCGGTGCGCGCCAGGCGAACAGCCACAGCGATGCTCCCACCACAGCCACGATGAAGCACAGGATGAAGAGCCCCCGCCCTGGGTCCACGGCAAACGCATGAACCGAGGTAAGCACGCCTGAGCGCACGAGAAAGGTACCCAGCAGGCTCAGCGAAAATGCGCAGATGGCCAGCAGGGCCGACCAGCTGCGGAAGGCGCC
This sequence comes from Comamonas sp. F1-6, assembly GCF_039581415.1. NCBI lineage: Bacteria > Pseudomonadati > Pseudomonadota > Betaproteobacteria > Burkholderiales > Comamonadaceae > Comamonas > Comamonas sp. F1-6. The sequence goes on from NZ_JBCPWN010000004.1 coordinate 272,575, forward strand.
GCGCTGGTCGGTCACGATCAGCGAATGCAGCAGGGCCGTACCCACCAGCCAGGGCATGAAAGAGGCGTTTTCCACCGGGTCCCAGAACCACCAGCCGCCCCAGCCCAGTACGTAATAGGCCCAGGCGCTGCCCAGCAGAATGCCCAGTGTGAGAAAGCCCCAGGCCGCCAGCGTCCAGGAACGCGACCAGCGCGCCCAGGCCGCACCCAGCTCGCCCGAGATCAGTGCCGCAAGTGCGAACGCAAAGGGCACGGCAAAGCCCACATAGCCCATGTACAGCAGCGGCGGATGCAGCACCATGCCGGGATCCTGCAGCAAGGGGTTGAGGTCCTTGCCTTGCGCAGCCGCCGGGATCAGGCGTGCAAACGGGTTGGAGAGAAACAGCAGGAACAGCAGCAGGCCCACGCTGATCCATCCCAGCACCGCGAGCACGCGCGCCACGAAGGCCGGCGGCAGGTCTCGGCTGCGCCAGGCCACCGCCAGGGTCCAGCCCGAGAGCATGAGCTGCCACAGCAGCATGGAGCCTTCATGACCACCCCAGAACGCTGCCAGCTTGTAGGCCATGGGCAGGTCGCTATGGGAATTGGCCGCCACATACAGCACCGAGAAGTCTCCGCGCCAGAAGCACCAGAACAGGCTGGCCGAAGACAGCACGCACAACGCGCATAGCAAAAAGGCTGCGGGCCGGGCCAGCCTTACCCAGCCCGCCAGTCCCCAGTGGGCACCGGCCAGCGGCAGCACCGCCAGCAGCACTGCCGTAACCAGGGCCAGTACCAAGGCGAACACGCCAAGTTCAGCGATCATGTGCGGCCTCCGCTGGAGACGGCACCGGCGCTGTCCTGGCCGGCTTCCCTGACGGTGGCGTCGTCGGCAGACTTCTCCGACGGCTTGCCGGCGGCGTTTTTCAATGCATGGGCCGCTTCGGGCGGCATGTAGTTCTCGTCGTGCTTGGCCAGCACCTCGGAGGCCTGGAAGGCACCGTCCGCCTGCATACGGCCCGATACCACCACACCTTTGCCCTCGCGGAACAGGTCGGGCAGCAATCCTCGATACTGCACAGGCACACTGCGCACTTCATCAGTCACGGCAAAGCGCAGCAGCATTCCGTCGCCGCTGCGCTGCAGTGAGCCAGGCTCCACAAGGCCTCCCAGGCGAAAGGCCGCACCATGCGGAACCTCACCCGCATGAACCTGGCTGGGGCTGTAGAAGAACATCACATTGGAGTTGAGCGCTCGCAGCACCAGCGTGACGGCTGCGGCCATCAGCGCAAGTCCTGCCAACACCCACAGCAGGCGACGCTGGCGCGGCTTCATGGGTTCTCCCTGGCTTCGAGTCCGGACGCGGCTTCAGCCTTCAGGCGACGGCTGCGCACAAAGATGCTGATCAGCTCGATACCCAGCGCCATCGCGCTCACACCGTAGGCCAGAGCAATGAAAAAAGCATGATCCTGCATTACAGACTCTCCTCGCGGGCTCGCTCCAGAATCAGGCAACGTGCCCGTACCAGGGCGACGGCCAGCGTATAGGCCCAGCAGGCCAGCGCCATCAGCAGCATGCCGGCCAGCATGGTGTGTGTCATGCTGGGAGCTGTATCCATGCGGATACTCGCACCCTGATGCAGGGTGCTCCACCACTGAACCGAGAAATAGATGATGGGAACATTGACCACGCCAGCAAGCAGCACGATGGCGCCAGCGCCATCGGCCCGACGCGAATCCTCTATGGCCGAGACCATGGCCATATAGCCCAGATACAGGAACAGCAGGATCAGCTCCGACGTCAGGCGGGCATCCCATACCCACCAGGCCCCCCAGGTAGGCTTGCCCCAGGCAGCCCCGGTCCACAAGGCGATGGCTGTGAACAAGGCTCCCGTGGGGGCCAGGGCCCTTGCCAGCAGGGGGGAGAGACGGGTGCCGTAAATCAACCCCAGGGCAGCATGGAGCGCTGCCACCAGATAGATGAACATGGACATCCAGGCGGCCGGCACATGCAAAAAGATGATGCGGTAGACCTCGCCCTGTTGGTGATCCGTAGGTGCCAGTCCAAATCCGACCCATAGACCCGCAGCAGCCAGCACGGCAGCCAGCACGGCCATCCAGGGCCAGACTCGACCTGCCCAGTGGTAAAAAATCGGGGGCGAGGTCAGTTGGCGCCATTTGCGGCCGCTGGACCCTGCCGCAGGCGTCGGTGATGCATTGGAAGTAAGGGAATTCATATCACTCCAGCGCGAGGCGCAAGGCCGCTGCTATAGCCCAGGGGCCGGCCAGTAACGCCAGGCACAGGCAGGCCCCCAGCAGATTGAGAGCAGGCGCTGCACTCAGCCCTTGCTGCGCCTGGGCCACGGCATGGCTGCCAAAGATCAGGATGGGCACGCTCAGCGGCAGCACCACCAGAGCCAGCAGCAACTGCCCCCGCACACCCAGTGTCAGTGCTGCGCCCAGAGCCGCCAGCAGGCACAGGCTGGGCGTTCCCAGGGCCAGCGATGCCAGCAGAATGCTGACCACCGTCCCATCCAGGCCGTACTGCCAACCCAGCAAGGGAGCCACCAGCAACAATGGCAACACACCCAGCAACCAGTGCGTGGCCACCTTGAGGCCCACCAGCAGCGAAAGGGGCGCAGGCGCCAGCAACCATTGCTCCAGCGACCCGTCGGCCATGTCGCTCTCGAACAGCCGGTGCTGCCCCAGCAGCACGGCCAGCAAGGCCGCGACCCACACAATGCCCGGCGCAATCTGCCTCAGCAGGGGGGCGTCCGGCCCCAAAGCCAAGGGGAAAAGACTGCCCACCAGCACGAAAAAGAACAGCCCGCCCAAGGCATCGGAAGGCCTTCGAGCGGCCAATTTCAACTCTCTTGCGCACACAGCTCTCAGCAAACAGCCACCTTCTCATTCATTGCCGTCGTGACCACGGAGCGGGATAAGTCCAGCACCGACACCCGGGGCGTCGGCAGCACCAGGTTGCGGTGCGAAGCCACCACGGCCATTCCTCCTGAGGCCAGATGCTGCTCCAGTGCCTCGACCAGATATTGTTCGCCCTGGACATCCAGACAGTTGTCGGGTTCGTCCAGCAACCAAAACGGACGCTCGCCCAGCAAAACACGGGCCAGCCCCAATCGCCGACGCTGACCCTGGGACAGTCGGCCAAAAGGCCGTGCGACGACTCCCGTCAACGACAAGGCCTGCAAAACGGCTTGCACGCGTGCTTCATTCCAGCTCACAGCCATCAGATCCAGCGCAAAGCGCAGATTCTCCATCCCTGTCAAGGCGTCGCTCATTCCTGCTTGATGTCCCATATAGGCCAGTTGCCGCTGGTAGGCTGGATCCTGAGGGGACAGCGTACCGCCGCACCACTGGAGGCTTCCAGTACGCCATGGCAGAAGGCCGGCCAGACAACGCAGCAGGCTGCTCTTGCCCGCGCCGTTATGACCTCTGAGCATCAGGAGTTGACCGTCACCGAGTTCCAAGCCCAGATCGCGCAGCACCACTCGGCCGCCGCGTACACAACCCAGGCCGGATATACAAAGAAATCTGGAAGCAGCCGTGCCCAAGCCATTCATCCCGCTACTGCACCGACGCAACCGAAGCCTCAGCTGGCCCAGGTACTTTCTGACCTGGCGTGTCGCTGGGGCCCTGTCCGGGAGGAATGTGAGGCAGCTTGTGGGCAATGCCCTTGTGGCAGTCGATACAGGTTTTTTCCTTGCTGGCCAAATAGGTGCTGTGCATGTTCTGTGCACGCAAACTCTGCCGCGTCATATCCATGGAGTCGTAGTTATGGCAGTTGCGGCACTCCAGAGAATCATTGGCCTTGAAGCGAGCCCACTCGTGCTGCGCCAACTCCAGCCGCTTGGCTTCGAATTTTTCTGGCGTGTCGATTGTTCCGAAGATCTTGCCCCACACTTCCTTGGAGGCCTGCATCTTGCGAGCGATCTTGTCAGTCCAGTCGTGCGGCACATGACAGTTGGAGCACACGGCACGTACGCCCGAGCGGTTGGTGTAGTGGATCGTGCTCTTGAGTTCTGCAAACACGTTGTCCCGCATCTCGTGACAACCCGTGCAGAATTTCTCCGTATTGGTCAGCTCCATGGCGGTATTGAACGCGCCCCAGAAGAGGATGCCGCCGATGAAACCGCCGATGGTCAGAAAGCCCAGGCTGAAATGTACGCTGGGGCGGCGGATCACCGCCCAGTAGCGCTTGAGAAGTGTCAACATAGATGAGCCTCGTGCGCCGCAGCGTCAGTTTTTCTTGGATGTCTTGCCCGACTGGGACTGCAGGGCCTTCAGGATCACGGTATCCACATCTTCGAAGGTGTTGCTGACCAGAGGGCGGACGGCATCCTGAGCCACATGGCATTGCTGGCAGAAGTAGCGTCGCGTGGACACCTGCCCCAACATGTGCCCGTCGCGGTCCATATAGTGCGTGACCGATACCGGCACTGCCTGCGAGATCTCGGCCTTGGTTCGCGAATGGCAGTCCATGCATTTGTTGAAGTTCTTGTCCACCTGGTAGCCGTCCACGCGATGGGGGATCGTGGGCGGTTGCCAGGTGTAGTTGCGCGTGCGGCGCACGTCATCATTGACGGCATTGCCAAGCACTGGCGGCTTGGTTGCCTGCATGATGGGCGTGGGGCCACGCGCCGAGTCATAGAAGGTCTCCGCGATGGCGGCTGGCGTCCAGGCCATACCTATATTGAGCATGAGCAGCATGCCCACAAGCAGGACGAGTTTGCGGAAGAAGTTCATGGTCAACCTCTCTTTCGTCAAACCTTGGTGATTTTCACAGCGCACTTCTTGAAGTCCGTCTGCAACGAAATCGGGTCGGTAGCATCCAGCGTCACCTTGTTGATCAGCTGGCTGGCGTCGAACCAGGGGACATAGACCAATCCGCGCGGAGGCTTGTTGCGGCCGCGCGTCTCGACGCGCGTGCGCATGGAGCCGCGCCGCGAGGACAGCTCAACTTCACTGCCGCGGCGCACGCCCAGTGCCTTGGCATCGTCAGGGTGCATGTAGCACAGTGCGTTAGGCACGGCACGATGCAGCTCGGGTACGCGCCGGGTCATGGATCCTGAGTGCCAGTGTTCAAGCACTCGGCCCGTGGAAAGCCAGAACGGGTAATCCTTGTCCGGAGCCTCCGCCGGTGGTTCGTACGGCAAGGCAAAGATGTTGGCCTTGCCGTCGATATTTCCGTAGAACTGGTAGCCCGTACCGGCTTTCACATAGGGGTCCGAGCCTTCGCGGTAACGCCAGAGCGTTTCCTTGCCGTTGACCACGGGCCAGCGCATGCCGCGCACCTTGTGGTACTGGTCGAACGGTGCCAGATCGTGGCCATGGCCACGGCCGAACGAGGCGTACTCCTCGAACAGACCTTTTTGCGGATAGAAGCCAAAGGCCTTGGCTTCCTCGTTTTCATAGGCGGGGTCCATGTCGGCCAAGGGGAACTTGTCCACGTTGCCGTTGCGGTACAGCACCTCGAACAGGGTCTTGCCGCGCAGCTGGGGCTTCTTGGCCAGCAGTTCCTCGGGCCAGACTTCCTCGACCTTGAAACGCTTGGAAAACTCCATCAATTGCCACAGGTCGGAGCGCGCCTCACCAGGAGCCTTGACCAACTGGTGCCAAAAGTGGGTGCGGCGCTCTGCATTGCCGTAGGCGCCTTCCTTTTCGACCCACATGGCCGACGGCAAGATCAGATCGGCGGCTACGGCTGTGACTGTGGGGTAGACATCGGAGACCACCACGAAATTGTCAGGATTGCGGTAGCCCGGGTAGCCTTCCTGCGCCAGGTTGGCGCCGGCCTGTATGTTGTTGTTGACCATCACCCAGTAGGCATTGAGCCTGCCGTCCTTGAGCGCACGGTTTTGTTCCACGGCATGGTAGCCGGGCTTGGGTGGAATTGTGCCTTCGGGCAGCTTCCAGATGGTTTCAGCAGTCTTGCGATGCTCTAGGTTCGTCACCACCATGTCCGCTGGTAGGCGGTGCGAGAAAGTGCCCACCTCACGAGCCGTTCCGCAGGCAGAAGGCTGACCCGTCAGTGAGAACGGGCTGTTGCCGGGTGTGGCGATCTTGCCCAGCAGCAGGTGGATGTTGTAGACCATGTTGTTGGCCCATACACCGCGTGTGTGCTGGTTGAAACCCATGGTCCAGAACGACACCACCTTGCTATTGGGGTCTGCATAGAGCTCGGCAAGAGCCTTGAGACGGTTGGCCGGTACACCCGTGAGCTTGGTTGTGTACTCGAGCGTATAGGTGGATACGAACTTGGCGTATTCCTCGTAGTTTATGGACTTGGCACCGTTGGGGTCCTTGGCGTTCTTGGCAGCCTTCTGCAGGGGATGCTCGGGACGCAGCCCGTAGCCGATATCGGTGTTGCCGAGCTTGAAATTGCAGTGCTTGGAGACAAAGTCCTTGTTGACCCTGCCTGTGGTGATGATGTGGTTGGCGATGTAGTTGAGTATGGCCAGGTCGGTCTGAGGCTTGAAGGTCAGAGACATGTCCGCCAGCTCATACGAGCGGTGCTCGAAGGTGGACAGCACGGCCACCTTCACGCCCGGTGTGGACAGGCGCCTGTCGGTCACGCGCGTCCACAGCACCGGATGCATTTCAGCCATGTTCGAGCCCCATAGCACAAAGGCAGTCGCGGCTTCGATGTCGTCATAGCAACCCATGGGCTCGTCCATGCCAAAGGTGCGCATGAAGCCGGCAACTGCCGAGGCCATGCAGTGCCTTGCATTGGGATCAATGTTGTTGGTGCGAAAGCCTGCCTTGAACAGCTTGGAGGCGGCATAGCCCTCCCATACCGTCCACTGGCCGGAGCCGAACATGCCCACCGCGTCGGCGCCCTTGGCCTTGAGCGTCTTTTTGAACTGCTCTGCCATGACGTCGAAGGCCGTATCCCAGGAAACCTGCTGGAACTCGCCATCCTTGGCATAGCGACCATTCTTCATGCGCAGCAACGGCTTTGTCAGACGATCACCGCCATACATGATCTTGGACAGGAAGTAACCTTTGACGCAGTTCAGTCCCCGGTTGACCTCGGCCTCAGGGTCACCCTGAGTGGCCACTACGCGGTTGTCCTTGACGGCCACCATGACGCCGCAACCTGTACCGCAAAAGCGGCATGGCGCCTTGGACCACTTCAGGTCGGCAGCCATTGCTCCTGCATCCTGGGACAGAGCTTCTATGGGGATGCCTGCAACGGCCCCTGCGGCTGCGGCCGCAGATTGACGGACAAAATCACGCCTAGTGCTAGTCATGTGTTACCTCTTGGTTTAGCGACTGCCAGTTCTCAACATGTTGATAAACCAGGGACGCGTTGATTACGCCATCAAGCAGCTCAATCTGAGACACGCAATCAAGTATTTCTCTTGCATGGGGCGCTTCCAAGGTCACGACCAACTTGCCGGCCGGATGACTTCCATGTATTTGAGCGCCTTTGATCGTGACGATGCCAGCAGCTACTTGTGCCAATGCCTGGGGAAGCACATGCACAACCAGACTGGTGATATGCAAGTCGGTATGAGTTTCAATGGGCTCAGATTCTTCATGCATGTGGGGGACCACCGATGATCATCTGATAAAACCAGATCGCAAAGCCGTAAGACGCAATCAGTACAACGGCCAATATAGGTGCCATAACAACTGCGAGAAATGCGAAGCTGCGCAATTCCTCGGTACGAGTCGATTCAGGCTGAGGTTCTGTCATTAGCAATCCCCCTTGGCTTGGATGCCTGAGCATCCATGATTTGGCGATAGAGATCCGATAACGAACTTTGCCACGAGATTACCTACAAAATTGACTTGCAACAAGGTTCTTCTCGATTCGTTGCTTTGCATCAATTCCTTCATCAAGATTTCATTGAATCAATTGACATTCAAGTAAATGTCTCGGGAGTGGACTAAATAGCCGGCGGAATCAAGCGCGGCTTGGATCAGGCATCTGCAAACTGAATTCGCACCTTAATCTCGCACTGATCCGTTGAAGTTGGGACGTGAAATCTGGCCTGAAACCGATAGCCACCGCCTGCTGCTTGCTTGAAAACCGTCACTGAATCACCTGACCGCCATAGAGAGGTAATCGGGGTATTGTGCGGCCGTAATCAATGATGACAATCAGCGGGAGAAGCCAGGCCTGCACAAGAGATTGCTGCAGATCGTGGATTTAGTGGCTCAATACAGCGCAGGACCTCGCGGCATTCAAGACGCGCTCCTCTCGGCCAGACAGGAAGCGATAACGAGGCTCATGCGAACTCAACCTGGATTTGTGCAAGCTCAAGGCATCACCGTGCCGAGCACGATGTGCGTCGAACCAAAAAAAGCGCTCCACAAAAGCGCTTTATAGGAGCAAAAGGATCTAGGAGCAGTGCTTCGCTCCTGCTCGTCCGTCAGCCTGCATTGGACTGCCCCTAGGCATGTCTACCTTCTAAGGGAAAGTCCAATTGCAGTCTTAATGTCGCTTATAAGTTGCTCGTAATAGGTCGCGATGTGATGCGACAACCGCTGCTCAGAGGCTCAATCATCTCCAGCAGCCGCTTGTAGCCCGTGCGCTGCACCCGCCACTGACCGGCGACCCTGGTATAGAGGTCCTCGTACAGCGCACTGCCGGTGAGTATGGTCTGCTCATCCAGATTGATGAACAGATCATTGAGGTACCAGATGCCGGTGGCCGTGTCACCGTCGACCTTGATTTCCGGTGTATGCCCGTTGTGCATACCAAAGCGCCGATGGGTGAAGGCATTGCGGTAGAAGCTCATGGCTTCATCGATGCCATTGATCTCATACTGGTAAGTCGGGCTGTCGAAGCGAATATGGACATCATCGGCCAGAACGGTTTTCAGAAGCTCCAGATTGCAGGTGTCGATGCCGCGAAAGTAGCGCGCCTTGAGCTGCTTGATTTCTTCAATATCCAGAAGAGTTTGCATGCTGTTCTCCGCTGGAATTTAGTGAGGCAGGTAATGGCCGCCACTGACGTCCAGTTGGGCGCCGGTCACCACGCGCGCATAGTCGCTGGCCAGATACAGCGCGGCGGAGGCGCAATCGGCATCGTCGGGAATCTCGTTGCGCAAGGGAATCTGCTGGGCAATCACATCGACCAGAGATTCCATGGGTACGCCCTGGCGCTTGGCTTCCGCCTGGAAATAACCTTTGACCGGTGCGCCCCACATCCAGCCGTTGTAGGTGCTGTTGACGCGGATGCCGTAGGGCCCCAGGTCTTCTGCCAGATATTGCACAGCAGTCTTGAGCGCGCCTTTGGATACTGCGTAACCGGCTTCGAGCTGATTGGGGCGGCGCGTTGCCATGGTGTTGATCATCACAATGCTGCCGTCTTTTTGCTTTTTCATCTGCGGCACCACGGCCTGGGTCATGTTCATGGAGCCGTAGAGATTGACTTCCATGACCTTGCGCCAGTCATCCATGGAGGAGTTGCTCGAAGAGCCCCAGGTCCCGTGGGCATAGGCCGAGTTGATCAGCGCATCGATGCGGCCGAACCTGGCAACGGTCAGCTCTGCAAGCCGCTGGCACTGCTCGGGCTGCGAGATATCGGTGGACACTTTGAGCGTCTCGCAGGAGTGGCCGGCATCGCGAATCGCTTGCTCTGCCTCATCGAGCATGGACTGTGTGCGGGCTGCCAGCACCACGGCCTTGGCCTGATATTCCGCCGCGCGCAGGGCGAGCTTGATGCCCATGCCGGGGCCGATGCCAGAGATGATGATGACTTTGTCTTTCAGAAGCATATGGGTCTCCTTGGATATATAGCCTGGGGTTTTCTCAGAATGCAGCCCGGGTGCGGGCAAAGTGCAGCTCTTCCGCGCGGTGCTTGACATCCTCGGCGACCTGGTCAAAGGCGATCTTTACCCAGGCGCCATGCTCGCGCATGATGGTGTCGGCGTTCAGTCCCAGGAACTGGTCGGTGGTGAAGTAGGTGCAGCGGTTGGCGTCAATGGCTTCGATGTACTGATCCCGGCGCGCAGCGTCCTTGTTCTCGGGCACGGGGCGCTGTTCCCAGGACAGCAGTTGCTCGGGCTCAAACGCGACCAAGTATTCATTGACAGGCCAGATTTCCCCCGTCAGTGGATGGCGTGTTTTCATCTCGACCAAGTCATTGAGCTTGAGCCCACAGCGGATGTCGGGGCAGAAGCGATTCCAGAGACGGTAGTTCTCCAGATCGGCCAGCACTTCCCAGACCACGCTGGCGGGGGCATTGATTTCCACCTTGATGGAGGTGACGAGGTTGGCAGCTTTGGTCATTGGAGTGCTCGCTTCAGTTGATGGGCTTGGAGGTGATCTGCAACTGCTCGCTCAGCGGCTCCACGGTTTCAAGCAAGGTCTTGTAGCCCGTCTCTGCAATCCACCAGCGGCCATCGCGCTTGACATAACGGTCTTCATAGATCGCACCGCCATGCATATGCGTTTTCTCTTCGAGGTTGATGAAGACGTAGTTCAGATACCAGAGCGCGGTAGCTTCGTCTCCCTTGACCTCGATCTCCGGCGTGTGGCCGTTGTGCATGGCCAGGCGGGTCTTGGTAAAGGAGGTTTTGTAGAAGTCCAGCGCCTTGTCTATGCCTTCCAGATGGAATTCGTAAGCCGGGCTTTTGAAGGCCAGCTTGATGTCTGGCGTCAGCATGCCTTGCAGCAATTCCAGATTGCAGGTGTCGATGGCGCGAAAGTAGCGCGCCTTGAGCTGCTTGATCAACTCAATGGCTTCCAGGTCCAACATGTGTTTTGTCTCCGGTGGTAGTGGGTCAGTCTCAAGCGCTGACTTGATAGAAACTGGTGAGAATGCAATCGAGGCTGCTGAAATCCATGATGGGAGTCACAGATTCGGACATGTATTTCTGCCGCTGGCGCAGCAGGTCTTCATCTCCGTGCGTGTCATAGAAGCCGTGAGCACTGCCGATCGCGATATCGGGAAACTGCTCCTCAACGATGGCGTGGACTTCCGGTGCGTCTTCGGTCAAGCGTCGCACGACCAGGTTTTGCCGGTATCCGAAGATGGACTGCAGCGGGTAGGCATTGCTGCCATGGCCTTCACGCCAGTGAACCATCCATTCTTCAAAGTTCATGCCGACCGGCTTTCTGAACAGCGCCACCTGGCACATGCCCGGTGTGCGCTTGCCTAAAGCCACTTCAGCATCAAAACGCGCAATGCGCGCCTTGCGTTCTTCGGGGTAGGGCTCGGACTCGCAGACGAGATAGGCATGCAGGCTTGCCACCTGCTGCGCGATCAGTGCTTGCACCGGGCCCAGCATGGATGCGCTGTCCAGCCACAGACTGATCATTCCATTGAGAGGATGTTGGCTGAACGTGATGCGCTGGCTTGCGGCCTTGTCCATGGCGTCATCGACAACCATCACACGAATCCGCGAGGCACCACAGGCTTGCAGGGATCTTTGCAAATCCATCAGCGACTGGCGCCAACTTTCTGCCGAATGCCGTGCGGGGCGCCACAGGCTGAACATGATTTTTTCCATGAAAGCACCTCTTAGCTCTGGGTTGGCAGATGCCGGGATCGGTACAGCGCATAGTCGCGTTGCATCTGCTGCTCGCTCAGGCCAAAGGTCTCCAGGCTGTAGTCATGACCCGCACGCTTTTCCCGGCCGTTGCCAGACAGCCATTGCTGCGCATCGGTACGGGCTTTCTCGGTGAAGGGCATCTGGGCGAACTGATAGACAGCCTCCAGCACCTCCATGGGCTTGGCCACGGTGTCCGAGAAGTGGATATCCAGAAAGCGCCGGCTGTCCTGCTGCTCGCGCACTTGCATGGTGTGGTGAATACCACGCGCCATGCGGCTGTTCCACTGGCGGCCTGCAGAGCTTGGGTCAGGCTGGTCGCTGTAGATCTGCCACAGCGTATGCGCCATGCTGGCCATGGAAGGGATGGTCTGTGCGGGCTCGCGATGGGTCAGAATGACCTGAGCCTGGGGAAAGACGGACAGCAGAATTTCCAAAGTGTGCAGATGCTGCGGGGCTTTGAGCAGCCAGCGCTGGCCCTGCGCCTCGCCGCGCTGGCTCTTTTGCCATTGCAGAAACTGCAGCATCTTCTTGAGCTGCGTATAGACGGGGCGCTGATCCTGCTGGTCGAGCCAGGCGGTGTAGCTGGGCACATCGGCGTAAGCGTCCATGGCGCAGAGAAAGGAATGCTCCATGAGCATGAATTCCTCGTCGCACAGCGTGGCGCTCATGGGGTGGATGGACAGAATCTGGGGAATCGCCTCAATCGTCTGCGCCACTTCCGCCTTGGCCATTGCAATGCGGTTGGCGCAGTCCTGCGGGCCTTCGCCTTTCAGCGGCGCGGGGTAGCGGGTCTCCCACCAGGCTGCAGAGTAAAAGCGCGGGTCTACGGCCAGTGTTCGCTGCAGCATGGTGGTGCCGGTGCGCGGCAGGCCCACGATGACCAATGGGTCTTCGATCTCGATCTTCGAGATTTCGGGGAAGCGCTGGAGATAGTCCTCCATGAGCAGGCGATTGACCAACTGGCCCACGAGTCGCTCGCGCATCATGGCAATGCCGGTTGCAGACAGCTTGGCTTCGGTGTTCAGGGCTCGCGTCAGAACTTCCAGCGCTTGCCGGTAGTTGTCGTTGCCAAAATCTTTGAGGCCTGGTGCACGCTCACATGCAGCTTGCAGCAGTTCTTCGACGTGCAGAGTTTGGGGTGTCACAGGGGCATTCATACAGTCTCCAGCAACTGGTTTATTGAGATCACTTTGGTGGTGGGATGGCACTGCTCCTTGGCGCCAACCCAGCGCAGGCACATGGTTCCCTGGCGTACGCCGGCGGTTTGCAGCCAGTTGGCAATGCCGGGGTCTTTTTCGCTCAGCACCAGAGTGACGCCGCCGTTTTCGTTGTATTGCGCCTGGTGCTTGTTGATGCAGATCTGGTGGTAGCGGTAGTCCAGAGACTCCAGCCAGTAGTTATTGATCTGCAGATTCCAGAACGAGCATTCCGGCACCTTGTCGATATGAATGACCAGGGCCTGATCCTCGCGCAGTTCCCAATGCGAGTGGTAGTAGAAAATATTGGGATCACCGCCCACGGACTGGCAGTAGGCCTGATCGGCTGGCGGCAACTGATTGCTATGTGGAAGATAGCTTTGTGCCCAGTCGGCAAATAGCTTCGCCGTGTTCTCGACAAAGGACGTCACGCGCTGCAGCGATTGCGCCAGAACCAAGGGATCCAGAGGGCCGGGGGTGTCCGTGGTGCCAATGCGCTCGATGGCGAGCTTGGCGGGCACTTCGCTCTTGCGATCCATGAAGGTTTGGCGCACCAGCAGCGACACCGAGGCATCTTCCATGGGCAGCCAGTTACCCGGCTGCGGGTCACGGCTGACGATGAGTTCGAAGTCACCGTTCTCGTCAGTCTTGAGCTGTGTGGCGTCGATAAACCCGGTGACAACCATGCGGCCATCGGTTTCATAGCCGCCTTTTTGCGTGCAAAAGCTCAGGTACGAAACCGTGCCACGGTTGCCATGAATGCGGTATTTCATGGACCCGTTGAGGCGTGAGTATTCGTAGATGTTGTCCGGGTTGTCCGCGCCAATCTTGGCGGTTTCGTGCGAGGTCTTGAAGAAGCTGGGAAACGCCGGGTCGGCGAATTCCACATGCATCTCCAGCGCGATGCGCAGCAGTCGGGTCAGATAGCGATAGCCTTCTGCCCGCGTTGCGGGGTCGGCAGGGGTTTCGGGACGCAGAATCTGCTGGCCGCAGCGTTTGAGGTGATCGCAGAACTGCGACCAGGTTTCGCCGCTGAGCAGTTGCTCATTAATGGTTTGGGTATCCATGATCTGGCTTTCTTTGTGTGCCGCGCACTGCCAGGTGGTGGCTGTGTGCGGTGGGTGAAAGAAGAAAGAGGGGCGTTGCAAAGGCTGGCAACGCCACAGTTCATCCAGTTGCTTCAGTCTTCCGCGGCGATGATTTCGCGGGCCACCAGTTCGGCGATGATCTTGTCCACCGCTTCTTGCGCAGTCATCGTGGGGGTGGATATATGAATGTCCGGAGACTCCGGCACTTCAAACGGTGAGTCGATCCCCGTGAAGTTCTTCAGCTCGCCACGGCGCACTTTCTTGTAGAGGCCCTTGGGGTCACGCTCTTCGGCAACGGAAAGCGGTGTGTCGATGAATACTTCGAGGAACTCACCATCCTTCACCAACTTGCGCGCCATTTCGCGTTCTGCCTGGAATGGCGAGATGAAGGCAGTGATGGCAATCAGCCCGGCGTCCACAAACAGCTTGCCCACTTCAGCGACGCGACGAATGTTTTCCACGCGGTCTGCATCGGTGAAGCCAAGGTCGCGATTGAGGCCGTGGCGCACGTTGTCGCCGTCGAGCAGATAGGTATGCCGGCCACGCGCATGCAAACGGGTTTCTAGCAGATTGGCAATGGTGGATTTGCCAGCGCCCGACAGACCGGTAAACCATAGCAAGGCTGGTTTTTGATGCAGGCGTTCGGAACGTGCTTCCTGGTTCACATTCACATGCTGCATATGAATGTTCTGCGAGCGACGCAGCGAAAAGTCGATCAGACCCGCGCCCACCGTGGCGTTGCTCAGACGATCGATCAGGATGAAGCTGCCTGTTTCGCGATTGTCCTTATAGGCATCGAAAGCGATAGGCTGGCTGCTGGACAGATTGCAGACGCCGATTTCATTGAGCGCCAGTTCCTTGGCGGCCAGATGCTCCAGCGTGTTGACATTGATCTTGTACTTGGGGGCGGCGAAGGTGACGGGAATCGTCTTGCCGCCGATCTTCATCAGATAGGGACGGCCGCCGAGCATGGGCTGCTCATGCATCCAGATCAGCGTGACCTGGAACTGGTCAGCCACATCGGAAGGTGCATCCGCAACCGCAATCACATCGCCCCGGCTGCAGTCCACCTCGTCGGCCAAGGTCATGGTAACGGACTGGCCAGCAACCGCCTGCTGCAGATCTCCGTCCTGGGTGACGATGCGCGCAACCTTGGTCACGCGCCCGCTAGGCAGGATGCGGACGCTGTCTCCGGGGTGAATCTGGCCGCTGGCAATGCAGCCCGCAAAGCCGCGGAAGTCGAGGTTGGGGCGATTGACCCATTGCACAGGCATGCGAAACGGTAGCTTTTGCTGGCGCGCTTCGTCGATTTCCACCGTCTCCAGATAGCCCATGAGCGTGGTGCCGCGGTACCAGGGCATGTGCTCGCTCTGCTCGGTGATGTTGTCACCACGCAAGGCCGACATGGGGATGGCCGTGATGTCTTCCAGATTGATCTTCTTGGCGAATTCGCGGTAGTCGGCCACGATATCGTTGAAGATTTTTTCGGAGTAAGCCATCAAGTCCATCTTGTTGACAGCCAGCACGATTTTGCGGATGCCGATCAGCGATGCCAGATAGCTATGGCGCCTGGATTGAGTCAGCACACCGCGGCGCGCATCTATCATCACCACGGCCACATCGGCGGTGGAGGCACCAGTGACCATATTGCGGGTGTACTGCTCATGGCCGGGCGTGTCGGCCACGATGAACTTGCGCTGGTCGGTAGAGAAGAAGCGGTAGGCCACATCGATGGTGATGCCTTGCTCGCGCTCTGCGGCCAGACCATCGACGAGCAGCGCGAAGTCCAGCTCGCCGCCCTGCGTGCCGACTTTCTTGGAGTCCGCAACCAGTGCTTCCATCTGGTCCTCAAACAGCATCTTGGATTCGTACAGCAAGCGTCCGATCAGCGTGCTCTTGCCGTCATCCACGCTGCCGCAGGTGATGAAGCGCAGCAGGCTTTTCTGCTCGTGTGCCTTCAGGTATTTCTCGATATCTTCGGAGATGAGTGCAGATACATGTGACATCAGAAATACCCCTCTTGCTTCTTCTTTTCCATGGATGCGGCCGAGTCGTGGTCGATCATCCGGCCCTGTCGTTCCGAAGTACGGGTCAGCAGCATTTCCTGAATGATCTTGGGCAAGCTATTGGCGTCGGATTCGACGGCACCCGTCAGGGGGTAGCAGCCCAGGGTGCGAAAGCGAACATTGCGCATCATGGGAACTTCGCCACTCTTGAGCGGCATGCGCTCGTCATCGACCATCAGCAGCGTGCCGTCTCGCTCCACCACTGGGCGAGGCGCTGAAAAATAGAGGGGAACGATGGGGATGTTTTCGAGGTAGATGTATTGCCAGATATCCAGCTCGGTCCAGTTGGACAGCGGGAACACTCGGATTGATTCGCCTTTGTTCTTGCGCGTGTTGTACAGATGCCAGAGTTCCGGGCGCTGGTTCTTGGGATCCCAGCGGTGCTGGTCCGAGCGGAAGGAAAAGATGCGTTCCTTGGCGCGAGACTTCTCTTCATCGCGGCGCGCGCCACCAAAGGCGGCGTCGAAGCCATACTTGTCGAGAGCTTGCTTCAGGCCCTCGGTTTTCATGACGTCGGTATGAATTTGCGAGCCATGCTTGAACGGGCTGATGCCCATTTCAAGACCTTCTGGGTTGATGTGGACCAGCAGGTCCATGCCCAGTTTGGCTGCCATCTGATCACGAAAGCGATACATGTCCTGAAACTTCCAGGTCGTGTCCACATGCAGCAAGGGGAAGGGAGGTTTGGCCGGATAGAAGGCCTTCATCGCCAGATGCAGCATGACCGCACTGTCCTTGCCGATGGAGTAGAGCATGACGGGGTTTTCTGCCTCGGCAACAACCTCGCGCATGGCCTGAATGCTTTCGGCTTCCAGCCTTTGCAAATGAGTCAGCACCACAGATTTCTCCTTGGTTTTTTGTTTTGGGTGCTGCCAACTGTAGGAGTCCGTTAAATCAAATCTTTGCGCGAATTGATGTTTTAGAAGTTGCTGCGCCATGCTCGCCATAGGGTCCAGCTTCGTTGATGTTGGGGTTCTGGCGTAGGTGTTCTTCGGTACCAGCGATACGTCTTGCGCAGTCTTCAAGATGCTGCTGGCCAATTCGTTCGACTGGCTGAGCATCTCTGTGGCAGCAGGCAGATGAAACAGGTGCAGCCGGTCGTGGCTGTCGCTGGCAAGCGATGAAAAGGTGGCTGCGCGTTGCCACTGCATGGCGGCAAGCAGGGCAAAGATCTTGCCCTCGCTGGAGCACCTGAGGCGATCAAAAAAATCTTCCAGATGCGCAGCGCACAGGCTGCCTTCATACGGTTGCCAATACACCTTGCCGCGGTTGTTGACGGCACGCAAGATGCCATGCCTCAGGCGTCCGGGGCAGTTGTTATGGGCACCAAAATCATCGATCCAGACAATGCTGGCGCTCTCTTTTCGGGCCTGCTCGCAAATATCCAGATAAGTGGTGGCGTACCAGCGCTGCACATTGCTGGATGCCTGCTTCATGCGCTTTGCAGGGCGGTCGGCATTCAGGTTCCAGCGCTGCAGGTACTGGGCGTTGGTACGCTCGGGCAAGTCAAGCTGCTGGCGCTGCAAGATCAGTTGCTGCATGGCTTCCAGCTGCCACAGCAAAAAAGGCAGGCCATGGTCGGCGGGCTGGGTGCTGACCAGTTGCACATAGATGTCCTGCTCCTGTATGGCCGACAAGGAGCGGCCTTCGCCAGGTTTGCGGCCTCGCTCGCGCACAAGGACAGCGCTCCATCCCCCTTCCAGCCAGGCTTTGTGGGCGGCAATGATGGTTGGTGTGGACAGGCCTGTTGCCTTACCGACTTCTTTGAGCGTTTTGCCTTCAAGCCGCAATTTCACGGCTTGAATTCGCAGTGGATTGATTTCCTGGACACTGAGTTTCTTACCAACAGCCATGCGCATTCCTGTTAAACATTCACTCGCTTATTCGCGAAGATCCGGACGCATTTACTGTCGGTCTGTCCTCTGATCGGCGCATAGGCCAAACGGACCACATGAATAACAAAACAGGAGATTTTTGTGACTCAGACTCGAAGCGCACTGCTTGAAGACGTAATGGCCATCACCCGTGAAGCGGGTGCTTTAATCATGAAGATCTATCGCTGCGACTTTGAGGTTCGGGGCAAGCAGGATGCATCGCCCGTGACTGAAGCCGACGAAAAGGCCGAGCGCCTGATTCTTGAGCGTCTGGGCACCTTGCAGTCGCAGTTTCCCGTCGTTTCCGAGGAGGCGGCTGCAGCGGGATATGTGCCTGAGATGGGCCAATGCTTCTGGCTGGTTGATCCTCTTGATGGCACCAAGGAATTCATCAACCGCAATGGCGAGTTCACAGTCAATATCGCGCTGATCGAAAATGGAACCCCTGTGCTGGGTGTCGTTTTCGCTCCAGCGCTGGATCGCATGTACGCGGGAGCCATAGGACTTGGCGCATGGCTGGAGGTGCAGGGAAAGCGTCAAACCATCGAATGCAGAAGCATTCCGGAGGATGGCCTTGATGTGGTGGCCAGTCGTTCGCACGGCGATGCTGATGCGCTTGATCAGTTTCTCAATGGACGCTTGGTGCGGTCACTCAAAAGTGCAGGTTCATCGCTCAAGATTTGTCTGATCGCAGAGGGAGAGGCTGACCTCTATCCACGCTTGGGGCGCACCATGGAGTGGGATATCGCAGCGGGTCATGCGGTGCTGGCCGCGGCAGGCGGCCAGATTCATGCGCTCAATGGAGATGTTCTGAGCTACGGCAAGCGAGATTTGAGTAATCCTCATTTCTATGCCTGCTCGGCAGATTACCGCTGATTTCAAGCTTTCGTACAGCATTTCCTCCCGCCTTGAATGCTCTGAGTGCGAGCACTCACAACCTCTGTGTTTTCTGATAGATGAACTTTGCTGCGACGCTAATTCGAGCTTGCCTGCTTTGCGGGTTGCTAATGAGTGCAGCCTGTGCCGACAAGGCTGCGTCTCGCCAACCCGTCAAAATCGTTGTCGGATTCGAAGCCGGTGGCGCTATGGATACCTTGGCACGCGCGTTTGCAACCCAGCTCTCAGTGCGATTGCAGCGCTCCGTCTATGTGGAAAACAGAGTAGGAGCAGGTGGAGCCATTGCCGCGAACTATGTTGCGAAATCCAGGCCCGATGGGAATACGTTGCTCTTGGCGTCGCCTGCCGAAATCTTCATCAATCCCATTTACACCAGAAGCCAGGAGTCGGGCGAAGTCGCTGACATGGTGCCGGTGGCCAAAATTTCCTCTGCTCCTATTGTTCTTGCCACGCGTGGCGACTCCGCAATACATCAACTGAGTGATATCGCAGCTGCAGCACAAAAAAATGCCCGTGGTCTGAGTTTCGCGTCCTCAGGAATTGGCAGCTTGCAGCATTTGGTGGGCGAGAGTTTGGGCAAAGCCCTGGGCGTGGAGCTATTGCATGTTCCATACGGGGGAGCTGCTTCTGCAACTGCAAGCCTGATGGGCAAACAAGTGGACTTGCTCTTTGCGGGGCTTGCTCCCATAGCCCCCCATCTGCAAAGCCACAAGATGCACGCATTGGGCATCGCATCGGCCCACAGGTCGAAGCGCTTCCCCGATATTCCTACGTTTCAGGAGAAGGGGCTCCAGGGCGTCAGCTTTGAATACTGGCAAGGAATCTTCCTTCCAAAGGGAGCGTCATCCGAACTGGCTCTATTTCTATCCGCCGAGATCAACAACGTGATCAAAGACACGGGCTTTGTGGATCAACTAGAAAATACAGGCTTTGAGGTTGCATACAAGGACTACAAGCAATTCAAAGCATTTTTGCAAGCTGAAGATCAGAGCTACCGAAGCTTCTTTGAGAGAGACGGTTTTTTATATTGACCCCGTGAATTCTTTGGGGCTCAAACTTAACTAGATCATTGGATGTAGAAATCGTCGCGCAGGATCTGCTCTTGCTCGGTTTGAACGGCTGCATGGAGTCTGCTGCGCTTGTTCCAGAGCCCTGATGGCGGACCTCAAGCAAATAATCGGGCTGGAACTGAAATTCATTGTCTCCTGCTTGCCAAAATCCAGGCGTTGAGTGGTAGCTCGCGATGCGGACATGAGCAGAAGCTATCGTTGCCAAGCTACGGCAGGGGGATTTCCGTCCTTTGAAGAGTGTCCGGCGATGGGACATGAGACTTAAATGTATAAATGACGGGAAGTCACTGATCAAGAAAGACACCAGAAGAAGCCGCGATCAGGGCCTCATTTGCCCGCGGGCTGTTTCGGACAAGCCATTGCGCTGCACATGCTGGACCAGAAAATCAAGAAATATCCGGGTCTTGAGAGGCAGGTGTGTGCGGTGTGGGTAATAGGCATAGAAGCCCGGGAAGCTTGCCCAATAGGGTTTCAGTACTTCAACCAACTGGCCTGTGTTGAATGCGTCGGTCATGGATTCGCGCCAGCCGGTAATCACGCCAATGCCGTCCAGGGCTGCACGCATGGCCGTGTCGCTATGGTTGACTGTCAGTGGCCCGCTCACGGAGCGCTCGCTCAGTTTGCCGTCGATATTGAATTCCCACTTGTAGAGTGCGCCGCTGCTGCTCATGCGGTAGTTGATGCATAGGTGCTGCTCCAGTTCGTCGGGGTGCTCGGGTGTGCCGTGTGTTTTGAGGTAAGCAGGAGATGCACCGAAACACATGGTCAGATCCTGTGTGAGTGGCACGGCAACCATATCGCCCTCCAGTGACTCGCCATTGCGTATGCCGACGTCAAATCCTTCTCGCACGATGTCCACAAAGCCGTCGTCATAGACCAGCTCGACGTGAATGTGCGGATGCATTGCAAAGAACTCGGCGAGCATGGGCTCGACGAGCACCTGGCCAGCAGGATGGGAGATGGTGAGGCGCAGCGTGCCGCCTTCGACGCCAGCTTGGAGCTGAAGATCCTCGGTCGCTTCGCGCAGGTTGGTGAGGGCCGGGGAAATGCGCTCCAGATAGATTCTCCCGGCTTCTGTCAGATTGAGGCTGCGCGTTGTTCGATCGAAAAGGCGTACATCCAGGCGGGTTTCCAGTTTCTTGATCGTCTGGGACAGTGCGGCCGGCGTGACCCCGATGGCGTGGGCGGCGTAGGTCAGACTGCGATGCTGAGCTACCTGCTCAAAGGCAGCCAGATAGGCGAGTATTTCGGGCTTCATGTTCTCTATTTTTAAGTAAAACTTAATAACTTAAATAGATTGCTTGACTTTTTCTTTTGCATTGCCTGGCGCAAACTGCCTCTGCTTCACGCGCTGCTCAGGTGCCTGCAGCAATCACCGTGTCGAAAAAGCAAACAAGAAAGCCCCCCATGCCTGTCAAATTCACTCTCAACGGCAAGCCCGCATCGGCTGATGTGGATCCTTCAACGCCCATCCTCTGGACCCTGCGTGACACACTGGGTATGACAGGGACCAAATTCGGTTGCGGCATGGCCATGTGCGGAGCATGCACTGTGCACTTGAACGGCCAGGCCATCCGTTCTTGCATTACGCCCATATCGGCGGCGCAAGGGCAAAAAATCGACACCATCGAAGCGCAAGCTGCAGACAAGGTGGGCAAGGCTGTCGAGGATGCGTGGGTTCGCAACGATGTGGCGCAATGCGGCTATTGCCAAAGTGGGCAAATCATGAGTGCGACCGCGCTGCTCAAAAGCAATCGCCAGCCAAGCGATGCGGACATCGATGCAGCCATGGCGGGCAATATCTGCCGCTGCGGAACCTATACACGCATCCGTGCAGCCATCCACGATGCTGCCAAAAACCTGTCGGCCTAAAAGAAGGAGCACATCCCATGCCTATTCCCAATCATCTTTTTGCCGACCTGCCCAAAGGTCTGCGTGTGCTGGCGGCTGACTCCATAGATGCAGGCCTAAAGCTCGAGCGACGCGATTTCCTCAAGCTGGCGACGGCCTCGGGTTTTGCGCTGGGTGTATTTCCCGCAGCTGTGTCGGCACAGGCGAAGGGTAACGAACAGGTTTCTACAAGCGCACTCAAGCCTTACCAGCAGCCATCGGCTTTTGTGAAGATTGATCGTGATGGAGCGGTGACGATCACCATCAACCGTCTGGAGTTCGGCCAAGGCGTGCAAACCGGCCTGCCCATGGTGCTGGCCGAAGAGCTGGACGCCGATTGGTCCAAGGTGCAGAGCGCGCACGGCAATGCCGATCCCGCATATCTGGATCCGGTCATGGGAATGCATCTGACGGGCGGCTCCACTGCCATCAAGAACTCGTATGTCCAGTATCGTGAACTGGGGGCGCGAACCCGCTCCATGCTGCTGGCCACGGCTGCCAGGCGCTGGGGTGTAGACCCGCAGTCCTTGCGCACTCAGGCAGGACAGGTGATCGGGCCTCGGGGCAAGAAGCTGGGCTACGGCGAGTTGGCGGATGAGGCCATGAAGATGCCTGTTCCGCAGCAGGTGAAGCTCAAGGACGCCAAAGACTTTCGCATCATCGGTCATGCCACGGGACGGCTCGATGCACGCGCCAAGTCCAGCGGCAGACAGTCTTACGGCATCGACATGCATCTGCCGGGTATGTTGACCGCAGTTGTGGCACATCCGCCGGTGTATGGAAGCAAGATTCAATCGGTGGACGATGCGGCAGCCAAAGCCATCAAGGGTGTGCGTGCAGTGCTTCGTGTGCCCAGCGTGTGGGGGGGCGAGCTGGTTGCGGTGCTGGCCGATGGTTACTGGCCAGCCAAGCAGGGTCGCGATGCCCTGAAAATCCAGTGGGACAGCGCAGCGGTTGGCAAAGTCGATTCGGCTCGGCAACTGGCGCAGTATCGTGAATTGGCCAGGAAGCCGGGCGCACTCAAGTTCGATGCCGATGTTTCGGCATTGAACGGTGCTGTTCACAAAATCAGTGCCGAATATGTCTTCCCCTACCTTGCCCATACGCCGATGGAGCCGCTGAACTGCACGGTGCGTGTGACAGGTGCAGGAAAGGATGCCAAGGTTGAGCTTTGGTTGGGCACGCAGGCCCCGGGCTGGGAAGTTGCAACGGCTGCGCGCGTGCTTGGCGTGGCACCGCAGAATGTCCGAGTCAATGTTCAGATGGCGGGGGGCGGTTTCGGCCGCCGTGCCAACCCGCGCAGTGACTACGTGGCCGAAGCCTGCGAGATTGCCAAGGCTGCCAGAACATCTGGTATTGACGCACCGGTGCGCATGATCTGGAGCCGCGAGGACGATGTCAAAGGAGGCTATTACCGACCCATGCATGTGCATCGCGCCGAAATAGGTTTTGACGACAAGGGAAAGGTGATTGCCTGGGACCATGTGATCGTAGGCCAGTCGCTTGCCAAAGGCACGGCGTTTGAGGGCTTCATGGTCAAGAACGGAGTGGACACCACTACGGTTGAAGGCATGAAGGAGCCCTATGACCTGCCGATGCGACTCTCGGTGCATCACCCCGAGCTCAATGCGCCGGTTCTCTGGTGGCGCAGCGTGGGCTCTACGCACACCGCTTATGTGATGGAGACCTTGATGGATGAAATTGCCCGAGCTGTAAAGCAAGATCCTGTCGCATACAGGCTGCAGCAGTTTGGCGACAGGCATCCGCGTCACAAGGCCGCGTTGCAGCTGGCAGTCGAAAAGTCGGGCTACGGAAAGCGCCAACTGGCCGAAGGCAGAGCCTGGGGCGTGGCTGTGCATCAGTCTTTCGACTCGGTGGTTGCCTATGTGGTCGAGGCATCGATGAAGGATGGTGCTCCCAAGCTGCATGCGGTTACAGCTGGCGTGCATTGCAATCTGGCGGTGAACCCTCGGAGTGTCGAGGCTCAGGTGCAGGGTGGTGCCTTGATGGGCCTTGGCATGTGCTTGCCTGGGGCTGCGATCACCTTCAAGGATGGACAGGTGGAGCAGGGTAACTTCAATGATTACACCGTGGCCCGCTTAACCGATATGCCCGCGATCTCCGTGCATATCGTGCCGAGTGCCGATGCGCCCACAGGTATGGGCGAGCCGGGTGTGCCGCCATTGGCCCCCGCTTTTGCCAACGCCATCGCCAAGCTGAGCGGCCATACACCACGCGAGCTGCCTTTCCAGAAAGCGTGAGAGCATGAGCCGGGATCGCTAGAAAAGCTCCTGTTGAGAAGATGTGAGAGTGACGAAGTCCTCTCCGAGAGGGATCAAGATCGAGTCGGCAATCGGCTTGATCTGTTTCGCCAGATAGTGCTCGTAATCGATGCGTGAGCGGCGGATTTCCAAAGGCTCAGGGCCATTCTTGGTCATGACGTATTGGATCCAGCCGCCGTTCTGGTACTGCCTGGGTCGCCCCACGCGATCGTTGTACTCATCGGCAATGCGAGCGGCACGGACCTGTGGTGGTACGTTGGCCACGTAGGCATCCAGGCGATGTCGCAGGCGTTTGCGATAGATGAGCAGATCATCCTTCTTGCCCGCCAGTGTCGAATGGGCGTACTTGATGACAAACTCGCGGTAGGGGACACCTTGGAAGACACGCGAGAGCAAGCCCTCCTGGAACTGCCGTGCCAGCAGTGTCCAGTCGCTGCGCGCCATTTCAAGGCCGCGGTAGATCATCGATTCGTTTCCGGCGGCATCCACACTCAAGCCGGCATAGCGCTTCTTGCTGCCGACGTCCGAGCCGCGGATGGTGGGCATGAAGAACTTCTTGTAATACGTGTCGAACTCGATCTCAAGAAAGCTTTTCAGGCCTTGCTCTTGGTGCAGGGTTTGAATCCACCACGCGTTGATGTCCCGGGCCAGCCTGGCAGCCACGGCATATGCCTCTTCGGTGGTATGGGACCGCTTGAGCCAAATAAAGATGGAGTCCGTGTCTCCATAAATAACTTCATATCCGCGCTCTTCGACCAGATCCCTTGTGAGCTTCACCATTTCGTGGCCACGTAAGGTAATGGCTGAAATCAAATCCGGATTGAAGAATCTGCATTCCGACGCGCCTAGCACCCCAGCGAATGAGTTCATCACCAGCTTGAGCGCTTGCGACAGTGGTTCGTTCCTGATGCGTTTGGCTTCATCTCGGGCCTGCCAGAGGGTGGTCACGATTTCCGGGAGACAGTGCTTCTCGCGAGAAAAGAGCGTGCCCCTTGGGCCTTTGATCAAAAGCTCAGAAGAGCTGGCATGTCGACCTTCTACCAAACCCACGGGGTCAACGAGGAAGGTGCGGATGATTGATGGATAGAGACTCTTGTAGTCCAGAACCACGACGGAGTCGTAGAAGCCAGGCTTGGAGTCCATGACGTAGCCGCCGGGGGAGGATTTTCCTTGAACATCGCCCACGTTGGGCGCGACATACCCCATGCGGTGCATGCGTGGCAAATAGTGATGGTTGAATGCAGCAATGGAGCCACCGAATTGGTCAAGCTGCAGGCCCGTGGTGTGGGCGCGCTCCATCGCAAACTGCAGCAGCTTCGCCTTTTCGAAGATTCGTAGAACCAGCTCGCAGTCGCGTATGTTGTAGGCGGCAAGAGCGGGCTTGTCTAGCTGGTAGCGCCGCTCGATTTCGGCCATCTTGTCGTATTCGTCTCCGATGTCCTTGCCTTCGCCCAGAAGCTCTTGCGCGACGTTCTCGAGGCTGAACGACGGAAAGCTCCAGACCGCGGCCCTGAGCGCTTCAATCCCGTCAACGACAACTCGTCCTGGCATGGGAGCAAACAGATAGCCTTGTTTGCCGGGATGGGTTCGCCATGCAATGGGCTTGCGCTCACGCCCCAGGAGTAGCGGTGTTGCACATTCGTCCGCAGTTTTCTGCAGCACACGCAGGTCGAACTGAATGACATTCCATCCAATGATGATGTCCGGATCATTGCGTGCAAACCAGTCGTTGAGCCTGTCAATCATGGCTTTGCGTGTTGAGCAATGAATCAGCTCGAAACCAGGCGTTCTTAAAGGTTTGGCAGGAGCCTCACCCAGCATGAAAACGACGCGCTCCGCCATGCCGTCCAGCGCGATCGAATACAGATCTTGGTGCTGACTGGTCTCGATGTCCAATGACACAACCTTCAGAACCGGCCGGAAATCGGGCGCAGGAACAAGCTTGCAGTTCACCAGCGTCGCATGTTCTGTCCGTCCGCCTTGCAGCGTGACGCCCGCCGTGATGAAGCGCTCCATCAAGTAACGCTCATGTGGTCGAACATCGGCTTCCAGAAGGGGAATGCCTAGTTGCTGGAGAGTGCGTGCAAGTCGCCGTAATTGACGAAAACTCCTGGCATAGATACCCAAGACGGGCTCTTGCTGAAAACTCTTCAGTCCCAGTTCCCGCAATTCCGCTCCAGCCAGGGGCGGGAGTTGCGCCTCTACCGCTCCTTTGTGCCGGGCCTCGACGAACGCCACAGACTTCTGTGCAGTCAGGAGGACCTTCAGGGGGCCGCTATCGGTTGCCAGCCAATACTCAAGCTCGACGCCCGCCGGTGTGTCTCGCCAATTGCGAGTAAGGATGAATCCCTGGCGTTTGGGGAACGGCACGACAGATTAAGCGAGCAAAGGTTTAACAGACTTGAATTTGGATTGTCGGTCACAACAGTACGCAGACATGCAGAGCAAGTTGTAGGATTGATACGTTTGCCTGCGGCCTTTTAAATTACAGCTGTCCAGCGGCTGTTGAGGAGTGCCCCTTGGTGTGGCGAAGAGGGGCATGATTTACGGGTGAAACTATGAGGGATTGGAGCCGCACAAAGTTGTGCTCCAGGCTTGCTATAGTTTTCAAGAGCGGTGGGCCAGTGACCACCGTCACCATTACCTGTCATTGGGCTTTCGTCCACCGAGTGACAGCAGTGCTTCGAAGATCGGCCGGCCGACAGAGCTTTACCTGGGCTATAGGGTTCATTGCATCGCGAAAGTCTCCGGCCGCTCTGGAGGGCTACAAACTGACGGTGCTGATCCACGACAAGAGCGGAGTCAAGAAGTTCTTGCTATGCGAAGATTTGCCGGTGATGCCTGTGTGTCGATAAATGGATCGCATTTTTTGTGTTCTGCAACGAAGGCAGTGCGACAGTCGCGAAAAGTACTCTGCGTGAAAGTCTGGGTGTATCGCCCGCACGCCTGTTTTCAGACAGAGTCTTCCTCAATTCCGCGCTGATGATGATGACGAGGGGGGTGGCGTGTCTGGCGGCCTTGGTATTCAGATCATCACAAAGCCACCCGAAGCGCCAAT
>NZ_JBCPWN010000040.1:0-21329 GCF_039581415.1 Comamonas sp. F1-6
GGCATTGCCCAGATAGCTGCGCTGGTTCAGGCTCAGCTCAAAGCCCGAGGTGCGCCTGCGCTGGACATCGATTTCCACATCGTCGATGTAGTTGTTGGAGGTCCGCTGGAACGCCTTGATGCCAATCGTTGTCTTCGAGGAGGCATTGCGAAACACTACGCGGCTTAGCTTGAGATCCAGGTTGCTGGATTCGCCGCTGAAGGTGTAGTTTTGATAGGCACCGGCCACGCCTTGGTGGTACTTGTTATAGGAGCCGGACAGGGCTGCCAGCCAGTACCCCAAAGGCACGGAATACTGCGCTGCACGGGTCTCAGTGCCACGGTTGCCACCATTGCCGATACCACCGCCGAAGCTGAAATACATCAGATCATTCAGGCCCAGCGGGTTGTCCCAGGACACGGTTCCCGTGCCCTGGACCTTTCCTGTGGATTTGGTGCCGCCATTATCCAAGGCGACGTTAAAGCGCAGCGAGCTTATTTTCTTATAAGTGATCATCAAATCACTTTGGCCGGGTTCGACATCCGGGCCTTCGGCGGGAGTGATTTGAATATCGGCATCTGCCATTGGAACACGCTTGAGGTTTTCCAAGCCTTGCTCAATATCACGCAGTTGCAGCAGCTCGCCAGGTTTGGACGGCAGCGCTGCAATAAGTGAAGTGTCTCCTGTGCTGTCCGGGGTAAATCGGATGGACCTGAGAACGCCGGGAATGAAAGCAACGGTCAGCACCCCGCTTTGGAGGTTTTGCGGAGCCACCATGACCCGGGAGGTCACGTAGCCATGCTCAAGCACTGCCTGCTGCAGCCGAGCCAGGATGACTTCGACACCCTTCGCCCCAATGCAAGGCCTGGCACTCAGATCAATACCCGCTGCCGCCTTGAGCCACGGCACTTGATCAAGTTTTTCTCCAGTCAATTCAAGGGAGTGCAGCGCAAAGCAGGGAATCTCGCTCGTCGGCATCTCCAGCGCAATGGCCTTGGTCCGCGGCTGCAAGGTATCTGCATTGGGAGCCATGCGCTCACGCAGTTCCCGTTCACGCTCTTGCTGTCGTTGCAACTGCTGCTGTTCAATGGCTGAACCGGACAGTTGCGCCATAGCAGGAGCTGCAAAGCTGAGTACGGCAACAAATAGTGACGTCAATTGAAAACGCTTGCCAGGCGCTGTCTCCCTCATAAAAGAGCTATTTATTTCTTGTGTCATTATTTCTCGCATGAAAGCAGCCATGTTTATGGCTGATGGCCGGCATACAAAAGCTACAACAGCAGCATATTTAATGAATAACAAGTTTCCTGCAGTGAATTACCTCCACAGCAGTAGAAAGAGCTTTCACTGTTTTCCGTGGCCAGGCCATGTGTGAAATCCAATTTTCACTCGTGACTTTTTTATTTGTTTGAGAAGTAGCTTCGCTAACGGCGATTTTTTTATTTCTCCACCGGCTGCCACCCTTGAAGCCAGGGTTCCGGACTGAAGCACTCAGCGGCCTCAGTGCCCGCCTACGCCAACGATGTCATGCAAGTCAATGCACTCTTGAATGAGTATGAAAACCGGCGTATCAATCGGTCCCCCATTTATCAAGACAAGCAAAAATAAGACGGCGCTCTCAGCGATCACTGACGAAATATGGAGATGGACCCAAGAAAGCATCAGGCGACAGAGAACATGCTAATCAAAGCAGTCGATGATTTAGATAAGAAAATTCTTATTTTTAGAAACTGAAAACTCAGCAATATCGTTCATACGCCACGAAAACTGAATGCCAGATTTGATGCATCCGTGCTTACGTCCTGATCTGCCGACATCTGGGTAATGCAAGCCCGCAATAGCGCGGTATTTTTTGAGCATCAGAAGTCATAGCCCCGCTTGCATTCAATGGCGTGGCATGCAGTCAGGTCATGCTGCAGCACATGATTGACCATGAAGCCACTTTAAGCTTTAGGCTTGAATGCATGATTTCTCAATCCCCAGCGCAGAACAAATCCTCTTTACTCATGCTGCGGGTGCCGCCGATGGCGCTGTTCGCTGTGTTTGCCATGGCAATGTGGCTTCTGCCCGGTATCTTGCCGATCGGATTCACTGCTTCATGGATGGTAGCCCTCATGCTCGCCGCAGTGGGTGGAGCGTTCTGCCTCGCCGGTGTTCGGGCATTTCAGCATGCCCGGACCACGGTGAGCCCCATCACCCCGGCAGCATCGACGGCGCTGGTGGTCAGCGGGATCTATCGGGTGACACGCAATCCGATGTATCTGGGCTTTGCGCTTTTATTGCTGGCACTCGCCATGTATTTGGGCAAGCTATCAGGATTGCTGCTTGTGCCGCTGTTCATGGCCTATCTTCAGCACTTCCAGATACGACCAGAGGAAAGAGCGCTGCAGGCGAAATTTGGTGTTTTGTTCGTGACCTATTGTCGGCAGGTACGACGCTGGCTATAGAAGGATTTGAGCCGGCCCGGGCCACGCCGGCTGGTATTGACTGCGCATCCGGCGCCATGCACCGCTGCCTTGCAAGCAGATAGACAAGGTCAGGCAAGCTACCAGGCTGTATCGATGCTGGCGCGGCCCAGAACTCCATTCAGCCCGGTCATCCAGAGATTGCAGGGCATCCATGCTTGCCACGGACAGATCAGCGGGGCACATAGGCCACTTGCCCACCTGACGCTTTGCGCTCGATCACCAGCAAGTGACTTGATCGAGCGGCAGAGGCTTGCTGCAGCCGGTTTTTACGTCCAATCGTCTCTGACCTCGTAAATGACCCAGGCCACCAGCAAGACGACCAGTTGCAGACCAATCAGTTGAATCATGAGAGTAGACATCGCCGCTCTCCTTGAGTGCATTGATGCAGTCATGGTCCCACTTCGGATGCTCGCCAGCAAATGAAGACAGCTTGCACTTCGCGGGCTTTAGCAGCTACACATTGGGCTGCTCTATCGGATCGCCCGGCAGCTCTGCAGGCGGCTGATCATTGGGCGGATCAATCGGATCCGGCTTGGGTTCCGGTTCTTTGAGCGGGTTCTTCTGAAGAGTCATGGCGGCCATCTCCTTGCAGTGATGAAGTCGGTGCCGAACAGATTGGCGAATGAGTCAGAGACACAATGGGGAGCAGCACCATAGATCTCTGACGAGTTGCGGGCAGCATCCGGATGAGGCTCAGGATATCTCGAAGATGTCGCCATCCGACAATGCCGCGCTCTCATGGTAGATGTCATAAAGGTACTGAGGCAGCTCCTCATAAGTGATCTCGGGAGGAACGACCAGATCCACCGGGCCAAGCTTTCCATCGAGCCCAACCGCAAAGCAGCGCCATCCCGAGTTGCTGCGCTCTATGGCCAGGATGTCGCCAAACACATTGAATCGGTACTTTTCCATTTCTGCTCCACTGTTGAGCCTTGCATGCTAGCCGCATCTGCTCGCCAGTCTCGGACAGCCTGTGGCACCTGAATTGCCGAACCCGTGCATCAAGAGCCATCAGCCCGAAGCCTTGTCAGAGCCGATGGAAACGGGGCATCGCTGCTTTTCCTGGCGCTCGCCCCCATCCTGTTTATGCACCAAAGCTGACGTTTTACTTATTGGATAGGGCTTCAAGGTTATTAAAAAGAGTACTGTGGAGCTTGGCGATCAATCTTGATTCGTCATCCAGGACTGGAGGTCTATATGCCAGATAGCCGTATTCCCCCGCCAATCCAGAAGTTCTGGGAAACCACCAAGGAGCTGTTCTCCATGGACAAGGATTTCCCTGCGCCGCCCCAACTAGACCCGCAAGAGCCCACAGACATGGAAAAAAAGCAGGAGGAAGAGAGACTGCTGCGCATGCGCCACAACTACCGATACTGGTAGCCCTGTCTCTTGAATCCAGCCTTGCGATTGGTTTTCAACCACCTCTACAGGTGGTTTTTTGTTGCCTTGAGATACAAAAGCATGAGCACTTGGACCGGATCAAGCCTAGGCCGCAGAGGAAATGCGGCGATAAGATGAATCGAGAACCGTGAAGCTGGAGACGAGACTCGCGGCAGAATCAAATGGATCACCAAGGAGCCCCATGAAAAACAAAGTTGTGCTCATCACCGGAGGCAGCCGAGGCATTGGCGCAGCCACCGCCCTGCAAGCAGCAGCGGCAGGCTGGGATGTACTGCTCAGCTTCAATACAGATCAGACGGCAGCCGATGCGGTTGTCTCGCAAATCACGGAAATGGGCAGGCACGCCATGGCCATTCAGGCGGATATGGGCTGCGAAGAGCAGATTCGCCGTCTTTTTGCCGTGGCAGATGTACAGTTCGGGCGCCTGGACGCCCTGGTCAACAATGCAGGTATTGTGGACACGGCACAGACGCTGGCCGAGTTCAGTTTGCAGCGCCTTGAGCGAATGTTTCGCATCAACACCATAGGCGCTTTTCTTTGCGCTCGCGAAGCGGTGCATCGCATGAGCACTGCCAATGGCGGCCATGGTGGAGCCATCGTGAATGTGTCCAGCATTGCTGCAAGACTTGGCGCGCCACGCCAGTACGTCGACTACGCGGCATCCAAGGGTGCTGTGGATGTGATGACTCTGGGGCTGGCCAAGGAAGTGGCTGCGGAAGGCATCCGCGTCAACGCTGTCCGTCCCGGCCTCATTGAAACGGATATTCATGCCAGCGGGGGACAGCCTGACCGGGTTCGGCGCCTGGCCGCCGGCGTTCCCATGAAGCGCGGAGGGACCGCTCTGGAGGTTGCCAATGCAATCGTATGGCTCATCTCGGACGAGTCGCCATACACCACAGGTAGCCTGATCGAGATTTCTGGCGGCAACCTCTAACCGGGCAGCCGCCCGACCACGGCGAGCCCTCCGGTAGTCACACCAGGTGACACGGCGTTATCTGTTTCTCAGCCTTCGCTCGACCGCGCCAGTCGAGGCCTGTCATTCAGCGATGGCCGTGACCATGGCCCCCACCCGGGCGATGACCTCCATGCGGTGGACGGTGATTTCCATGCCCTCCATGCCCTCCGTGGCCTGGGTGCGGTGGGCGGTGCGCGTGATGATGGTGGTAGTACCCAGGCCTATATGCAGGCCGCCCGTAGTAGTACGAGCCGCCATAAGGCTGATAGATGTAGGTATCGCTATACCCGTAGCTGTATCCAGGGCCCACCGCGTAGCATCCCGACAACAGCAAGACGAGGGCAGAGACTCCAAACAGTTTTTTCATATACGAAGTTTAGACGGACCGAATTCGCGCGGTTTTTCAATGTGTAAGCCCGGCTTTGTGCAAACAACTGCCGGCATCTTGAGGAATTTTCTTCTGACATACCCCGCAATGCCCGACAGCTGGCGAAGGGGCTCCGTTTACATCCGGGGAATGCACGCAAATGGCCAAGTGACCGTTTGACGGCAAGCCGGCCTGCTTTTTCATCTTCTGCCTGGGCGCCGCAGCTGTGTGGGATGGCAGTTGCGCCCTCCCCTCATCCCGGCCAAGGCGCCGCGCAATGGGTTCGCCCGACCAGGCATGCATGCCCGGCTGCCGAATTGCGGCACTGCAGCACTTCGTGATGGTTGACGAGTAACGCTGCGCTAATAGCCCCAGCTTTGGCCTCCCGGATAGGTGCGCCCGCCACTCAATCCGGAGCCCGGCCACGGCCACAGGCTGCCTTGATTTTCATGGCCCTCGTTTCCGCGGTCACGAAAGTGATCCCGGTCCCAGTCGTTTTCAAAGTCGATCGAGCGATCCCGCTGTTGAATATCGTTGTTTCTAAGATCCTGATCCGCATTCTTCTCAACCTTCTGGGATCCTGGATCCATTCCTTGCCCATTGACCGGCCTCTGCATCACGCATCCGGTCAATATCAAGGCGAACGCAGTCAGTGCAACTAGCTCTTTCATGGCAGCCCTTTCTACAAGTGGCACTGACAGCCTATTCCTGCCGGTGGATACCCGTGTAAAGCGATGTTCGTCGGCACGACGGCAGGGATGCGCATGGGAGCTTGTGCATCGACCAGCCCGTGCATTCAAGCTGTGACATTCGAGCAGCACAAAGATGCTGCAAGCACTGATCCCCTGGCTCCTGAAGAGCGCTAGGGAAAGGATTGCACAACTACTCTTTTGCCACAGCAGGCCTGCCGCCAGACCGGGTCACCACAACCAATGAGATACCGCCCAATATGGCGGCACCAGCCAGAGTCAGCCGCATGGTCCAGGGCTCTCCCAACAGGGAGACGGCACCGATGGCGGCCAGCAAGGGAACGCTCAGCTGTATGGATGCAGCAGCCCCTGCCTTCAGCTGAGGTAGCGCCGCATACCATGCGACGTAGCCCAATCCGGAAGTCAGCATTCCGGAGCACAGCGCATACATCAATCCTGCCGTGCTCCATGAGGCCTGCCCCTGCACCATCACGAGCATCAGCAGCGAAAGCGGCACCGTCCGCAAGAAATTTCCTGCCGTCACGCCGATCGGGTCGGTTGCGCCCTTGCCGAGCAAGGAATACAGCCCCCAGGCAACCCCTGCCAGGAGCATGAGCAAAGCCGCTCCCAGGGGCGGAGCCGAGAGTCCGGGTCGCAGCAACACCACCAGGCCGCCGAAAGCCAGCACCAATCCACCCCATTGCCGGGGTGAAAGTGCCTCGCCGCGACAAAGGCCCACGCCCACCATCGTCGCCTGCACCGCGCCGAAAAGCAGCAAGGCACCGACACCGGCCGACAGACTCCCGTAGGCGAAGGAAAACAACGCCGCATAAGCGAACAACAAGCCCGCCGACGTCCAGTTGCCAACACCGGTAGAGGGAGCGCGTTTCAGGCTCACGACCAGCGCCAGCATGGCCGCGCCCGAAGCCAGTCGCACTGCCGTAAAGCTCGCGGCATCAATGGAGTGGGATTGGAGCGCAAGGCGGCACAGCAGCGAGTTGCCGGCAAAGGCCAGCATCGCCAGACCAGTCAACACAGTGGTGTGAAACAAGGGCATCACAACCTCGTAGATGGACCAACCCCGGTATTTTTCCATGTCATCCGTCCGTAACAAAGCAACTGCTGTCTTGATGGAGATAGCCCCGCCTTGCTGCCGGCGCCAGCCCTGTGCCGGAGGATCGGAGACTCAGCCCGCGGCTGCCGCAGCAAGCGTCATCAGCTTCACGAGATGTCTAGAAGAGCAAAGCCCCGTTCGCCAAAACAGCAGGCCTGCGGTCCGGATTCAGGAATCAAGCCACACCACGGCCTCTGTGCATCAATTGCACACTTCCAGTCACTTTCTGTAGCTCGGAGAACGAGGGAGGTGAAATTTCCGCGACAGCTACAGTCACCATAATTCCTCAAACTTGACACACATCATGAAAGAGAAAGGGTTGGATGGAGTTCCTAGGCAATCAAAGCGCCCAGCTGAGGATGATGAAAGGCCAGATCATGGCGCAAGAAGCACTTCTCATTGCCCTGATCGAAACGCTGGATGACAACAAGAAAAGCAATCTGCAACACAACTTCAGCCAGCGCGCCGAAGAGATCAAGGCGGAGGTCTTGAACTCGATGGCGACAGATGAGCTCTACGAGCGCCTGCTGGAGCACCTCGACAGATATTCGAAGACCGTCAACTTGCGCCCTTGACTTTTTGCGCAACAAAGACCTGCCCGCCATGACGCGGGCTTTTTCTTTGGTGGCTTGCATGATGCCGGCTGGGTGGATCACGGCGCCAAATCATCTTCCCAGGCCCGATGGCAGCCGACGATTCCAAGGACAGGAGTTCAAACGCCGCCATCGCCTGAGCGGACTTGCCGGCTTGCTCACATTCGAATCCGGGTGACGTAGATCAGACACAAGACATGGCAAGGTGATGACAGCGATTGCCGTGAAGGAAACGGTTGTCAAGCTGCGCAAGGAACGTGATTTTGATGCTTTGACGCAGATACTAAATCGCCGCTCCTTTCAGGAATATGCCCGGAAGCGTCTTGCCGACCTGGGGTTCTATCCCATGGCAGTGCTGGCCTGCGATATAGGACATAGACCATTTCAAACGCGTCAACGACGCAAGGGGCCACGAGCGCGGCGACAAGGTGCTGCAGCTTGTCAGCTTCTCTATCAAGCAAAGAATGCCTGGCGTGATCGGGTGCATGTGTCTGGAGTGGACTATCCGGATATACCGATCGAAAGCACTCTGCAGCCGGACAAGATTGCGGCTTGATCCGCCGCGGCGCGGTCCACACCAGGTTCCCGCCCTTTCCATACGGCCGCGTATTCCATTTGGATCAACCGCCGGTGCCGGTGGCTGCTGGCCAGCCTGCTGATCGTGACCGATTGAGTCCGGCCAGAAGCAGTCCTTCGTTCAGGCATGCACAATGCACGCAAGCAAATTCGGCTTGTTCAGAGAAATAGTATGTTCACAACCAAGTGGAGGCCTGCCACATCCATAAAAGTCAAGGCACTTGGACTTCACTGGCGAGAAGGCAAGTTGTTGGCCGCAGAGGTATTGGATGACCGAGGCCATCTGAAAGGTGTTCGCCCCCTTGGAGGAAGCATCGAATTCGGTGAGCACTGGCAATCAGCGCTGATACGCGAGTTCAAAGAGGAGCTGGGCGTTGACGTTGAAATATTGGGTCCTGCACTCGTGATGGAGAACATCTATACCCATGAAGGGGAGCCCGGCCACGAAGTGCTGTTCATTTGCGAAGTGCTGTTCAGCAGCACAAATTTTGATAACCAGAGCAGCATTGAGTTTCATGAAGACAGTGGAACGCAATGCACCGCCAGATGGTTTGATTTGGCCGAACTTGACCTGCCTGAAGGACCAGCTCTTTTCCCTGTGGGTCTCAAGAAAGCCCTTCAGGGCAAGCATCATCGCCAGTCGAATACTGCCACTGGCAAGCCTGTTTGCTCTGAAGGCGCTGAATGACTGAAATAGACCATTCTCTGACTCTGCTGCGGTCAAGAAGTCCCCTTTGAAACAATGCTCCAGCATGGAAGTCCACACTTCACATACTCGCAGATACTCAACTGCCGATCTGGACAGCGCATTTCAGCTTCTGACAAGCAATGGATGGTCTCATCGCATCCCGGACCGCCAATTTCTTGAGCGCCTTGTCTCAGCATCTCAACGAGTGGTCGTGGCCGTCTCTCAGGACCAGGTGGTCGGGTTTGCGCGCGCAATCACTGACGGACTGTCCAATGGCTATCTATCGATGGTTGTGGTGGCTCCGGAATGGAGAGGCAAGGGAATTGGCAGAAGCCTGGTCGAAGAGATTGTGAGCGACGACGAAGGCATCACCTGGATGCTGCGAGCCTCTCGCTCTCAAGCGCCTGCATTTTTTTCGAAACTTGGATTTGTGCCCTCGATCGATGCGATGGAGCGGGCCCGGAAACGCACAAGCTAGCAATGCCGCCAATGCCCGGCCTGGGTCCGCTGCAACCGCTGCTGTCGGCGCAAATAGCAGACAACCGATAGACAGGATTGCAGGCCGTCGGATGCGCATCTGGGATGTAAGCGCAGCTACCCGTCATCAGCCCCGCCGACAGCAGGTACTCGAGAAACACATCACGCTTCCCGGTGGTCGGCCGCCCCGGACTTCCAGTATCCCTTCGCGCTCAAGCCGTGCCTGGGCAGCTCTCGCTCTTGAAAGTAATGATGCTTCAGGCTACGGATGGCCGCAGACTCTCCCGCAATCCAGATGTAGCCAGGCCCTGTCGGCAAGGGGCGGTGCAGCAGTGCCTGACACAGGCTCAGGCCGGGTTCCGGCTGGGCATTGATCCATTGGACGCGCAGCTTGGCCAGGCTGTCGATAGGCTGATGCTCACTTGGCGACAGCACTTCCGCATAGACCTTGGCATTGATGTCGGCGGGCAAACGGCTGGCAATGCTCTGGATGCCGGGCAAAGCGGTTGCATCGCCTGCCAGCATGACCCATTGTGTATTGCCGGGGAGCAGGAAACCGCCGCTGCGAGGCCCTGCGATTCCGATGTGTTCGCCAATCAAAGCCCGAGATGCCCACTCAGAGGCCGGACCGGAGCCGGATCCTGTTCCATGCAGAACAAAGTCCAGATCCAGCGTTCCAGCCTTGAAGTCGACACTTCGTATCGTGTAGGCACGCCCTTCCCCGGTGGGAAGAAAGACTTTGACCCAGGCGGCTGGTTCATCGACTCCCGGCACTTGAAGAAATGCGGCGATCTCGTCACCGCCCACCGTGATTCGCCGCATATGTGGAGTGATGGAATGAACTGCCTGCACGACTCCCACGGCTCTTGCTGTGCGCGGCTTGTGGTCGATTTCATGCATGGCGCACTCCCTGGGGCAAGAAGCTCAGCAACCGCACTGCAACCAGCAGGGATGGGGCGACAAAGATGCCGAACCATGCCCGGGACAGCAGGGCCGCCACAGACTTCGCCCCGATGATCGGAAATCCGGTGAACACCGCCTGTGTGACTGGCAGCAGCTTGATTAATGCATTGATGGCGGGCGGCTGACAGGCCGCTGCTGCCACCGCTTCATGAGAACGAATGGACATCGATCACTCCAAATATGAGCATTTGCTCGATATGTGAAAGAATATGAGCCATTGCTCGCATTGAAAACTCGCGTTCGGACAGACCTATGCCGACCCTGCCTCAACCACGACGAATCCCTCGCCAGAACCGCTCACGGGCCTTGGTCGATGCAATTCTTGAAGCCACGGCTCGCGTTTTGAGCGAGCGCGGCTATGCAGGAACCAATACCAATCTGGTTGCCGAACGCGCCGGGGTCAGCGTCGGCTCCGTCTACCAGTACTTTCCCAACAAGGATTCCCTGATCACGGCCCTACATGAACGGCACGCGGTAGAAATGCACGCAGCCATGGAAACCGTCCTGGCGGGCACCACGTCGCCAGGATTGCTGGAGCGGCTGGCAGCCATCGTGCATGCATGGCTGGCGGCGCATCAGGTTGCTCCCGAGCTGCACCAGGTGCTGGAGAAAGAGTTTCCGTTCTTTGATGCTCCATCGGATCAGAGCGCGGCCGATCAAAGCATTCATTGCCGCATTCGTCAGCTGCTGGAGGAGCATCGGGATGAAGTCATTCAGGAAGACCTGAATCTCGCCACCTGGATTGTGTTGCGGACCATGGAGTCATTGATTCATGCCGCTGTCATTCCTCCCGGAACGCCCCACCCGATCCAGAAGACCGAGCAGGCCATCGTGGAGATGCTGATTGGCTATCTCTGTGGCGGCTCGCGGCGCACCACATGAAGGTTGTGCTTTAGGGACAACCGGCCTCGGCTGGCTTCAGTGCCTGGTACTCGCGGGAGCAGCTAACGCCCTGGCATGAAGGCGACGCTCTTCGATTGCACCATCCCCAAGATCAAAATCGGCGTTTATGCCCGATGAGCAATTTCAGTCGCCTGTATCCCAGCACGATGCCGGTCAGTGCCAGAGCCAACGTACCAATGCTCAGCAAAACGAGGATGGCATCACGCGGCCAGGCGTGGCGCAGCATCCACGGCAGGTCCCAACTGTGCAGGAAATTGAACAGCCACCGTCCTGTACGCTGCCTTTGGTCCAGGCTCAGCACAACATCACCTGAGTACGGGCTGATGTATACGATGGTGTTTCCCGGATCTTCAAATTGCATCCGGAGCACGGGCAGATCACGCGCCGCTGCTGAATACATCGAGGCCTCACCCCGACGGTAATAGTAGGCGTCGTACTCGTTCAGCAACGTGGTCGAGCGAATGGCAAAAGGGAACAGCTTCTTCGCGGCCTGTTCTAGTTTCGAGCGGTCAAGTTCCCGCTCTACCTGGGGCGCAGCAAGGCTTGCGGACACGATGCGGGTCTCCCCTAGTCCATTGAAGGCCAGCAGATAGGGCTGCCCATCCAGTACTTTCCATTCGACCTCGCGCGTGTCAAATCCCTCGGCGCTGAGCAGTGTCAGCGCTTCGTGCGTGGCGAACCTGAAGGGATTGCTTCCTGGACCTGCGTGCTGGTAGGCACGCAGATCGGGACGAGGTCCTTGCGGGCTGAAGATCCCCAGCGGATTCATGGACATCAGCCCGCTGAAGATCCAGCAGATCATCATCGCTCCAAATACGAGGCCGGTGATGTGATGCCAGCGCATCTGGAACTCCCGGTACGGCGTCCTGGCTCCGGATTTGTAGCGACCGTTGAAGCGCCATCGCCAGATGCCCACCAAGGCACCGGCAATGGCGGAGACGGTTCCCAATGCCGAGAGCCCGATGACCAGCCAGCTCCATACAGGATCTTTGGAGCCTTCACGCACCATATACACCCAGTGAAGCCAGGCACCCACGTAGTTCCAGTAGCGTTGATGGCGCGGTACGTCCATGACCACCTCGGCAGTGGTCGACGAGATGTACAACAGGCTTGATGCGGAATCGTCCATCAGGACCTTGATGAGAGGCCGATGGGGATCGAGCGAGGCGGAATGCGTCCAGCGGTCGTCTTG
Source organism: Comamonas sp. F1-6 (assembly GCF_039581415.1). Taxonomy (NCBI): domain Bacteria; kingdom Pseudomonadati; phylum Pseudomonadota; class Betaproteobacteria; order Burkholderiales; family Comamonadaceae; genus Comamonas; species Comamonas sp. F1-6. The sequence continues at coordinate 12,366 of NZ_JBCPWN010000040.1, forward strand.
CGTGCGACCTTGCAGCGCCCCATTTGCTCCGGACAGGAATGCCTGGGCGCTGCGCAAGGCCGCTGCGTCGTCGGGCGGCTGCGCAACAACGCCCGTGCCGGCATCAACCACCCGCAGCGTGCCGTCCGCCTCCTTGAGCCGGTAGCTGGGGCGGCCCGCAATGGTGGTGAGCACGATCTGCTGCACTCTGTCGGCAGACTGGCTTTGCTTCAGAGCTGCCTCAACAGGCAGGTAGCTCTGGCCAGTGCTCAGGGAAGGCAATGCCTGCAGGCGCTCCGTCGGCAACAGTTTGGGGTAGCCGACAAAGAGCATCACCACTCCGCTGAAGAGCCAGAGCGCCATCAGCACGCATGCACCCACCCCGGTCCATCGATGCACCAGAAACACAAGCCGCTTGGCTTGGGCGGAAGTCCACATCGGCGGCGCGCTCAGAAGCGATGGTTCAGTGTCAGCTCAACACGTCGCCCTTCCCCGACGAACCACTGCGTGTTGGTGTAGTAGGAGGTCGTGAAGTAGTGCTTGTCGAAGATGTTGAAGCCGCGCAGCGTGAACGTGGTGGCCTTGGTTGCCTTCCATTGCAGCGCCAGGTCTGCCGTGGTGTAGGCAGGCAGCTTCAAGGTATTCGCATTGTCTGCATAGCGCTTGCCCACATGGCGAAGGCCGCCGGACAGCGTCCAGTCAGGCACGACTTTCCAGCTCACCCAAACATTGGCGACACGCTCCGGCACGTCGGTGGGAATATTGCCATTGCGTGAAACAACGATGCCGCCCACAGACTCGCTGAAATCCTCATAGCGAGCCTTGAGCAGCGCAAAGTTGGCATCAATCTGCACGGCCTTGCTGACTTGCATCGACAGGGTGCCCTCGATGCCCTTGGAGGAGCGTTCGCCAACCTGTATGCGCAAAGCGGGGTTTGCTGGGTCTCGCGTCAATAAGTTGTTTTTGGTGATGGAATACGCCGCAAGCGTCCAGTCACCCTTGCCCTCCCAGAAGGATTGCTTGATACCGACCTCAAACTGTTTGCCGCTCGATACGTCGAAGGCGGAATTAGCCGCCGACAACATCAGCAGGCCGCTCACCGGATCTGCGGCCTTGGATGCCTGCGCATACAGGGACAGTTGAGGACTTAGCTTGTAGACCGAGCCAAGTCGCCAACCGGTGTTGGAGTAGCTGCGTTTGAAAGCCTGATTGCCCGCCACCAGATCCTGGCGCGACAGGTCCGCACGGTCGAAGCGCGTGCCCGCCACGACAGACCAGCGATCCGTCAGTTCAAGCCGATCTTCCGCAAACAGCGCATATTGCTCGGCCTTGTTTTGATAGCGGGGAATGAAGGGTACGGAGCTGCTGTAGTAGCCCGGGACGGGGTTGTAGGGATCGACCGGTCCGGAGCTGCCGGTGTAAGTGTTGTTGGTGTGCTGAAACGATGCGCGGTTCACGTCGAAGCCCACGGAGAGCTGGTTTGGACGTCCGAGCAAGCTGCCATGGAAGCTCACATCCGTGGTGTTGCCTGCCTGCGTCTGGTCGTGACCGATCTCGGTGTTGTCCGAGCGGTCAATCAATCCCGTAGCGGCGTTGTACCGGTACGCTTCAGCATTGCGCCAATAGCGGTCGCTGCCAATGTGATAGAGCTTGCTTCGTATGACGACATTGCTGCCGGGGGCCCACTGGGCAGCCAGTTCGGTCCAGCGATCCTTGAACTGGATGCGGCTGTCGGCAACGTTGTAGTTGCGCTCTCGGAGCGCCGGGTCTTGTACTCCGTTGACCAGCGGTGTACCGAAGTAACGCATCGGCTTTTGCCGGCCCTGTGCGTGCGAGAGTTGCACGTTGAAGTCAGGTGTCACATCCCAGCGCAGAGCGCCGGAGATCGTCCGATTGCTGGAATCGCCACGATCCACCCAGCCATCCGATTGGTCGCCACTGACATCGAGTCGGTAGGACCATTGCTCATTGATCGCGCCTGCGCTGCCGAAGGCCAATGCACGTTTGCCTCTGGTTCCCAGCGTGGCCTGGACTTCATTTTGAACAGGTCCGCGCGTGGGCTTTTTGGGGATCACGTTGACCACGCCACCAATAGCGCCATCACCGTAGATTACGGATGCGGGTCCGCGCAGCACTTCTATGCGGTCGATAGACCAGGTGTCGAAGGGAAAACTCACGCCGACTCCCCCGTATTGGCGCGTACCGTCGTATAGACGCATGACCGAGGTGGAGTCCGTGAAACCTCGTACCGAGAGCGCGCTGCCACTGTTGCCCGGATGTCCCAGACTGGTGATGCCGGTAGATCGCGTGATTGCGTCAACCAGAGAAGTGTCGCCGCGAGCATCCAGTTGCTCGCGCGTGGTCACCTCGACACTGGCCGGAGTGTCGCGTGCATTGAGGTCGAGCCGGCTGCCGGTGCCCACTGGGCGCTCCAAAGGAGTGTCCCCCGATGAACGTACGGTAACGGTGTCCAGGGTGACGTCGGCTTGTGCCCAACTGGCAGAGCTCGCTACTGCAAGAGGAACAGCCAATGACAGATGGGCCACAGCCAGGGCCACGCTGTTGCGTTGAAAGAAGGCGAGCGAAGGAGAACTCGCGCTGCCATTGGGCATCGCGCCATAAAAGGGATGGGTCATGAACTATCTGCGTGCAAGTGAGATCGGCCGTGCAGGACTGGGCCCGACGGCGATAGGCTGTATCCGCCATCGATTGGCGGCACAGTGGACTTACACGAGCGTTGGCGGCCCTCGCGGGGGCAAAGGTGCCCCCACCAGCGCGGCAATACGCGCTGAAACTACAGGCTGTAGCGCCAAGCCGAGCGGCTGTGGCTGCTCAAGATGCGGTGATGAATAGCTCGGCGGTGTCGTGATGGTCAGACACAAGGGACAGTCCAACGAATGATGAAGCCCTGGCGCGGCCTGGCCGTCCTCATCAAGCATGATCACCTGCATGCTGCCACTTGAGGTACAGACCACCTCGATGGCTTTTGGATGCACTATGGGCGAAGCCATTGCAATACTCAACGTCAGCATGAACCACGCCAGAACCAGGCGGGTCAGTGACAGGGAGTTACGCAGCGCTTGCATGGTTGCGCATTATGAGGCCTACGACGAAGGCCGAGACTTGTCGATTTCTCGCTACTTCGCGCTATCGAGGAGATGCAGCCGTGTGTGGCCGCGTCCCCGAGAGGGCTTGCAACGGAAAAATCGCAGTTTTGAGCGATGGTGAGCGTTGCAAAGCTTCTGCTCCGCCAAGCAGCCGACCGTGCCCGGATCCCGGAGGCAGACATTCATGGGCTGAGCTTTACAGAGCGAGCTCGCTTGCGTGCCCGTGACCGGCACGCAAGCGAGCTGCACTGCCTGAAAAGATGCCGAACTCAGCGCACCTTCTCGGTGCCGGTGACTTCACGGAAGAAATCATCGATTGCGTCGACCATTTGCGACAGACCCGGCTCCTCGATCGGATAGTGCCCCGCGTTCTCCAGCATGATGGTCCGAACCGGTACCTTGCCGATTCGGCCGATTACAGGCTCGCTTAGCTCCAGAGGAGTCCAGCGATCATCGGCTGGCTGCGTCAGCAAGACAGGGCAGACATTGAAGTCAGTTGGCTCGACTTCGGGCACATGCGACATGTAGGAATCAAGGAATGCGATGGACACGGCATTTGCAGCGGAGGTTTTATCGCGCATGAAAACTTTCATGGCCGCATCGCTGTTGCACAGCGCGCTCATTTTTCCTGCCTGGCTCATCGGCATCCTCATCTTTGCCAATGGCGTATTGGCCAACTTGCTCATGAGCGGAGCTCCTACGCGACTGACAATCAGATTTTTCGCTGTCTCGTCCCGCACCCGCCGGTCCCGGTTATCAAGAAACGTCATTCCTGCGATACCCTTGACCTTGCGGTTTCGGGACGCGACGTTATAGGTGAGCATGCCGCCGGCAGAGAGGCCATACAAAACGATGGGGCGACTGTCACGCGCCAGTTCTCTGTCAATCAGGTCGCTACCGCATTGGACCCAATCGTCGTAAGTGACGACGTGACCCTCCCCTACTTCGGTCAAACCGTAGCCAGGCATATCCGCAGCGATGGTTTCGTAACCGCGTTGAGCCAGCGGGCGACCAAGAATCGTCATCATCTGACGACCATTTGTCCCGACTCCGTGCATCAGAATAACCCTTACCGAGGCGTTCGGATTGCGGTACGCATCGATGTGAATTCGATCACCGTGCCAGTCCCAGAAAGACTCGGAGGGCTCCTCGCTCAAGGGGATCCGATAGCGCTCGGGAAGGAAAGACTGGATTTCTCGCCAGATGGGTTGGTCGGCGTACATGCTCATGGAAGTCTCCGTGATCGATACGCGCTGCGGATTGCGTCGCGTTGTTTTCACTTTAGGAGTTGCGATCACTTGGCAGAAGGTTGAATCGGGCCAACTGCTTTATCCTTCAGGCCAATAGTCTGGGGAAGATTCATGCAGTTCTGGGATTTCACGCGCAGTCCGGCAAGTGTTCAGTTGCTGCTCGAAGCAGGAGCAAAGCGCGGTCTGAGAGCGCGGGATCTGCTCCAGGGCTCCGGTTTGACCCAGGAACGGCTGGCTGACGCAGAGATCAGCATCGATCCAGCACAAGAAGTAGCCGTCATTCGAAACCTGCTCACTCTCATCCCGGACGAGCCAGGCCTGGGACTGCTTGTCGGCATGCGCTACCACGCTACGGCCTATGGAATTCTTGGCCTTGGAATGCTTAGTGCTGCAAGCGGTCTGGACGCCCTCCTGCTTGCGCACCGTTTCCTCTCCCTGACCTTTGCACTCGCTATGCTGGAGCATGAGCGCTCAGAGGGGATGCATCGGCTGAAATTCGTTGCATCGCCTGCGCTTGAGCCAGCATTGCGCGAGTTTGCAGTGCAACGCGCCGTAGGCGCGACCTGCCGTCTAATGCTGGATGTCCTGGGGGCAGACACGCAGCTGGAAGCTCTCAGTCTCAGCATGAAACGGTCGCCGCATATGCCGTACGCAATCGGCGGCGTACGGATCGAGTGGGGATCGCAAAGCAACGAACTACGCGTAACACAGGCAACTATGGCTCAAGCCCTGCCTCAAGCCAGTGCGGCAACGTATGCCATGTGTGTCCGCATGTGCGAAGACCTCATGAGCAAACGTCGCACATCGCTTTCGACTGGAACGCTACTTCGAGAAATGCTGGCGGCACAACCTGATGGATCGTCGGCAAACCTGCAGCAAGTTGCCGGCTGGCTTCACGTAAGCGAGAGATCGCTCAAACGCCGGCTTCATGACGAAGGACTCTCGTTTCGGAAACTACACGAAGAGGTTCGCAGAGCACGAGCCGACAAGCTGCTGATTGGCTCCGAGCTATCCGTTGCAGAAATTGCCGCGCGGCTTGGCTACAGTGATGTATCCGCGTTCTCGCAAGCATATAAACGATGGACGGGCTTTTCCCCCACGAATGCAACCGAGCAAATGCGCGGCCAAGAAATCTCAAGTAGCAAGCATTGATAGCGCGCATGAATGCCGACACAGAGACCATGCGCTTTTTCCCGCCACACTTTCGGTGGAGCAGAACAATGCCACGGCGTAATACTGTCGCGAACTCATCAAGCAGCAAGGTTGGGTAGTTTAGGCAGTGGAGGAAAAAGCTACCGCAACATTCATTGGACTCACCGGCTTGCATAGACCGACCGATGAGCCGCCATTTTCCCCATGCATCGAAGTAGCCTGGCCCATCAGAGGCTGGTGTTCTTTGTTGATTGGATGCAAGGGCTCAAGTGCTCATCTGCCTAGAGCTGAACAGCGACGGCGGCAACCGGCCAGAAGCCGACTTTGAGATCCTGTGTAATACGGTGATGCTGATCTCCAAAATAGACAGAGGCAGGGAAATTGATGTTGAAGTCTCTAGCCTAGATGACAATTTTTTTTTGAAAAGTTGAGGATAAAAATTGGTATGAGATCGAGCTTAAGAGCCAAGGCTATTGCTATCTGCGATGAGAAAATCATGAAGAAAGGGGAAACTGTAGGCCTTTCGTTTTACGCTTTCTTCGCCAATAAAAATGATGATCCAGACCTGCTGATGGAGGCGGCTGAATGGTGGATCAAGCAACACAAGCTTGATCACTTTGAAAAAGCGACAAAGATTCGCCGCATGATTTCTTCTGGCGAATAGCTTCTCACTCATATGGCTCGAAATGGGAAGTGCCGGCATGGGTCGAACAGAGACAGTGGCTCCCGGCCACAAGCAGTCCACGTGTTTCAAGCGAGAATGTGCTCTCGCCTTTGGACTGCCAGAAATTGGAGACAGCAGTGAGAACACGCCACTGCCCTAGCACCGTGGATCAGGTATCTATCCGACCAATGAGCATTGGGGACTACGACAGCGTCACCGCAATGATGAAGAAAACAGATGGGGTTACTTTTCGGGATGCCGATTCACGGGAAGCTACCCAGCGCTACCTGTTGCGCAACCCCGGTTTGAGCTTCGTTGCGTTAGAAGGCGAGCATATCGTTGGATGCATCATGTCAGGCCACGATGGCCGCCGCGGCTACTTGCAGCACCTTGTCGTCCTGTCTACACACCGAAAACGCGGCATTGCTTCCCGCTTGGTGGAGCTGTGCTTGGACGGACTTGAAAGACTCGGCATTCATAAGAGTCACATTGATGTTCTTCAAGAGAACCATTCTGCCCACGCTTATTGGGAAGGCAGAGGATGGAAGCTGAGGACGGACATTCGCCGGTATTCTTTCGTGCGCTCTGGCAGTGATAACGCCTAGGGACAACCGGCAGACATCCTCGGACGTCTGCAATGGGTCAACCCACAGTCAACGACTTGCAGGTTCACTGCTTGCGTATTTCATAAGCTCTCATGACAACCATTCTTCGCGCTATTGCATCGCTGACCGCTCTGTTTTTTTCATCCCTGGGCTTTGCCCAGACGTTGAGTTTGACCTTTGATGATGGACTGAACCCCGACAAGCAGGCCCAAGCGCAAGTTTGGAATCAGCAGATCATTTCCAGCCTCAAAGACTCTGGCATCACAGCGATGGTGTTCCCCTCGCTGATTCGCATAGGCGGTGATCGAGGAATGGGGCTCATCATGGATTGGGCCAAGGCAGGTCATGCGGTAGGCAACCATACGGCGACACACCGCAGTCTTGCATCCGCCGAGACGACACTGGACGAATTCATTGCGGACGTGAAAAAGGCCGATGCAGCTCTGCGTCACATTCCGACTTGGGCGCCGATGCTTCGCTTTCCTTACCTGAAAGAAGGTGACACGGAGGAAAAGCGCGACGGCATCCGGTCCTGGATGAAATCAAATGGCTATAGACCTGCTCCAGTCTCCGTTGATGCCAGCGATTGGTACTACAACCAGATCTACTCCTCGCTTCTACGAGCTGGTTCACACGACAAGGCTGTCCGGGTCAAGATGGCCTACATTGAACACCTGCTTGACAGGGCTACTTACTATGAAGGCCTGGCCAAGCAGGTACTTGGTCGAAGCCCTGCGCATGTGATGCTGCTGCACACCAATGAGATCAATGCGGCAGCCTTGCCTGATATCGTTTCGGCTTTTCGCAAGCAAGGCTGGACGTTCGTACCAGCAACAACCGCCTTCAAAGATCCCATCTACTCTTCGCAGCCAGACACATTGCCTGCTGGCGAAAGCGTCGTATGGGCAAGCGCGAAAGCTCGCGGCATTTCTGGCCTGCGCTATCCCGCCGAGGACTCGGTCTATGAAGAACCCAAGCTCCGCCTGGAGTCACTAGTACCCTAGCAGTCCTCCTAGGGTCGTTCCGAGACAGTCATCTGCCGGTCAGAAGCAGTCATCACGGCGCTTCGCTGCGCGGGCTAGCGGAACACGCCAATCGCTTCCACAAGATTCTTCACCTGCCATTGCATGCTGCTGGACGCCTGCGCCCCCTGGGTCACCAGCTGCGCGTTCTGCTGCGTCAGATAGTCCATGTCCGCCACCGACTTCCCTACCTGGCTGATCTCCTCGCTTTGTTCGCGCGTGGCCTTGCTGATCTCGGCAATGAAGTCCGCCACGCTGCGGGCCTGGGAGACGATATCCCCAATGTTGCGCCCCGCATCGCTGACCACCAGAGAGCCGACCTCGATGGTGGCCGTGCTGGCCTGAATCAGCGCCTTGATCTCCTTGGCCGCATCGGCGCTGCGCTGCGCCAGGGCCCTCACCTCGCCGGCAACGACGGCAAACCCCCTGCCATGCTCGCCCGCGCGGGCGGCCTCCACGGCCGCATTCAGCGCCAGCAAATTGGTCTGAAAGGCAATACTGTCAATCACGCCGACGATGTCGGCAATGCGGCGGGAGTTGGCCGTAATCGACTCCATGGTGGAGACGATCTGATCCATGGACTGCCCCCCGCGCAAGGCCGCTGCGCTGGCTTCACTGGCCAGCACACCGGCTTTTTGTGCCGTATCGGCGCTGGACTGAACCCGGGCCGTGATCTGCTCCATGGAGGCCGAGGTCTGGGCCACATTCACCGCCAGTTGCTCCGTCTGCCCGTGCAGATAGCTGTTGCCCTGCTCGATCTCGTTACAGGCCTGCTGAACATTGAGCGCCTGCTGGTTCACATCGTCCACCAGCCAGCGGAACATGAGACCGATCTGGTTGACCGTGCGCAGCGTGGTGCCGATTTCATCCGAGCGCTGCAGATATTCCGTCTGCCGGTTGTTGCCGGTTGCCACGTTCAGCGACTGACGCTTGAGCAGCTCCAGCGGCGTGGCGAGCTGGCTCTCCAGCAACAGCGTCATCACCATCAGGGCCACCGTCATGAAGGCCGCCATCGACAAAAACTGCATCTGGCTTTGACCCAGCAGCCAGGCCCCAAGCACCAGGGCGGCCCACAAGGCCAGCGAGTTCAGGCGAATGCGCCGGCGCACCCCCATGTGCCGCCAGATCGACAGCAGCTTCCCCAGCCCTTTCTTGGAGACTATGCCTTTGTGCAGCTCGGGAGCG
>NZ_JBCPWN010000041.1:0-20315 GCF_039581415.1 Comamonas sp. F1-6
AGTCCGGCGCTCTACCGACTGAGCTATTGAGGAATGTGTCGGTGTGATGCTTTGATATCCGCAAAGCATCGAAATTCTTGGCTCCTCAACCTGGGCTCGAACCAGGGACCTACGGATTAACAGTCCGGCGCTCTACCGACTGAGCTATTGAGGAAGAAGACCTAGATTATAGGGTGTAAAAATGAGCTCGCAGGAAGTTCATCACAATTTCATTAAATTCTCTGTGCCTGATACCTGAACAGGCCGCATCGTTCACGTGGATTGGCGGCGGCGCTATGCTTTTGATGATTGAACAGTGCGGTGGCCCGGTGGTTGCTGCACGCCGTATTGATATATGACTGTACGTACCATTTTGAAGATGGGTGATCCCCGTCTGCTGAGGCTTGCCAAGCCGGTGACTGAATTTGATACGGATGCGCTGCATCTGCTCCTCAAGGATTTGCTGGATACCATGCATGCTGCCAACGGTGCCGGCCTGGCGGCGCCGCAGATCGGCGAGGATTTGCAGATGGTGGTGTTTGGCTCGGGCGAGCCCAATCCCCGTTATCCGGATGCCCCCATAGTGCCCCGTACCGTGCTGATCAATCCAGTCATCACACCTATCGGTGAAGAGGAGCAGCTGGATTGGGAAGGCTGTCTGTCTGTTCCCGGTCTGCGAGCCATGGTGCCACGCTGGAACAAGGTGCGATACACCGGCTTTGATATCTACGGCGACCCGATTGACCGCACGGTGGAGGGCTTTCACGCGCGCGTGGTCCAGCATGAGTGCGACCACCTCTGGGGCAAGCTCTATCCGATGAGGGTGCGCGATTTCAGCCGTTTCGGTTTTACCGATGTGCTGTTTCCCGGCATCGCTCAGGCCGAGGAAGACTGAGCGGCCACTGACAAGCGCTCCAGATCTCTCTTTTCTCTTCTCTGCTGGATGCAAGACACAACTGGGAATGTGTCTTGCATCCTTTTGTTCTTTATAGAGGGCATGAATGCCTGGTTGGGCATGATCTGTGTCAATTTCCAGTGCCCGATCGCAGCCAATGAGTGTGCTTTTTTGCTTTGGAAAGGTTCTGGTCAGCACTTTGTATACAAAACTGTAGACAATTTTGGTGTCCTGGCAACGTACAGTCTCGACTCATGCCCTTCTGGGTATGGCTTTGATTGCGTAATGGAATAGTCCGTCCGGCGGATGTCCTGCAATCAAGGGAGATTGAAAGACTGACTTGGGTGAATGAAAGAGTGGTTTGCTCTTTTCTATAGGTCGGATCGCTCTCGAAGAAGAGCGACTGGCTGCAGCACAAGGCCTCGCCGGGGTGATCGGAAAAGATCGCTGCCGAAAGAGATGCTGCAAGTCGACCGGACAGAGCGAAAGGCCTCTAGAGCCTTGGTGAGTAGGTAATTTAGGAGACAAAGATGAACGATCAGACCGGAGCATCCAGGGATGCGGCCGTCAAGCGCCCCGAAGATGAGAATCTTGGCGTCACAGCCAACCTCATGTATGGCTTGCAACATGTGTTGACCATGTACGGCGGCATCGTGGCGGTGCCTCTGATCGTCGCTGAAGCGGCTGGCATGTCCGCTGCCGATGCCGGTCTGCTGGTGACCGCCTGCCTGTTCATGGGTGGTGTGGCAACCTTGCTGCAGACCCTGGGCATCCCTTTCTTCGGCTGCCGTCTGCCTCTGGTTCAAGGTGTTTCATTCGCAGGCGTGGCCACCATGGTCAGCATTCTGCACACCGGGGGCGGCATGCAGGGCGTGCTGGGAGCCGTCATGTACGCCTCGGTACTGGGCCTGATCATTGCGCCGGTTTTTTCGCGCATCACCAAGTTCTTTCCGCCGCTGGTCAATGGCTGCGTGATCACGGTGATCGGCATGTCGCTGATGCCTGTGGCTGCGCATTGGGCCATGGGCGGCAATGCCAAGTCTGCTGATTACGGCAGCATGGGCAATATCGGTCTGGCCGGTCTGTCGCTGTTCATGGTGCTGCTGTTCAGCAAGCTGGGCAATGCCATGCTGTCGCGCCTGTCGATTCTGGTGGCGATCGTGGTGGGCACCATCACGGCCGTCTTCATCGGCAAGGCCGATTTCTCGCAGGTGTTCAACGGCCCCATTTTTGCGGTGCCTACGCCTTTGCACTTCGGCTGGCCCACTTTCGACATGGCGGCCACCATCTCCATGTTCATCGTGATTCTGGTGATCCTGGTGGAAACCTCGGCCGACGTGCTGGCCGTGGGCGAAATCGTGGACAGCCCCGTGGACGGTCGCCGTCTAGGTGATGGTCTGCGCGCCGACATGCTCTCCAGCATCGTGGCCCCCATCTTCGGCGGCTTCACGCAAAGCGCTTTTGCACAGAACGTGGGCCTGGTGGCTGTGACCGGAATCAAGAGCCGCTTCGTGGTGGCTTTCTCCGGCCTGATCCTGATCGTGTTTGGTGTGTTGCCGGTGATGGGCCGCATCGTGGCCTGCGTGCCTCCCTCCGTGCTGGGCGGTGCCGGTCTGGTGCTGTTCGGTACCGTGGCTGCCAGCGGCATCCGTACCCTGGCCAAGGTGGAATACAACAACAATATGAATCTGATCATTGTTGCCACCTCGGTGAGCGCGGGCCTGCTGCCGGTGGTGGCTCCCAAGTTCTATGACCAGTTCCCCGCATGGTTTGCCACGATCTTCCACTCGGGCATCAGCGCAACGGCCCTGGTTGCCGTGACCCTGAACCTGCTCTACAACCATTTCAAGCAAGGCAATTCCGATCAGCCTTCCGTCTTTGAAGCCGGCTATGGCCGCGCCCTGAGCCAGCATGTGCTTGAAGCCCTGGCCGATGGGGACCGCGTCGAAGGTGGCAAGGTCTACGACAAGGAAGGCAAGGAAGTGCCCATCATTCCGATCAAGCCGGCACATGGCCATTGAGCCGAGATCAAAGTGCGCGCGGTGGGGTCTGACCCCGTCGTGATTTACACCGCTATCCCGAGGGATAGCGGTTTTTTTATGCCAGCCTCAGAAGTTGCGGACTCCAAGGAGTCCGAGGCAGGACACTGGCGGCTTTTCAGTGGGACACGCCCAAGATGGCATGCAGGCGAGCGCTGGTCGTCGTGTATTCCAGCAAAGGCTTGCTGCCTTGCAGGTATTCGGCTGCCGCGAACGCGGCCATGGTGGCCTCGTGGAAGGCGCAAAGGATCAGCCGTTTCTTGCCGCTGTAGCTGACGATGTCGCCAATGGCATAAATCCCCGGGGCGCTGGTGGCAAGCGTTGCCGGATCCACGGCCAGTTGCTTGCGCTCCAGTGCCAGTCCCCAGTCCGTCAAAGGGCCCAGCTTGGGTGAAATGCCCTGGTAGACCAGCAACTGTTCGACAGGCTGCAGATGTTCATTGCCCTCACCGTCCATCCATTGCACGGACTCCAGTAGGCCATCGCCGTGCCGCACTTCGGTAATCTGGCCGATCAGCACTTCGACAGCGCCAGACTCGCGCAACTGCTGCAGTCGGGTCAGTTGCGCCGGCTCGGCATTGAAGCTGTCACGGCGGTGCATGAGAACGGTTCTGGCCGCGCTTGAACTGCAGTCAATGGCTGCTGCTACGGCTTCCTCATCGCCGCCATAGACCAGCGCCTGGCGGCCTGCAGTCATATCCAGCTGCTGCGGGTGATAGTGCAGCTGACCCGTGCCGAGCTCATCCACTCCTGGCGCCTTGAGGGCCTTGGGCACGAACGCGCCGACGCCTGCGGCGATGAAGACGGTACGGGTGTGGAACATTGCGCCTGCCGTGGTTCCGACCTGCCAGCGTCCGTCGTCGAGGGCTTGCAGGGTCTGTACTTGCTGGGACAGATGGCGGGTCACCTGCATGGGCGCGATCTGCTTTTCCAGCAGTTGCACCAGCTCCAGGCCCGTGCAGACGGGAATGCCGGGAATGTCGTAGATGGGCTTGTGCGCGTAGAGCTGGCTGCACTGGCCGCCCACATGGGGCAGGGCATCGATCAAATGGGCTTGAATGCCCTGCAGGCCAAGCTGGAAGGCCTGAAACAAACCCGCCGGACCTGCGCCAATGATGATGGCGTCGGTTTCCACGGCGGGTTGTAGCGAGAGGGAAGCGTTGGTCGTTGCGTTGGACAGGCTCATGCAGGCAAGCGTAGCGCAGTCCGCGCCCTGACCGGCTTAGCGCTCCAGCAAATCCACTTTGTTCGGCTTGCCATTCCACTCGTCGGCGTCGGGCAGCGAAGCCTTGCGCTTGGTGATGCTCTTCCAGCTCTTGAGCTGGGACAGATCCACGTTCAGCTTGATGAAGGCCAGTTGATCTGCAGGCACATCTTCTTCGGCAAAGATGGCATTGGCCGGGCACTCGGGAATGCAGACGGCACAGTCGATGCACTCATCGGGATCGATCACCAGAAAGTTGGGGCCTTCACGGAAGCAGTCCACGGGGCAAACGTCCACGCAATCGGTGTACTTGCACTTGATGCAGTTTTCGGTAACGACGTGAGTCATTGAGAATCTTCTTCTTGGGTGGGGATTGGTAAAACCCCGTGATTTTAGGTTTTTTCCCGCGCAGCGCCAGTGCCTGGCTGGATAAGGCCGTATGGAGATCTGGTTTGGCGGCCAGATCGCGGTTGCGGCCCTGTCTTCATTGGCTTCAGTTCACCAGCGCAGCACCGGCCGTTGCATTGCTGGCGGTGTCCACCAGAATCAGCGAGCCCAGCTGGCGGGCTTGGGTGAAAGGTGCGGCCGGAATGGCTTCCTGAAGCACCAGCTCCACCTGGCCGATGGCATTGGCCTCAAGCTGCTGCGCGTCTTCCTTGTCCAGTGTATTGATATTGAGGCGGTGCACCAAGCGGCGCGCCTTGGCCTTGACCCAGCGATGGCCATGCAGCGCCCAGTAAACGCGACCAGGCACCAGGGGTTCGGTGTCCATCCAGGCCACTGTGGCGGTGATCTCGCGGCTGCTGGGCCAGGGGCTTGCGGCAGCAGGAGCATCGAAATCATCCTCGGCAACTTCGGCTTGCACGGGAGCGGCAATGATCCAGTCGCCGCGCGAGACATCGACCTCGCGGTCCAGCGTGATGCCGGCGGACAGGCCGGCAGCCACTTCCTTGGGTGCGCGAGCGTGGTCTATGACCTGGGCCACGGTCGCGAGCTGGCCGCTGGGCAGAATCTGCACCTGGGCACCGACCCGGGCCACGCCCGTGGCGACACGGCCCCAGAACACGCGGCGGCCCTGGCTGGTGTCGGACGAAGAAGAGAATTTCTCCACCCACTGCACGGGGAAGGCCAGTGCCAGATCGCTGTCGGTGGGCGTGTTGGGCAGTTGTTCCAGCAGTTGCAGCAGGCTGGGGCCGTGGTAGCCGGCCCAGCCGTCGGTGCTGTTGACCACGTTGTAGCCCTTGAGCGCGGACACGGGCACGGTGGCCGTGATCTTGATGTCTGCGGAGGCTGTGAACTTCTGCAGCGCGGCGCTGATATGGGCAAAGGCCAGGGCCGGGTCCTGCACGGCGTCGAGCTTGTTGACGGCAAACACCAGCGAATTCACGCGCAGCAGATGGGCCAGCAGGCTGTGGCGGCGGGTCTGGGGCAGCAGCTCCAGATCGGCATTCTTCCAGTCCAGCTTGGTGGCATCGACCAGCACGACGGCGGCATCGGCGCTCGATGCTGCCGTCACCATATTGCGTGTGTACTGCTCGTGACCGGGAGCGTCGCCAATGATGAACTTGCGCGACTCGGTGGCGAAGTAGCGGTAGGCCACATCGATCGTGATGCCTTGCTCGCGCTCGGCGGCCAGGCCGTCGGTCAGCAGTGCCAGATCCGTTTCGCCGGACTTGGTGACGCCGGCCAACTGATCCTGCAGCACGGCGCGGGTGTCCACCAGCAGGCGACCGATCAGCGTGCTCTTGCCGTCATCGACCGAGCCGCAGGTGATAAAGCGCAGCGCGCTGCTGTTATGTGCATCAAATTGGCCTGAAGCGCTTGATGGGTTTGCGCTAGCAGCTACGGAATTAATAGTCTCAGTCATCGCATTCTTTCTAAAAACCGACATGTCCCAACTCAGAGACACCGAGGAAGCGCTGCCGCGCACCGAGGGTGTCGTCCCCTTCCGGAGCGAAGCTCCAGAGAAGGGGAAGGCGCGTAGCGCCTCAGGGGATGCCTTAGAAGTACCCGTCTTTCTTGCGCTTTTCCATGGACGCTTCGCTGGTCTTGTCGTCCATGCGCGTCGCGCCCCGTTCGCTGACCTCGGCAGCCAGGGTTTCGATCACGATGTCTTCGGCCGTTGCTGCCGTGCTTTCCACGGGGCAGGTGCAGGTGATGTCGCCCACGGTACGGAAACGCACATCGCGCTGCACGACTTCCTCGCCCTCACGCGGCGGGGTCAGTTCGGTCACGGGCACCAGCAGGCCCTTGCGTTCCACCACATCGCGCTTGTGGGTGTAGTAGATCGATGGCAGGGCGATGTTTTCACGGGCGATGTACTGCCACACGTCCAGCTCGGTCCAGTTGCTGATGGGGAAGACGCGGAAATGCTCGCCCTGTGCAATGCGGGTGTTGAACAGCGTCCACAGTTCGGGGCGCTGGGCCTTGGGCTGCCACTGGCCGAAGCTGTCGCGATGGCTGAAAATGCGCTCCTTGGCGCGGGCCTTTTCCTCGTCGCGGCGCGCGCCGCCGATCAGGGCGTCGAAGCGGAACTCGTCAATCGCCTCCAGCAGCGTCACCGACTGGTGCACATTGCGCGATTCGCCGGGGTGTGCCAGACGCACGGTGCCGCGTGCCATGGAGTCTTCCACGCTGCGCACGATCAACTCGGCGCCCAGTTCCTTGGCTCGCTGGTCGCGGAAATCGGTCACTTCGGGGAAGTTGTGGCCGGTGTCGATCATCAGCAAGGGATAGGGAATGCGGCCCGCGCCGAAGGCCTTTTCGGCGCAGCGCAGCATGACCAGCGAATCCTTGCCGCCCGAAAACAGCAGGGTGGGGCGTTCAAAAGTTGCGGCCACTTCGCGCAGGATGAAAATGGTTTCTTCTTCCAGTGCATCCAGGTGGCGGTTGCTGAGATGGCTCAACACGGAAGTATCCACACGAGCGTTCATTTTTTATCCAATCAAATAATGCTGTAGCGCTTATAGATATTGG
This sequence comes from Comamonas sp. F1-6, assembly GCF_039581415.1. Lineage (NCBI taxonomy): Bacteria > Pseudomonadati > Pseudomonadota > Betaproteobacteria > Burkholderiales > Comamonadaceae > Comamonas > Comamonas sp. F1-6. The sequence goes on from NZ_JBCPWN010000041.1 coordinate 7,094, forward strand.
GCTATCAGCTATCTTTTTAAATCGACGGCTTACAAAACGGGCGCGCTGCAATTCCAGGGGCAGCAAGCAAGAGCCGCCTTGCGGCGAGGCTGCCGTCCCCCTCCCGAAGAGAGAGGGGGAAGCCGCAAAGCGGCCCAGGGGGAGCACGTCAGTGACTCAAATGAAGTCCGCATTCGCGGTTGTCTTCACCCTTGGTCGGGTCCACATAGTCAAAGTTGTTGGGCAGGCCGTGCTTTTCGCAGTATTCGTACAGCTCCTTGGACGACCAGTGCAGCAGCGGCGCAACCTTGATCAGTCCGTCGGGATTGATGCTGACGGGCTCCATCTGTGCTCGCACGGCGGTGTCGGTGGCGCGCAGGGCGGTGAACCAGACCTTGGGTGCGGTTTCGCTCAGGGCGCGGGCAAAGGGCTCCAGCTTCACTTCTTCTGTGAAGGCCGCATGGCGCGGATCGTCCAGCGCCGGCGTGGCTCCTTCCACGGCTTCGCGGTGGGCACGTGAGCGCAGCGGCAGGTAGATCTTGAGGTTGAGCCCAAGCTGCTTGGTCACCGCATCGGCAAACCGATAGGTGGCTTCGGTGTTGTAGCCGTTGTCCATCCAGACCACGGGCACGTCGGGGTTGGCGCGCGTGACCATGTGCAGGATCACCGCCTCGAAGGGGCGGAAGTTGGTGGTGACTATGGTGGGCTGATCCAGGCCCACGGCCCAGTTCACCAGCGCCTGGGCGTCGCGGCCCAGTTCGGCATTGATTTGTGCCAGATCCAGGTCGAGGGTGCTTACGGGGGCGAGCTGGCTCATGCTTGCACCTCTACGAAATGGGGTTGCGTGTGCACGGCATCGGCTTGGTAGAAACCGCCAAAGCGCTCGAACTGGCGCTGGGCATCGGCGGCGTCCACGCCTTCGCGCAGCACGGCACTGCTGAAGCCCGTGCGCTCCATCTGAACCAGCTGGTCGATCAGCACATCGCCGGTGGCACGGATGTCGCCTGCAAACTTCAGACGGCGGCGCAGCAGATAGGCCTGGCTGAAGGCACGGCCATCGGTGAAGTTGGGGAAATACAGATCCACCTGTGCGATGCCGTCCAGATTCACCTCGAGGGCGTTCACATCGTTGGCCAGCACCAGCACATTGCCGGAGCTTTCGGTGGGGGCCTGGTATTCGTTGCTTGCCAGAATTTTCATGACTCTATCCTTGTTCTTATGGCTTCAGGCCAGCGCTTCTTCTTCGGCTTCCACAGGGTGGCGGGCTGCCTTGCCGGCCTCCTTGAAGGGATCCAGGCCGATGCGGCGCACGGCGTCGATGAAGTGCTCGCCGGGCTGGCGCAGGTCGCGATAGGTGCTCAGCACGGCTTCGATCACATCGGGCACTTCGGCTGCGCTGAACGAGGGGCCGATGACCTTGCCGGCCACGGCCTGGCCGGACAGGGTCGAGCCGTCCGAGCCGCCCAGCGTGACCTGATACCACTCCTTGCCGTCCTTATCCACGCCCAGAATGCCGATATGGCCGCTGTGGTGGTGGCCGCAGCTGTTGATGCAACCGCTGATATGCAGATCGATTTCGCCGATGTCGTCCAATTCGTCCAGATCCTGGTAGCGGGCCGTGATGGCGTCGGCAATCGGCAGGCTGCGGGCATTGGCCAGCGCGCAGAAGTCGCCGCCGGGGCAGGCGATCATGTCGGTGAGCAGCGCCACATTGGTGCTGGCCAGGCCCAGGGCCTTGGCCTCGGTCCACAGTGCATGCAGCTGTCCGACCTGCACCCAGGGCAGCATCACGTTCTGGTCGTGCGTCACGCGGGCCTCGCCGGCAGAGAACTTGTCCACCAGGTGAGCCAGTGCGTCGAGCTGTTCGCTTTGTGCATCGCCGGGGGCCTGGCCCACACGCTTGAAGGACAAGGTCACGGCGCGCAGACCGGCCACGCGGTGGGCATGGACGTTGCGGGCAATCCAGCGTGCAAATGCGGGTTCCTTGGCGGTCTGGGCAATCAGGGCCTGCTCATCGCCTGCGGCATCGGCCACCACGGGCAGAGCGGGCGTGGTGAACATGGCGGCCACGCGATCGAACTCGGCCTGGGGCACGGTGTGAGGGCCGCCGTCCACTTCGACGATCTGGCGGAATTCCTCTTCCACGGCATCGATATAGGCCTGGCCTTCGGCCTTGACCAGAATCTTGATACGGGCCTTGTACTTGTTGTCGCGGCGGCCCAGCTCGTTGTAGACGCGGACGATGGCCTCGATGTAGTTCATGATCTGGCTCCAGGGCAGGAACTCGCGGATCACGGTGCCGATCACGGGCGTGCGGCCCATGCCGCCGCCCACGAAGACCTTGAAGCCGATCTCGCCGGCTTCGTTCTTGACCATGTGCAGGCCCACGTCATGCCAGCCCGTGGCGGCGCGGTCCTCGCTGGCGCCGGTGATGGCGATCTTGAACTTGCGTGGCAGAAACGCGAACTCGGGGTGCAGCGTGGTCCACTGGCGCAGGATTTCTGCGTAGGGGCGGGGGTCGATGATCTCGTCAGGTGCGATACCGGCCAGCGCATCGGTGGTGGTGTTGCGGATGCAGTTGCCGCTGGTCTGGATGCCGTGCAGGTTCACGGATGCCAGCAGATCCATCACGTCGGCGGACTTGCTCAGCGGAATCCAGTTGAACTGCACATTGGTGCGGGTGGTGAAGTGGGCGCAGTTCTTGGGCAGATAGGTCGTGCCCAGCTTGCCCTGGCCTTCCAGAGCCTGCTTGAAGACTTCAGCCTCAGGCTCGTCGTACTCGCGGGCCACCTTGGCCAGCACGCGGATCTGGGCCGAGTTGATTTCGCCGTAGGGCACGGCCACGCGCAGCATGGGGGCATAACGCTGCACATACCAGCCGTTTTGCAGGCGCAGCGGGCGGAAGTCGTCTTCCGTGAGCTTGCCTGCCTGCCAGCGTTGGAGCTGGTCACGGAACTGGTCGGCGCGTTGCTTGACGAACGCTTTGTCGAAATCGGTGTATTGATACATGTCTTCAGTTCTTCCGTGGAGCGGATGCCTTGCCTCGGGTGGCATTGCACTTTGATCGTTGGTCAGAACTGTAGAGATGCTTTATATAAAAACAAACGATTATTTAGTGCTTCATATATATCTGAATGAATATGTGAGGAGCTGCCAGGACGCTCTTACGGAGCTCCTGAACCAATTTCCTTTCTGCGCGCTTGCATTTTGTGAGCGCCCCTGTGCCGGGCATTCTCTAGAATCAAGGCTTGTTCAACGATTGAGGCGCCTGGATTGAAAGCGGGTGCCTGACTATGGAAATAGCCATACTTTTCGCTCTCATCTGTCTGAACGGCGTCTTCGCCATGTCGGAAATTGCGCTGGTTACCGCCCGCAAGACCCGCATGCAGAAACTGGTGGATGAGGGCGACAGCGGCGCGGCAGCTGCTATCAAATTGGGAGAGGATCCAACGCGTTTCCTCTCCACCATCCAGATCGGTATCACCTCCATCGGCGTGCTTAACGGCATCGTCGGCGAGGCGGCTCTGGCCGGCCCGCTGGAGAACTGGCTGATCACCCTGGGCATGACCCAGAAATACGCCGACTACCTCTCCACCGGCCTGGTGGTGGTGCTGATCACCTACTTCTCCATCGTCGTGGGCGAGCTGGTTCCCAAGCGCCTGGGTCAGACCCATCCCGAGGCCCTGGCGCGCCTGATCTCGCGTCCCATCAACTTCCTGGCCCTGGCCACCAAACCCTTTGTCTGGCTGCTGTCGGCATCGACGCGCGGCCTGCTCAAGGTCCTGGGTGTCAAGGAGAGCAATGGCAGCGTGGTGACCGAAGAGGAAATCCAGGCCATTTTGGTGGAAGGCCACACGGCCGGCGTGATCGAGTCGCAGGAGCACACCATGGTGCGCAATGTGTTCCGTCTGGACGATCGTCAGATCGGCTCGCTGATGGTGCCGCGCAGCGATGTCATCTGTCTCGATATCGACGAGAGCCTGGAAGAGACCCTGGCCCGTGTCGAACAGGCCGACCACGCGCGCTTCCCGGTCGTGCGCGGCGATATGAACAATATCGTGGGCGTGCTCAATGCCCGCCAGTGGCTGACGCAGGCCTTGCTCAACAAGGGCAAGCAGGCGCTCAAGGACCAGCCTCTGCAGGCTGCCCTCTATGTGCCCGAGACCATTACCGGCATGGAGTTGCTGGACAACTTCCGCACCTCCGATCTGCATATGGCCTTTGTGATCGACGAGTACGGCGAGGTGCAGGGCATTGTCACGCTGCAGGACCTGATCGAGGCGATTACCGGCGAATTCCAGCCGCGCGACCCCGAAACCAGCTGGGCCGTGCAGCGCGAAGACGGCAGCTGGCTGCTGGACGGCCATATTCCCGTGCCCGAACTCAAGGACCGCCTGAGTCTGCATACCGTTCCCGAGGAAGAGCGCGGCCGCTATCACACCCTGAGCGGCATGATCATGCTGCTGCTGGGCCGCGTGCCCACCGAGGCCGACGTGGTGGAGTGGGAAGACTGGCGCTTTGAAGTCGTGGACATGGACGGCAAGACGCTGGACAAGGTGCTGGCGACCAGGCTGAAGCCCCTGGTCACCGTGGCATCGTTAAGCAGCGAATAAACCCGGCCTCAGAATCAGACCCGAAACGGCACGCAGCACTTCTTCGTAAGCGCTGCGTGCTTTTTTTTGCGGGAGCCTTACCTGGGCTGCTGCTGGGCGCGGCTCCACAGGCGCTGCGTACCCAGGGCCTGAGCCAGCCTGGCATCCAGCGGCAGCGGCTCGCCATGCAGGCGTGCCGTCAGCAGCTCGCCGCAAAGCATGGACAGCGTCAGCCCGCGTGAGCCCAGCCCCGTCAGCACCCACAGGCCCGGTAGATCGGCAGCCGACTGCCCGGCGGGACCTGTCAGCGGCAGACGGTCGTAGGCCGCGCAACGCAGGCGCGCCCAGGTGGCGGGCTGCTGGTCGGCATCGAAGAAGGAACTCAGCGCCTGCCTGCACCCAGGCAGCAAAGCGCCCAGCTTTTCGCCATTGCTGGCATGGGCGGCCTGCTGGTCGGCGGCGGTGGGTGGCAGCTCGGTCACATCGCGCTCGAAGGTCGATCCCATGATCCACTGGTGCGCGCCGACCTGGTTGGCCGAGGGAAAGTCCGGCACCAGATTGCCATGACCGTTGACGGGGAAGGGCGGCATGGCCGCCAGCGTCCCGGCATCATGCTCGGCCACGCTGACCTGGCCGCGTATGGCTTGCAGCTCCCACTCCCCTGCTGCCAGGCCGCTGGCTTGCAGCAAGGGCTTGGTGTCCGGACCCAGGGCCAGCACCAGCATGGGGGCTTGGGCCAGGGTCTGATCCCGGGCATCCAGCACTTGCCAGATGTTGCGCACTTCATCGCGCACCAGCCGTGAAGCTCGGGCATGGCCCTGCCAATGAATCCCGGGGGCTTGCAGCAGCGCGCGCACCAGTTGTGCGGGGCGCACCCAGCCAGCCTGCTCATGCCAGACGGCGTGGCTGTCTGCAGGCAGCTTTGCCGCAGCCAGCTGAGCCGGCAGCGCAGGCGCACTCCAGTGCAGGCCCCAGGGGGCGGTCTCGCTGCCGGGTTGCAGCCATGACCTGGGCAGATGGGAAGGCTCGTTCAGGTCATGCTCCAGCACGCCGCCATGGGCCCAGTCCTGGGCTGGATGCAACTTTTGCGCTTGGCTCAGTTGCTGCAGATTTTGTAGCGTTGTGCGTACGCCGCTTCTGGACAGGCGCGACAGAACACTGTCATCGGGCGAAATATGCGGGCAAAACAAGCCGGCTGGCAGGCCTGATGCTCCTGCCGCAGGCTCGGCCGCCGCATCCAGCACCGTCACTTCCCAGCCGCGTCTTGCTAGGCTGGCGGCAGCGGCGGCACCAGCCAGGCCTGCACCCAGCACCAGGCAGCGGCCGGCCTGGCCCACGGGCGCAGGCAGGCCGTCAGGGCGATGGCGCGGCTCCCAGGCCGGGTTGTAGGCTGCATGCAGGTTATGGCGCTTGGGCGGCACGCCAACGCGCTTCTTGACGTCAAAACCCTGAGCCTTGAGCGCTTGGCGCACATGGCCGGCCACGCACCAAGTGGCAAGCTGCGTGCCACGGCGGCAATGGCGGGCGATGTTCTTCATGGCATCTTCATCCCACATCTCGGGGTTGAGCTGGGGAGAGAAGCCATCCAGATATACGCTGTCAGCCGTCATCTGCTGCTTGCGCAGCATGGTCCTGGCATCGCCTATATGGAGCGTCAGCAGCACCTGGCCGTCATCAAAGGAAAGGCGATGCACGCCGGGCAGCAGTCCCCACCATTGCTCGGCCAGTTGTTCGCCAAGCGGGCGCAGTTCCCCATCGGTCGGTAAAAACGCGAGCAGATCCTCGCGCGAGACAGGGTAGGCCTCCACCGAGACAAAATGCAGAATGCGCGGGCGTCTGAGGTCGGCTTTCCATGCCGCCCAGGTGACCAGGAAATTCAGGCCGAAGCCAAAGCCGGTTTCCAGAATGCGCCACTGCGCTGCATCGGCCCAGGCAGCTGGAAGATCGCAGCCACCGAGAAAAACCTGGCGGGCCTGGTCAAGGCCGCCCAGCTCGCTGTGATAGCGATCACCAAATCGGGTGTTGTAGGGGGTGCCATCCGGCATCCATGTGATCGGTTCAGACATGGAAAGTGAAACTACATGGGTAATGCATGGCGCAGTCTAGGTTAGAGCAGCCAAGCAAGGGCCGCCCCGCAGCGATGGCTGCGTCTCCCTCCTGCGTAGCAAGAGAGGGGGACGGCGCGCAGCGCCACAGGGGGAGTCTCTATCACTCCCAGCGCTGCTGGTACGAAAAAACCGGCAGGCGCCATTTGAAACGAATGGCGGCCAGACGGAAGGCCAGACCGCCGGCAAAACACACGATGGTGCTGATATTGGGGCTGACATCCAGATAGCGCAGGCCCAGGAACATCAGGCATACCGACAGCGACACGCTGGCATACAGCTCGCGGCGGAACACCACGGGGACCTGGTTGCAGAGCACATCGCGCAAGATGCCGCCGCTGATGCCGGTAATCATGCCGGCCATGATGATGACGATGGTGGGGTAGCCCAGCTCCAGCGCGGTATTGCAGCCGATCAGCGAAAAGGCGATCAGTCCCATGGCGTCCAGCAGCAAAAACACCTGCTTGAGCCTGTGCATATGGCGTGCAATCACGGTGGTCAGCAGACCGAAGCTGATGACCAGATACACATATTCAGGGTGCTGGGTCCAGCCGATGGGGTAGTGGCCCAGCACCATGTCGCGGATGGTGCCGCCTCCCAGGGCAGTGACAAAGGCGATGACGACGACGCCGAAGATATCCATATTGCGCCGGCCTGCGGCGAGTGCGCCGGACATGGCTTCGGCGGTAATGGCCACCAGATAGATGACCAGCATGACGGTGAAGTTGGAGGCCTGGAACGAGTCCAGCAAAGAGACGGAAGGAAGCATGAAGGCACTTGAAAATAGACCAGCCACTCACATCGGCGGGAGTGTCCGGCTTGCCTCTCCCGCTGTCCTTTTACCTGAGAGTTGCGCATGAGCACCTTCGCGGTGGACATGCTTGCCCCTTCGGTGAGCCCTGCAGCTTGTGGTTGCGGGCTGCTCTCCAGTTGGCGATATCCGGGTCCTGTCAGACCCACCTGCGGTACTTATTGCCTGAGCGATTATGGGAGTTTGCGCCTTCGGCGGGAACCCTCGAAAGGCTCCGCTCTCCCGCGGGATGGGCGCGATTCTAGCTAGTTTCAGCGACTTTATTCGGGTTAATACCTGTATTGGTGTGTTTCTGCGGCTGCCAGCTCGGGGTGCGGAAGGGCGGTCTGAATCCGCCATGGCTCGCGCAAGCCCGCGTTTTCGTCTGTGAAGCCGCCCGCCATAAAAACTCATACGCGCGACAGCGAGAGGGCGTTGTTGCATATATCACCCCCATGGCCAGATTTCCCAACCCCAGGTGTGGCTAGGCCACAGCCACCGTCTGCGGGCAGACCGGTTCAGTAGACCGATTGAGGATGGCGGCTCGAATGTGCAGTTCGTTAACTTGGCGCTCGAACGTGCGTGACATTACTCGTTCACCCAGGCGTTTGATGCAGTTCATCTTGGTCTCTACCGGGCTGCGCCGGTGGTAACCGCTCCAGCGTTTCCAGATACTTCACCCCAACCGTCTGCATGCGGCGATAGCTGCGTTGCGGTGCGCAAAGCCATCGCCTTTGCGCACCTTGGCATTCTTTCTTGGGGGAATGATGGGCGTGGCATTGCGCTGAATGACCGCCGCATGCACGTACTGCGTGTCATAAGCCCCATCGCCTGTCACTGTCAGCAGCGGCTCCTCGGCAGGAACTTGCTCCGCAACTGCGGCAACACTGCAGCGTTTGCGCATCAATACCGATGTGCAGCTTGCGCCATTGGCGGCGATGCTTTTTGCACTTCCACTCGCCTTCGCCAAGGAACTTGATGCCTGTGGAGTCAACCAGTCGGTGCAGGCCGGCTGCGCTAGAGCGGTATGCCACTTGCACATCCAGACGGCGTTGGCGGCGACACAATGTACTGAAGTCGGGAATTGGCCACAGCAATCCAGACAGCGCCAGTAGTGACGGAACAAAGCCTGTGGTCTGCCGCAAGACTAATCCAAAGAGGTTCTTGATGGTCAGGCAGAACTGAATCGCTGCATCCGAGAACTGCGGGCTGTGCCCGCGTTTGCCGCTGTCAGCGGCAAGCCAAGACATGGTCTTGTCCAGCCAGATGGTCAAGGAGCCGCGAGCCTTGAGTGCTGCGTTGTACTGCTTCCAGTTGGTGGTGTGAGCGGCAGCACTCATTAGGGCGTTGGTGTCGGAGGCCCTTCATGCTCAAGCTTTCGCGAGGTAAAGAGCAAGCTTGCCGATACACCTTCTTGGTGAGCCACGAGTGACACGCTCATCCCAGGCTCATAGGTTTGACGAACCAGGTCCGCTTTCTCGGTGGCAGACCTACGCCTGCGGCGCTGTTCCCAGGGTCTTGGTATGCCTACGCCCCATGTTTATGTGAAAGACAAGCAATGGACCATGCCCGGGGATTCATTAGGCTGTCCCACTATCTCTCGTCAGATCTTCTGCGTTGGCGAGAAAAGTCATCATTAAAACGCATAGCTTGCCGCAATGTGTGCATTGGCGTTGACAGACTCTGATAGAGATACTTTTCAGTCGAGCCTCACCACGCTGTTTTAGCAAGTTAGACAGTGGCGCTCTAACTAGAAAGCTGGTTACTGCGGCGTGACAGCTGCAGACATAACGAAGCTCCGGAGACAACCTGTTCCTGATAAGGACCTGTATGAAAGACATTCGCAAGACCATGGACGAAGGTGCCATGACCTCGTTTCAATGGCTGGCCGTAAGCATCTGCATTTTGCTCATCATGCTTGATGGCTTCGATGTGCTCGTGATGGCTTTTACTGCATCATCAGTTGCGGCTGAATGGAAGCTCAATGGCGCTCAGCTGGGCGTGTTGTTCAGTGCCGGGCTGATTGGTATGGCCATTGGCTCGCTGTTCGTCGCCCCCGTGGCCGATAGACGCGGTCGGCAGCCTGTCATTGTGCTGTGCCTCGTCGTGGTTTCGGCTGGAATGCTGATGTCAGCCATGGCCCGAAGCTATATCGAGCTGGCTGCCCTGCGGGCCATCACCGGCGTCGGCATCGGCGGCATGCTGGCAAGCGTGGGGGTCATCACTTCCGAGTTCTCGTCCCAAAAGTGGCGCAGCACTGCGATCGCGTTGCAAGCCACCGGCTATCCGATCGGTGCCACTCTGGGTGGACTCATGGCCGCTTGGCTGCTGACACATTACGGCTGGCGCTCGGTCTTTGTTTTTGGCGGCCTGACGACAGCCTTGATGTTGCCCATCGTGCTGTGGCGTCTGCCCGAATCCGTGGATTTCCTGCTGGGCCGCCGTCCGGTTCACGCGCTCGAGAAGCTCAATCGTTTGATGGTGCTCATGGGCCATGCACCGCTCGCGCAGCTGCCTGCTCCGGTGGCCGGCGATGCCGTTCAAGGCAATACGGTGGCGGCGCTGTTCAAGAATGGTTTGGCACGTCCTACCCTGATGCTGTGGGCAGGCTTTTTCCTGCTCATGTTCAGTGTCTATTTCTCGCTGAGCTGGACACCCAAATTGCTGGTGCAAGCCGGTTTGTCGGCCCAGCAGGGCGTGACGGGCGGAGTGCTGCTGAACCTGGGGGGCATTGCTGGCGGTAGCTTGTTCGGACTGCTGGCTGTGAGGGCGAAGTTGCGCAATCTGGCGATTGGCAGCCTGTTGCTCAATGCGCTGTTTACCGCATTGTTCGGCCTTGCTTCGACCAGCCTGGCGTGGGCATTTGTTGCTGCAGTCGGTGTAGGTATTTTTTTGTTTGCATCCATGGCTGGTCTCTATGGCCTGGTGCCTGCCACCTATCCCGCCCAGGTCCGCGCTACCGGCATGGGGTGGGCCATCGGTATTGGCCGCATTGGCGCCATCGTGGCGCCAACCATGGCGGGACTGCTGCTGGATGGCGGCTGGCAGCCTGCTTCGCTCTACTACGTCTTCGCTGTCCCCCTGATTGTCGCTGCGATGGCCGTTTTCGCCACAGGCGCGGGCCGAGTCGCGGTTCTTCGGGGTTCGGTGGCTGCGGCGCACTGACTTTCAAAGCACGTATTTCCCACTCTATTGATAACGACCCCGTTATGTTTTTGTTGAACACTTGGTATGTCGCCTGCAAGGCTGATGAAATCCCTCAAGACAAGCCTTTGGGCCGCACCATTTGCAATGAGCGCATTGCTTTTTACCGTGGCCCGCAGGGAATTGCTGCGGTGGAGGACTTTTGTCCTCACCGCGGTGCACCGCTATCGCTGGGCTTTGTCTGCGAGGGAAAGCTGATCTGTGGCTACCACGGCCTGGAGATGGGTTGCGAGGGAAAAACGATTGCCATGCCAGGCCAGCGCGTGCGGGGATTTCCAGAGATCCGCAGCTTTCCAGTCGTGGAGCGGTATGGCTTTGTCTGGGTCTGGCCAGGTCGCAAGGAGGAGGCCGACCCCGGGCTGATTCCAGAGCTTTACTGGGCGGACAATCCGCAATGGGCCTATGGCGGCGGCTACTACCACATCAAGGCCAGTCATTTGCTCATGATCGATAACCTGATGGATCTGACGCACGAAACTTATGTGCATGCCAGCTCGATTGGGCAAAAGGAAATCGACGAGACGCCTTGCGTGACCAAGGTGGATGGCGACCATGTCACCACCAGCCGCTTCATGGAAGGCTTGCCTGAGGCTCCGCCATTTTGGCGCATGGCTTTGCGCGGCAATGGACTGCCCGATGACCAGCCCGTGGATCGTTGGCAGATCTGTCATTTCGAGCCACCCAGCCACGTGATGATCGAGGTGGGCGTGGCTCTGGCCGGGCATGGCGGTCATGGTGCGCCAGCAGACAAAAAGGTTTCGTCCATCGTTGTGGACTTCATTACCCCGGAAACCGAAACCACGCATCATTATTTCTGGGGTATGGCGCGCCAGTTCAAGCCACAGGATGCGGCTTTGACGGCCTCTATTCGCGAGGGGCAGGGCAAGGTCTTCAGCGAGGACACGGAGGTGCTGGAGCTGCAGCAGGAAAACCTGATTCGCTGGCCTGACCGTAAGCTGCTGATGCTCAACATCGATGCAGGTGGTGTCCAGTCCCGCCGTGTCATCGAGCGCTTGCTGACGCGTGAGCAAGCGGAGGCTGTATGACTGCTGGCAGCTTTTTGCAAGTTCGAGTCGCTCGGCGAACGCAGGAGGCACAGGACATCTGTGGCCTTGAGCTGGTGGCTATCGATGGCGGTACCTTGCCATCTTTTGCGGCTGGCTCACATATAGACGTACACCTTCCCGGTGGAATCGTTCGTCAATATTCGCTGTGCAACGATCCTTCGGAAGCGCATCGTTACCAGATCGCCGTGTTGCGCGATCCAGCCTCACGTGGAGGCTCATCGGCTGTGCACGAAGTTGTGGCCGAAGGCGACGTGCTGCAGATCAGCGCGCCTAGAAATCATTTCGCGCTGGAACCTGATGCGCCGCACCACTTGCTCTTGGCCGGGGGCATAGGCGTGACGCCCATCCTGTGCATGGCGGAGCGGCTTTCGGTACTTGGCGCCTCCTTTCGCATGCACTACGCAGGTCGTTCCTGGCAGCGCATGGCTTTTCAGCAGCGTATTGCGGACTCTGCCTTCGCTGACCAGGTGCAACTGTACTTTGACGAGGGCGATGCTTCCCTGCGCCTGAACATAGAAGCCGTGCTTGCCGATGCCTTGCCGGACACGCATCTCTACGTTTGCGGTCCCCAGGGGTTTATCGACGCAGTGCTGGATGCTGCGCGCCAGCAGCGCTGGAGCGAAAAGCGATTGCATTGGGAGTTTTTTGCGGCAGCCAATGTCGGCCCTCGCGGCGAGGACACTGCTTTCGAAGTGCAACTCGCAAGTTCGGGGCGTGTCGTGTCTGTCGCGGTAGGTCAGAGCGTGACACAGGCTTTGCAGGACGTTGGTGTGGAGATCATGGTTTCCTGCGAGCAGGGGGTTTGCGGCACTTGCCTGACGCGCGTTCTATCAGGACAAATTGATCACCGTGATTCTTATCTGACCGCTGAGGAGCAAGCCGCTGACGATCAGTTCACTCCTTGCTGCTCACGGGCCCGCTGTGAACGGCTGGTACTGGATCTTTGAATCTGCAGAAATTGATATCTATGGCTTTGAACAAACCTTATCTTGATGTGCCTGGCACCACGGTGTTTGACGCAGAGCAGTCCCGTAGGGGCTATTGGCTCAACCAGTTCTGCATGAGCCTGATGAAGGCGGAGAACCGCGAGCGCTTTCGCGCCAACGAGCGAGCCTATCTCGACGAGTGGTCGATGACTGAGGAGCAGAAGCAGGCCGTGCTGGCGCGCGATCTCAATCGCTGCATAGACCTGGGCGGGAACATTTACTTTCTCGTAAAGATAGGCGCCACTGACGGCATCAGCGTACAGAACATGGTGTCGACCATGACGGGCATGAGCGAAGAAGATTACCGCCAGATGATGCTTGCAGGCGGGCGCGGCATAGAGGGCAACAGATTCCTGAATGAAACAGGGAGGCAAGCCTGATGGCACGCATCACCGCATCCATTTTCACCTCGCATGTGCCTGCCATCGGCGTCGCCATGGACATGGGCAAGACCCAGGAAGACTATTGGGCGCCCCTGTTCAAGGGCTATGACTTCTCG
>NZ_JBCPWN010000042.1:0-19210 GCF_039581415.1 Comamonas sp. F1-6
CACTGGCGTTAGCCCGTGCACGCATCATGGGCGCGCGCTACCCGTTCTACCTGCTCGCCGATTCCCGCGAAGGCCAGCAGAAAGAAGCCGAAGTCACCCGCAGTGCACCTTCCAGCCACGTCACCTATGGCAACATCGTCCACGGCTTCGTGTATGAGCGCGTACCGCACATTACCCTCAAGTCCATCGCCAACAACGCCGAAATCGACGTCATCTGGGACAAGTTCCAGACAGTGCTAGAGCCGTTGCGTGAAGCCTTGAATAAGTCGCTCGGCAAGCAGTGGCAGGAATGGAAAATCCCGCGGGAAGCTGATGCCAAGTGGAGTGCTGCCGCGAAGAAGCTGCACACCGACTGGTGGCAGCACCGTATCGCCCGGCAACAGGAAATCGACGCATCCATTGCTGCCAAAGCTGAGTTCGAATTCCTCTACGACAAACCGTACGAGGACAAAAAGCGTGTGCGCGTGGCCGGCCCTTTCACCGTGGAATCACTGTCGCCGCACCGCGTTCTGGGCGTGGACGAGGAAGACAACCTGATTGACCATGTGGCCGAGACCCAAGCTGAATACGGCCAAGACTTCACCAGTTTGATCCTGGCCAACCTGCGCACCGCCGGTGTTCAGCAGGCGCACAAGGCCGACAAGATCGAGTTCATCTCACTGGAACCGTGGCCGGGGGAGCTGGTCTGCGCCGAAGGTTGCTATCTGGAAAATGGGCAGGTAAAGCGTGCTGGCATCCTGGTCGGCCCGGAATTCGGCACCGTCACCCGCGCGGACCTGGTCGATGCAGCCCGCGAAGCCGGCGATGCCAACTTCGATGTGCTCATCGCCTGCGCTTTCAACTATGACGCGCCGGCCACCGAATTCAGCAAGCTGGGCCGTATCAACGTACTCAAGGCGCGTATGAACGCCGACCTGCACATGGCCGAGGACTTGAAGAACACTGGCAAGGGCAACCTGTTCGTGATCTTCGGCGAGCCGGATGTGGATGTGCTGGACACGAAAGGCCGCAGCATCCGCCGATACGACGGCAAGCGCGATGTCATCGACGTGCCTGCCGACGGGCAACTGATGGTCAAGATCAACGGCGTGGACGTGTTCCACCCCAGCACGGGCGAAGTACGCAGCGACGGTGCGGACGGCATCGCCTGCTGGTTTTTGGACACTGACTACAACGAGGAGTCCTTCTTCGTCCGCCATGCCTACTTCCTCGGAGCGAACGACCCGTACAAGGCTCTGAAGACTACCCTCAAAGCTGAAGTCGACCCCGACGCTTGGGCGACGCTCAACTCCGACACCTCGCGCCCTTTCCCAAAACCGAGCAACGGCCGGTTTGCGGTAAAGGTCATCAATCACCTCGGCGATGAGGTGATGAAGGTATTTAAGGTGAACTGATGGAATTCCGGATCGCCGATACGTTTACTACCAGCCTCGCCCGCCTGACCGGCGATGAGCAAAAGGCCGTCAAGACCACCGCGTTCGATTTGCAGGTTGATCCGAGCGGCAAGGGAATGAGCTTTCACAAGCTCGACAGGGCCAAAGACCCGAATTTCTGGTCGATACGCGTCAGCCGCGATATCCGCGTGATCGTCCACAAGACTGTGGGTAGCCTGCTGCTGTGCTATGTCGATCATCACGACAGGGCCTATCAATGGGCCGAGCGACGCAAGCTTGAAGTGCATCCGACCACCGGCGCAGCACAACTCGTCGAAATTCGCGAGCGTGTTGAAGAAGTCCTCGTTCCAAAGTACGTCGAAGAAAGCACGCCGGCCACGCAGAAGAAACCGAAATTCTTCGCAAGATACGACGACGCACAACTGTTGGCCTATGGCGTGCCGCAAGAATGGCTGGCCGATGTAAAGGCTGCGGATGAGGATTCGCTGCTGGAATTGGCCGACCACCTGCCCGGCGAAGCGGCCGAAGCCCTGCTCGAACTGGCGACGGGTGGTAAGCCGACGTTGCCACAAGTGGCGGACAAGGGCGCTGATCCATTCCAGCATCCTGACGCACAACGCCGCTTCCGCGTCATGTCCGATATGGACGAGCTGGCCCGCGCTCTGGAGTATCCATGGGACAAATGGACAGTGTTCCTACATCCGGCACAGCGGCAACTCGTCGAACGGAATTACAACGGTGCGGCACGCGTGTCCGGCTCGGCGGGCACGGGAAAAACTGTAGCGGCTTTGCACCGCGCTGTGAATCTGGCACATAAAGATGAAGACGCACGCGTTCTGCTTTCCACGTTTTCCGATACGCTGGCTAACGCGTTGCGCGGCAATCTGTACCGACTTATCTGGAACACTCCAAAGCTCGGCGAACGTATCGACGTAGCCGCAATGGAGGCTATCGGCATTCGCCTGTATTCAGCGGAATTTGGCAAGCCGGTATTCGCTAGCCGGGATGAAATTTCCACCCTGCTGAAGGCTGCCGCCGTGCAAATCGATGGCCTGAAAGCCAACACTGCATTCCTGCTCTCCGAATGGGAGGACGTGGCAGACACCTGGCAGGTCGATGACTGGGAGAATTACCGGGATGCCAAGCGGCTGGGTCGAAAGACGCGCCTACCCGAGGCGCAGCGCGCCTTGTATTGGCAGGCATTTGCCCAAGTAAAGGCACAATTGAAGCAGGCTGGCAAGATCACTACCGCTGAAATGTTCGCCAGGCTTGCCGAAGTCATGTCCAAGCGTAAGCATCCGGTATTCGATTACATCGTGGTGGATGAAGCGCAGGACATCAGCGTGCAACAATTGCGCTTCCTCGCAGCGATTGCTGGTAACCGCGCCAATGCTTTGTTCTTCGCCGGTGATCTTGGCCAACGCATCTTCCAGACGCCGTTCTCGTGGAAATCACTGGGGGTGGAAGTGCGTGGTCGTTCGCGTACGCTCAATATCAATTACCGTACCTCGCACCAGATACGCTCTCAGGCCGACCGTCTGCTCGGCCCCGAGGTATCCGATGTGGATGGAAATATTGAGAGCCGCAAGGGCACGATTTCCGTGTTCAATGGGCCGGAGCCAACCATCTGCAGCTATACCGATGCCGAGACGGAAAGCCAAGCCGTCGGCGCATGGTTGAAGCAATGCAACAGCAGTGGCGTACAGCCGCAGGAAATTGGCGTCTTCGTCCGGTCCGAACATGAATTGTCTCGCGCACAGGCGGCTGTGAATGCCGCTGATCTGCAGGGGCGCGTACTTGGCAAAGACATGGCGACGGAAGAGGGCTTCGTCAGCATCACCACCATGCACTTGGCCAAGGGCATGGAGTTCCGCGTGGTGGCAGTGATGGCCTGCGATGATGAAATCACTCCTTCACAGATGCGGATTGACAGTGCAGCCGACGAGGCCGAATTGACCGAAATCTACAACACCGAGCGCCAGTTGCTGTATGTGGCTTGCACCCGTGCCCGCGACCAACTGCATGTTTCAGCGGTGAAGCCAGAGTCGGAATTTCTGGAGGACTTACTGCAGAAGTAGCTATGCGTCTTAAGGAGATTGTTTGTGACCGAGTGCACCGGGGAGTCCAGCTCTCGACACTTGCGCAGCGTACCGCCGGTGTACTCACAATGCTGAACAGATCGCGCCGACGCAGCTCGCTTGATGAGGTTGGTGAAGCAGCCAGAGGGCCGTATGGACATGATGCTGCACCCGCTTCCCTATGGTGCGCCATACGGAAGCGCGCAAGCAATGCCAGTTGGTAAATGCCCGGATGCCTTTCCCCAGCTTCGCCATGTTACCCACTGAGTTGGGGCCTCTTTGGCGTTGAACCTGGCTATCAGCCGATATGATCACCCTATAAGCTGCTGAGCAATCAGCCCAGCCTCTGCACCGAAGCCCTGGCCTTCACGCGCTCGAAATGGGCTGCCACGCGCGGGAATTCGGCGATGTCCACGCCGTCGCCCTTGAGCCAGCCCGCCACGGTGTAGAGATAGCCGTCGGCCACGGTGAATTGCTCGCCCATCACCCAGGTCTTGTCGCCCAGATAGTGCTGCTCGATCACGGCAAAGCAATCACGCATGTTCTGCGGCACCTTGGCGCGCATGGCGGCCTGGGCGGCCTCGTCGTCGGCCCAGCGCGAGGCGCGCGGACGGTGGGCGTGGGCGATGTGCGCGGTCGATGCCAGATAGGCATTGAATTCCTGCATCTGCGCCAGCGCAAAAGGGTCATCCAGCGGCGCCAGCCTTGCCTGCGGATGGGTCTGCGCCACATACAGCAGCAGCGCCGGAGTCTCGGTCAGCACGCCGCGTTCCGTGGCCAGCGCGGGCACTCTGCCCTTGGGGTTGATGCTCAGGTATTCGGGGCTGCGCTGCTCGTTGTCGGCAAAGCTCAGCGTCTTGAGCGTGAACTGGGCATCGGCCTCATAAAGCGCAATCAGTACGGCCTGCGCGCAGGTGCCAGCTGCGTAGTAAAGCGTGGTTTGGCTTGCCAAAATCGTTCTCCCGTGAATGGTGATATGCCTGTGCAGTGTAGGCTGCTGCGCAGCCGGCTCAATCCCATGAGCCGGGTCTGCTCATAGCAATGACGCAAGGCAGACATCGACATCTCATGGCAGCATCGCGCTTCTCCCAGAAGTGCCCCACCCGAAATGAAATCCTCCATCCGCATTGTTGACGTCGACCGCCTGGAAACCTGGAGCAAGTACAAGGCCGGCATGTGCGACAGCTGCGCAGCCAATTGCTGCACCATGCCGCTGGAGGTACGCCTGCCTGATCTGGTGCGCCTGGAGCTGGTGGACCCGTTCGAGGTCGAAAACATCGAGCCCAAGCTGATCGCCAAGCGGCTGCTGAAGATGCGCCTGATCGACCACTTCAACCCCAAGCACGAGATCTTCACCATGGCCCGCCGGGCAGGCGGAGACTGCAACTTTCTGGACAAGAACACGCGCCGTTGCACAGTCTATGAAAAGCGCCCGGAGACCTGCAGATTGCATCCCAAGAAGGGGCCAAAACCTGGGTTCTGTGCCTACGGCAACAAGGCGCTTTCGCAGATCTGAAAGCTTCTGGGCAGCGCTTCAGACATCGGCCACGGCAGGCAGCCAGATGCGCGCCACCATGCCCGGATTGGCGTTGTGAAAACTGAGCTTGCCGCCATGCAGCTGGACAATGGCCAGCACGCTGGCCAGGCCCAGTCCGTAGCCTGGGCGATCCGATTCTGCGCGATAGAAACGGGTGGTCATTTTCTCCAGAGTCTGAGGATCTGCGCCCGGTCCCTGGTCCTGCACGGTGATCTCCACCCCCCATGCGCCATCGCTGCCCTGCTCCTGCGCCGGGGCCGCACGCAGCAGCACGTCAGCGCCATGAACATCATCGGATGATGCTCCGTATTTGATAGCGTTATCGACAAGATTGGAGACGGCGCTGGCCAACAAGTCACCATCGCCCAGGGCCTGCACACCTTGCTGCACATCCAGCCTGAGAATGCCGCCGGCGTCTTCCACCAGCGGCTCGTAGAAGTCCACCACATCGACCAGCAAGGCCTGCAGATCAACCGGCGCAAAGCTCTTGCGGCTGGCTCCGCTTTCCACTTCGGCAATCTGCAAAAGCTTCTCGAACACCACACCGAGTTCAGCGACTTCTTCGGCCACCAGCGCCAGCGTGGCGGACTGCATTTCGGGGCTGGCCTGCTGTGCGTTGCGCAGGCGCAGCAGGATGCGCGTCAGCGGCGTTCTGAGGTTGTGCGCAATGCTGTTGGAGACATGACGTATGCCTTCCATCAACTGCTCGAGCCGATCGAGCATGGCGTTGATATCGCGGTTGAGCAGCGTGAATTCATCGCCGCGCTGATCGACCGGAATGCGCTGTCGCAAATCGCCCGCCGCAACGCGCGACATGGTGTTGCGAATGGCTGCCGCGCGCTCATCCACCACACGCCTGAAGACCATGGCACCTATCAGGGCCATGATGCAGGCCGCAACGGCCGCCAGCAAGCTGGCCTGACCGAACAGCTCCTCCATGTCGCGCTGCAGCTGCATGTCGCTGCCTACGGCCAGCAGATTGCCATTGGGCATTTCGACCACGGCAACCCGGCCCACCATCAGCCGCCCGTTGCGCTTCACGGTCAGCTCGCGCACGCCCATGATGCTGAGCTTGCGCGGAGGATAGACCTCGGCATTGCTGACAATGGTCTCGCCCTGCGGGTTCATGAGAATGAGGATTTCCGTGTCGGTATTCACACCGTCACGAATGGTCTGCAATATCTCGCTTTCCAGCGCTCCGGGGCCGTATTTGGCTGAGTGCTCGGTCAGTCTGCGCACATGGTTTTCGGCCTGCTTGTCGAGCCTCACCCGCACCACGCCCACAGTCTGCACATAGAAGACGGCCAGCACAATGGCCATGGTCAGAACCAGGAGGCCGCCATAGCTGAGTGCCAGCCTGAAGGCCAGCGAACTCCAGGGTCTGGAGCGCATCATCAGACCACCTCGGGCAGGTCTTGCGGCTGGTCTGAAAGGCTGTATCCCACACCGCGCACGGTATGAATGAGAGGCGTGGCAAAGCCTTTGTCCACCTTGCTGCGCAGGCGGCTGATGTGCACGTCGATCACATTGGTCTGCGGATCGAAGCGGTAATCCCAGACCGACTCCAGCAGCATGGTGCGCGTGACGATCTGGTGCGCGTGCTGCATGAGAAACGCCAGCAGACGGAACTCGCGTGGCTGCAGCGACAGCGGCTGGCCGGCGCGCTCTGCGCTGCGCGAAATCAGGTTGACGCGCAGATCGGCCACCTGCATCTCGCGCGTGGGAGCCGGGATCTGGGCGCGGCGCACCAGGGCTTCGAGCCTTGCCGATAGCTCGGAAAATGCAAAGGGCTTGGTCAGATAGTCATCGCAGCCGGCCTTGAGCCCGCGCACTCTCTCGTCGGTGGCAGACAAGGCACTGAGCACCAGCACCGGCGTCTGTTTTCCCATGGAGCGCAGTGTCTGCAGAATCTGCAGCCCGTCAAAGCCATTGGGCAACATGCGGTCGAGGATGATGACATCCCAGTTCTCGCCAACGGCCTGTGCAATGCCTTGCACGCCGTCACCGCAGACGCTGACATGCGCGCCTTGCTGGCGCAACCCTTCAGCGATGTAACGCGCGTTGAGCGCATCGTCTTCGATGATGAGGTAGCGGTACATGCTGAGTCTGTCTCTGGCCGTTGGTGGACAGACACTATAAGCCGTTGCCTCCACCTTCGCAGCCGGCGATGCAGCAGCATCAGGAGGTGGTACAGGGGTTTGTGCCATCTCCCTCGCCTCGCTCAAGGCTGCACCTGTGGCAGATCGCCGCTGGCCAGACGCACTTCCCACTCCGCATCCAACATGTCCTTGACCAGCTCCAGATGCTCCAGCCTGTGCTCGGTGATCGAGCCCAGTGCATCGATCAGCTCCAGGATCGTGCCCTTGCCCAGCTTGTAGGCGTCTTGTGCCATCTGGTGCAGCGGCGCAATCTGCGCCAGCCCTTCCTTCTCGTAGTCGCGCACGGCCGTTCGGCGCAGCGACAGCTGCTGCAAGGCGCGCTGCAGCTCGGACTGGGCGGCAAGCACAGCCGCATCGCGGCGCAGCTCGGCCTGATCGGCCTCGACCTTGGCGCGCTCGATGGGGCCTTGACGGCGGTCGAAAAGCGGGATCTCCACGCTCACGCCCACCTGGTTGAAACTGCCATCCACGCTGTTGCGAATGCGGGCCAGACCAAAGGATGGCGTGGGCAATGCTTCACGCTGCTCCAGCTTGATTTTCTGGCGCGACCTGTCGAGCTCGGCCTGCGCGGCACGCAGACTCGGCAACTGGGTCTGCGCCTGGTTCCACAGCTGCTCGTAGCTGGCTGCCTTGCGAATGTCAGTGGCCTGCAGGCTGCCTTCCACACGTACTTGCCATTGCGGCAAGGCCGCAATGCTGGCCACGCGTGATGCGGCATCCCGCAAGGCGGCCTGAGCCTTGCTGACCTGCATGCTCATCTGGGCCTGTTGCAGGTTAAGGCGCGCGCCGTCATAGCGGCTGCGCGTGCCTGCTTCGATCTGGCCCTTGACGATGTTGCCGGCCTTCTCCAGCTCATCACGGGCAGCCAACCACACCTGATAGCGCTGCTGGGCCACCAGCAGCTCATTGAAGGCATGGGCTGCATCGCTCATGGTGACGGCGACTGCGACATCGGCATTGGCCGCGGCGGCCTTCTCGCCCAGCCTGGCGTTCTCGATGCGCATGCCGCGCTGGCCGAAGATGGGGATGGCCTGCTCCACACCCCATTCCTTTTCTCCGCGCTTGCTGGAGTAGTGCATGGCGGGATTGGGTATGGTGGCAGCCGTTTTGCTGTCTGCCTTTGCCAGATCCAGCTGCATGCGATCTGCCGCCAGATTGGGCTGGTTCTGCACGACGATGCGCAGATATTCCTGCAGGGTCACAGGCTGTGCAGGGGCCGCCAGACGGCCCGCTGCAGCATTGCTCTGTGCGGCTGCATCCATAGCCTCGGCAGCATGGCCTGTGCCGCTGAAAGCGCCGCAGCACAGTGCCGCAGCCATGGCCAGAGAGTGCCACTTATTCATCTTGAGCGCTTTCATCACGTTCTTCCTGCGTCAACATGTTCTTGGGGCCCAGCAAGGCATACAGCACGGGCAGCAGCACCAGCGCCACCAGTGGCAGCACTACCATGCCGCCAACGATGACCGAGGCAAAGGGGCGCTGGGTTTCGCTACCCACGCCGGTAGACAGAGCCATGGGCAGCAGGCCCAGCAGCGCCAGCAAAGCCACCAAAATGATGGAGCGCATGCGCTCGGCTGCACCTTCGATCAGCGCCTGCATCAAGGGCATGCCCTGGCGACGCAAATCCTCGACCGCAGAGACCACCAGCAAGCCCGCCAGAGCCACCTGACCCAGCAAGGCGATAAAGCCGATGGCCGCGCTGATGGACAGCTCGATGTGTGCCAGATGCAAGGCTGCGATGCCGCCCACCATGGCGAACGGCGCGCACAGCAGGATGATGCCGGCGCTGCGGGCCTGGCCCAGCGCACCGAACAACAGGGCATAGACGATGACCAGAGACAGCGGCACCACCACCTTCAGGCGTGCAGCCGCACGCTGCTGGTTCTCCCACTCGCCGCCCCAGACGGCCTGGTAGCCTTCGGGCAGCTTCACGTTCTGCTTGAAGGTGGCCAGCGTGTCCTTCACTACCGAGCCGATATCGCGGCCTTCCACGTTGAACTTGAGCGCCATGTAACGCGCATTGCCTTCGCGGAAGATGGAGGAGTTGCCGATCTTCATGCTGACCGTACCTACCGATCCCAGGGGGACCGAACCACCATCGGGCAGCGGTATGGCGATGTTGCGAATGCGCTCCTCGTCCATGCGGTCCACATAGGGCAGACGCACGCGCACCGGTACGGGGAATTCACCCTCCCACAGAGTGGTGGCCACATTGCCTGCCAGGGCCACTTCCAGCGTCTTTTGCGCGTCTTCCATGGCGATGCCCTGGCGCGCCAGCGCCTGGCGATCGAACTGCACATGCACCTGCGGTGCCGGAGCATCGCGATACAGATCCAGGTCAACCACTCCGTCGATGCCTTTCACCAGCGACTTGGTCTGCTGAAGAATGCCGCGCAGGGTGGGAATATCGGGGCCGAACAGCTTGAGTACCACCTGGCCGCGCGCACCCGATGTGGACTCTTCCACGCTGTCGCGAATGGGCTGTGCAAAGTTGAAGGCCACGCCGGGAATTTCACCCAGCGTCGCACGCATTTCCTCGATCAGCGCGGGCTTGGTCAAGCCCTTGCGCCAATCGCCATGGGGCTTGAGGCGCACCAGCACCTTGGCCAGATTGAGCGTCTCGTTGTCGGTTCCCGATTCGGGGCGACCCTGCTCCGTGGTGACGGTGATCACCTCGGGGAAGACCTTGAGACGCAGACGCACATCGCGCAGCACTTCCTGGCCTTTTTCCAGCGAGATGGAGGCAGGCATCTGCACCAGCACATAGGCATCGCCCTCATCGAGCTCGGGCAGGAACTCGGTGCCCAGCCATTTGGCTGAAACCCCGGCCACCACCAGCACGCTCACGAACACGGCAATCACGGCCGTGCGGCGCTTGGCGGCGCCCAGCACCTTGGCGATCCAGTGCTGGTAGCCATGATGCGCGCGGTCGAAGATCTTGGGCTCTTCCACCATCACATGCTTGGGCTTGAGCATCAGGGCGCACAGCGCAGGCACCAGCCCCATGGCAAACACCAGCGCGCCCAGCAGGGCAAAGCTGTAGGTCATGGCCAGCGGGCGGAAGATGCGGCCTTCGATGCTCTGCAGCGAGAACACGGGAATCAGCGCCGCAATCACGATGGCCATGGCGAACAGCGTGGGCTTGGCCACGGCAACGGCCGAATCCACAATGATGTGGCGCATGTCGTTCGCCGTCTGCGGCTTTCGCTGGCGTGCATTGCGGATGATGTTCTCGGCCAGCACCACGGCACCGTCCACCATGATGCCGAAGTCGATGGCTCCCATGGAGATCAGATTGGCGGGCATGCCCAGCCAGTGCAGGCCGATGAAGGCCACCAACAGCGACAGCGGAATCACGGTGGCCACGATCAGCGAGCCACGCAGGCTGCGCAGGAACAGCCACAGCACGGCCACGATCAGCGTGGCCCCGAACAGCAGGTTGTGCTGCACGGTCTTGAGCGTATGGCCCACCAGATCTGAGCGGTCATAGTTCGTGACCATGTGCATGCCTTCAGGCAGGCCGCCACTGTTGAGCTCATCGACCTTGGCATGAATGTCATCGAGCACGATGGAAGGGTTGGCGCCGCGCTTGAGCAGCACAATGCCCTGCACCACATCGTTCTGGTCGTCCATGCCCACCGAGCCCTGACGCGGCGTATGCGACTGCGCGACACGCGCCACGTCACCGATGGTCACGGGAGCCTTGCCACGCATGGCAACGACCACGTCCTGAATCTCCTGCGGATTGCGCAACAGGCCGATACCGCGAATGATGAAGGACTGTTCGCCGCGGCGCATCAGACCACCGCCGACGTTGCGGTTGGACTTGGACAGAGCATCGCTCACATCGTCCAGAGACAGGCCCAGGCTGTAAAGCTTCTCGGGGTCCACTTCAACGTGGAACTCCTTGACGAAGCCGCCAATGCTCACCACGTCGGCCACGCCCTGCACCTGCTTGAGCACGCGCACCACATGCCATTCCTGCTCGGTGCGCAGCTGCGCCAGGGTGTGCCTGTCGCTTTGCAGGCGATAGTAGAAAATCTTGCCCAGCGGCGTGTAGTCAGGCGCCATTTCAGGCGTCACGCCGTTGGGCAGATCCGCCTGCGGCAGACGCTGCGAAACCTCGGCGCGCGCGGTGAAACTTTTCGCGTCGTCGTTGAAGACCAGATTGATCATGGAGAGGCCGAAATAGCTCTCCGAGCGCAGCGATATCAGACCCGGCGTACCGTTGAGCTCACGCTCCAGCGGCTGGGTGATCTGGCGCTCCACTTCTTCAGGAGCCAGCCCCGGTGCCTGGGTGATCACGCCGACCTGCACATTGGTCACGTCAGGATAGGCTTCGATGGCCGTCTGCAGATAGGCGTAGACGCCATAGATGGCAATCGCCAGCGTGGCACACAGCGCCAGCAGCCGGCGATGGACGACAAATGCAATAAATGAACGCAGCATGGTTCAGACTCCTGCCGGGACTACAGCAGCTGACTGGCCGCGCCGTCGAGCAGCAGGCCACCACGCACCACGATCTTCTCACCGACCTTGAGGCCGCTGATCACCGGCACCATGCCGCGCGATGGACGCCCCAGCGTCACCACGCGTGCCTCGAACTGGTTGTTCTCATGCTGCACATAGACCACGCTGCGGCTCTCATCCTTGATGAGCACGGCAGTGACGGGAATCAGCATCTCCTGCAGATTCGACAACTGCACGCCCACCTTGGCCTGCATGCCGGGACGCAGCACCGGGTTCTGTTCGCTCAGCTCCACCACCACGGCAGCGCGGCGCGATTCCTTGTCCAGCGTAGCCCCCAGATGACGGACCGTGCCCTTGATCGGCTTGGGCAGCTGCGGTACCTCGACCTGTACGGAACTGCCCAGGCGAATGCCGGGCAGATCGGACTCGAACACCTCTGCGACCACATTCATGGCCTGGGGATCGCCAATCATGAACAGCGCCGCTCCCGGCTCGGCAGCGGTACCCACCACGGCCTTGCGCTCGGCCACGATGCCGGCGCGCGGTGCGCGCAGCTCGATCCGATCGCCGCCGCCGGAGCCCAGCAGCGCTGCCGTGCCCTGTGCACGACCAAGCTCCTGCGAGGTTTCACGCAGCTTGGCCTGCGCGGCACGCAGATCGACTTCCACGCCCACGCCCTTGTCCACCATGGTCTGCTGGCGCTGGGCTTCCACCACAGCCACGTCGTGTGCGGTCTTGGCCGCAGCCACGTCATAGCGGGTGCGCAGTGCATCGGGGCTGACCAGCGTCGCCAGCAAATCACCGGCCTTGACCATATCGCCCACATGCGCATTGACAGCCACGACACGCGCCGATAACGGCACTGCAACCGAAGCCACACGATCCTCGACAAACGCCACGTGCGCAGGAGCCCAGGCCATCTGCACCCCTTGCGGATCGGCCACGGGCGCGATCTCCAGCATCTTCACGGATTCCGGCTTGACCTGAATAAAGCCTTTGGGCAGCTGCGCAACCGGTTTCTTCGCTTCCTCGGTGGCCTTGGAGGCATCACAGCCACCCAACAGACCCGCCACGGCAATGGCCGCAGCCACCACCGGCAGTCTTGCCCATGTCCAGTTTGGTAAATGTGCCGCTCCCGGCAGTCCCACAAGGCTTTTGTTCATCGTTCACCCTTTTCCATGACTGGCAAGTGACGAGCTGGTCCGCGGCTTCACTTGCAGTGATGCCACCATGCTAGGAACAGCCCCCAGCTGCGTGGATGACACACGCATTACGGTTTGGTAAGACCGGACACAGGTACAAGCACGACCAGAGAGCAGCCGGGCCAGGGTTGAACAGGGAAATCAGCCTGCAGACTCGACGAATTGCCCGTTTTTCAGGCAATTCATTGACAGCATCTGTCAATTGCTCAAAAAACAGGCATTTTTCATGTATTTTTTCATACATGAGTATTAAAAGTAGCCAAAAATCGTGACCAAAGCCAAGGCCACGCCTGATCTCTGAATTCCTCAGAAAACACGATCAATCCATTGATAAGCAATGGATATCTACTATCAAAAGTAGAGCTTTGAAGTTATCCACGCAGTGGATAGATTGCGCCCCTCCCTCCTCCGCATCCCGGATTTCAACAGAAATGACCGCTCTGGCATACAAACCAGCGGCATGACCGTCATCAGTGGAAAATTCAGAGCCTGCATGCCTTCATGAGCAGATCCGTCGAACCTGTGGATAAACCGAGAACTCCATACCCTGCAAGAGCGATACAAGCCATGGATAAACTTACTCACAGTGCTTGAAAACTATGCAGATCCCGAAAAATCTCAGCAGTATCGAAATCTAGAAAAAGCTTTTTATTCATAAAAATTTAACAACCATATCCACAGACATGAATACATGGTTGTCTCCAGGATATGTACAGGCCAATTCTCGGATATCTCTGTGGATAAGTTTCTTGGTAACTACCATGGACGGAATCCACAACTACAATGAACAAGTCACATACAAGTGGTGGAAAAGTTTCATTGAAACCGCCCACTAGATACAAGCGCAGAACATACAAACTCCCCTGTTTTGTATGCCGTATCACATAAGAAATTCAATCTTATTTGATACATATCTCTGTACGAATACTTATAAAACGCCAAAGCACAGCGTCTTTGCGTCTCAAAAAACGCTGAAATGCATGAGAAAAAGTGGGCTGAAGAGGCCCTGAATTCCTTTGATGCCGTGGTCGGGGCCATGCCGGGGTTTCGCAGTCGTGATGGACAGCGAAAAATGGCGGCCCAGATCGCGCAAACGCTGAGCCAGGCCCAGCTCGGAAAAGTCGATGAAGGCGAGCCAGAACCGCGTCGTGCCATCGCTGTCGTGCAAGCCGGAACCGGGGTCGGAAAATCGCTGGCCTACAGCATTCCGGCCATTCGCATGGCGCTGTCACGCGGCACGCGCGTGCTGATCTCCACAGCCACGGTGGCGCTGCAGGAACAGCTGGTGAACAAGGATTTGCCGGCCCTGGCGCAAAAGCTGGACCAGCCATTCAAATTCGCACTGGCCAAGGGGCGTGGCCGCTTTGTCTGCAAACTCAAGCTGGAACGTCTGGCGAGCACGGGGGAAGCACAGGACGAGATGGACGATCTGTTTGGCGATGAGCAGGGCCAGACCAAGTTCAGCCGTCCTCAGCATGAACTGCAGGCCCGCATGCAGTTCTACAAATCCATGGCCGATGCGCTGGCCACGGAGGCCTGGAACGGCGACCGCGATTCGCTGGAGACCCCGCCTGAGGCCGAGGCCTGGAGCCCCGTGGCAGCCGAGTCCTCTTCATGCACCGGAAAGCACTGCCCGGCCTTCGGCAACTGCGTCTATTACGAACGCCGCAAAGACCTGGTGGCGGCGCAAGTCATTGTCGCCAATCATGATTTGCTGCTTTCCTCGCTGGGCTCCAAACTGCTGCCCGAGCTGGACAATTGCCTGCTCGTGCTCGATGAGGCCCACCACCTGCCCTCCACGGCTCTGGACCAGTTTGCCGGCGAGATGGATCTGAGCCGCCTGGGCTGGATCGACAAGCTGGCCAGCCGTGCGCTGCGCGTGAACCAGGTCGCCGAAGTCGAGGAACTGGCCGACGTGCCCAAGCATGCGGGTCAGCTGCGCCAGCAGATGCAGGAGCTGGCGCGACTGGTCATGGAGCACTACGGAGAGACTCTCAAATCGCAGAAAGACAGCTATGGGCCAGCCAGGGTACGGGCACCCCGCGGAATGCTGCCAGAGGCCCTTCTGGAGCCTCTGGGACAGATTGCGCACCATGCCGACGGCTTTCTGGATGCGCTGCGTGCCGTCTCCAAGGCCCTGCGTGCCGAAATCAAGGAACAACCCGAGGAAGCACAGCGCCTGTCCACCGTCTATGCGCAGGTAGGCGCCCTGGCGCCCAGGCTGGAAGCCATTTTCAACACCACGCAATTGCTGCTGCAGAACAACGAGAGCGATGGCGACGGCAAGATGGTGCCCCATGCCAAGTGGTTCACGCTGGAGATGGACGGCGAGTTCATCGTGGTCAAGGCCCATGCCAGCCCCATACAGCCCGGCTCCACCCTGCGCCAGCACCTGTGGTCGCAGGTACGCGGTGCGGTGCTGACATCCGCCACGCTGACCAGCTGCGGCCACTTCGACTTCTTTCTGCGCGAAGCGGGGCTGGCCAATGACGATTCCGTCACCACGCTGGAAGTGCCCAGCCCATTCGACTATGCGCGCCAGGGCACTCTGGTGGCCCGTGAAACGGCCTCAGACCCGCGCGAAGCCGCCCGCTTTACCGAGGAGATGGTCGAGGCCCTGCTGAACGATCTGAGCCGCATAGAGGCCGGCGCACTGGTCCTGTTCACATCCCGCGAGCAGATGCGCCAGGCCGTGGATGCGCTTTCCACCAGCATGCGCAACCAGGTGCTGGTGCAGACCGCCCTGCCCCGCCAGACTCTGCTGGCACGCCATCGTGAGGCCGTGGCGATGGGCGAGCCCTCCATCATCTTCGGCATGCAGTCCTTTGGCGAAGGACTGGACCTGCCCGGAGCGCTCTGCGAGTCCCTGTTCATCACCAAGCTGCCCTTTGCTCCGCCCGATGACCCTGTTGGCGAGGCAAGAGCCGAATGGCTGCGCAGCAGCGGCCGCAACCCCTTCAACGAGCTGGTGGTGCCGGCCACGGCCATTCGCCTGGCCCAGTGGGTAGGCCGTGCCATCCGGACCGAGGAAGACCAGGCCCATGTGTACTGCTATGACCGCCGCCTGACGGGCACCAGCTACGGCCAATTGCTCATCAAGGGCCTGCCGCCCTTCACGCTGCAACGGCGCCCTGTTTCAATGCCTTGAAGTCCTGAGTGAAGCGCGCCTTTCACACTGCTGATCCAAGGCCGTTTCGCTGCTCTTTTGCGCCATTCCTGAGGCAGGTTTTCAGCGCTCCAGGCCTTAGCAGCATGGCTCTTTTCTGCACTGCTGCAGCGCCCTTCCTGCGCACGTTCACTCAGTCCCGGCGCACTCCGCGCAGTTGTAATTTTTCTAACAGTTGCCGGGCAATGCGAGACGGCATCCGTCTTGCAGGACTGGCAACCCGCAAGGTCTTGCCCGAAGCGGCGCAGCCGGGCAGGTGCGCTGCAGACCCCATGGTTGTTGAGCAACTCCGGATTTCAGACCTGTCGGTATTGGCGGGTGCCGCACTTTCCCAGTGCTTGCCATATCTGGTCCGGGTCTTGCTCCACCGACAAGCGAAAAGTTCTTTAAAAACAACGATCTATAGATCATTGAATTTTTTTGAATGAGTAGGGCGCAATCATGGCTGATATCGATTGCACGCACTTCTGGCCAGTTTCCCCCAGCTGTTCATAACATTCTGTGGATAACAGTCGCTTCAAAGACTCTTCAATGGGAATTTATCCCCACCTCCGGTCATTGAGGAGGCGCATCTTACGCCAATTTTTCGAGATCTGGCGCGTCAATTTTCCCAAAGCCCTTTTTTTCTGAACTTCCCTCTGAATCAAAGGGATTGGAGCGCCTGATCAGCTGCAGTTTTGCATGGCCCGGGCTCTTGCCTGCGACTTTGCCTTCAGTTGTTCTTTAGAAGTTTTATAAAAATATAGTCGTAGTAGTAAGACTTGGCATCTGCTGTTGATAACTTTAAAAACTCAAGGCAAATCAAGCATCTTGCGTAATGACAAACATGGAGACAAATGACGGTTGCTGCTGTCCTCGATTCATGAACAACTTGGCCTTCTTCCATATTTTTGTGGAAAACATGAAAGTTGATATCTTCTTATCCACAGAAATCCATTTTTCTGTTGATTGGCAATAAATGCTCTTTATACGTTGATATATATACGCTGTTAGCTATTATTTTTATAGTGAACAACTGATGAAGACATGCTTGAGCACATCGGATGTCAAGGGTGTGATGTAGCAAGAACTTCTTGAAGCGGATCTGATCAGCCTCTTTTTTTATTCAGACCATCTCCGATTGCTGTGTACACTTCGGCCAAAGTTGTTATTTCTAGTTTTATCTTTTTACTTAGTAGTAATAGTAAGTAGTCCACTTAATTGTTGATAAGTAATTAAGTTCATTTAAAATCAATAACTTATACTTTTCCAAAGTCTGTGCCCTTACATGGGCTGCCGATGTCATTGATTTGGGAACAACTTTCCAGAAGCCAGCCTGGCTGTGGAAAAAAGAAAATTTCCATGGCTTTTATCACCATGTTTATTCACAGGTCGTGCAGCCGCTGCAAAGCATGAAAAAAGCCGCCCGTTGGGCGGCCAGGTCAACCCGGATAGCGCTGCCCCGGGAATTCAGAAGTGGCGTGCGTATCGCAGCTGAAGAAAGTTCTCTCCCGGATTGGGGCGCTTGATGCCTGCATTGGACTGGTGCTCGAAGCGCAGGCTGATCTCGTTTTTCAGTTGCTCGCCAAACAGGTAGCCGATGCCTATATGGCTGGCAAAGTTGTAGCGGGTCGAAAATTCCTTGTGATCGGTGATGAAGCGGTGGTTGATGGCATAGCTCACGCCCAGGCCGGCTTGCAGGAACCAGGGAGACTGGCCTTGAGAGGGACGCCAGCGCAATGTGGGTTGTGCTCCCAGAACCCAGGTTGAACGATTGCCGCCCTGATAGTCGGCCGACCAGCGGCTGACAGAGAGATCCCAGTAACCCGTCATCCGACCCGAGCCAAGGGCGTAGCTCCAGTTCCAGGGGAGGATGACGCCGCCTGTCCAGCTGTCGGTGCTGTGCTCCGCCGAGCCGTATTGCAGATAGAGGCCGGTCGTCGATGCTTGAACAGGCTGTGCATGAAGCATGGGGCTGCCCAGGCTGATCAGCATCGGGATTACGAGATTCGTTGCCAATTGCAGTTTTTTCATGTCAATTGCCATCTAAATGTTTTGAATCTGGTCGCGACATCAATGCTTGGGTCATGCCTGGATTTCGCTCCCTCTGTG
Organism: Comamonas sp. F1-6; assembly: GCF_039581415.1. NCBI lineage: Bacteria > Pseudomonadati > Pseudomonadota > Betaproteobacteria > Burkholderiales > Comamonadaceae > Comamonas > Comamonas sp. F1-6. The sequence continues at coordinate 18,098 of NZ_JBCPWN010000042.1, forward strand.
GATATGAATTTAGAAGCTTGTGAATAAATGTTCTGTCGGCAAGCGCTTGCGTTGGTAGTCAGCCAATTGATATCGAAATGAAAAAAGCCCCCGGTCATGACGACCGAGGGCTTTTATGGAGAAGGCGATTGAACTCGGCTTACTTTGCCGCAGGGGCTGGAGCTGCGGGACGTTCCTGGCCGGGTTTGCCGCCATGATGGCCGTGATGGTGCTCACCGCGCTGGTGATGCATGTGCAGGGTGGCCGCATCGAAGGTCTTTTTCTGCTCGGCATTGAGCTGGGCGTAGAAGGCCTTGGTGGCTTCGGCACGGCGGTCCATTTCGGCCATGCGCTTGCCGCGCATTTCACGCATCTTGTCGATGCGCTCGGGCGTGGTCAGCTTGGCAAAGGCTTCGCGGTCGCCGGGGGCTGGGCGTTCACCGGGCTTCATGGCCTGGGTGTAGGTGGTCCAGGCAGTTTGCTGCGCAGGCGTCAGCTTCAGATCGGCCTTGAGTTTTTCCATGCGCTGCTTCATATGCTCCATGCGGTCGCCGCGCTTGTCACCACGCTGGTGCTTGTGCGGCTCTGGCGCTTTCTGGGCTGCGGCAGGCTGCTCGGCGGCAGCGGTGGTCTGGGCAAAGCTGGGCAGGCTCAGCGAGGCGAGCAGGGCGGTTGCCACAGCGGCGCTGGTCAATGTCTGGCGAAAGCGGGTCATGTCTGTTTCCTTTTCGGTTGAAGTGGAAGAAGTGGCCGCCTGGTCTTGCTCCTGAATGGGCATTCGGTAGCGGATGACTGAAGTGTGGGCCCCCCATGTTTCTGAGACGTGAGGTTTTGCAGCCGCTCTGTAAAGATTTGATAAGTTTGAGTGGCTGCGACTGCGCAACAATGCATGCATGGGCTGCATTGGCGGCCGATTTTTTTCCGCGAGATCCAGCTGCAGGAGCTGGCGACGATTGAAGGTTTAGCAAAGGTTTTTGATGTTCAAGAACATGATTGTTTATCGCATTGCCGAGAGCTGGCAGGGCGATCTGCAGCAGCTCGAAGATGCGCTGCAAAAGACGGTGTTTGAGGAGTGCGGTGCGACCCAGGAGCGCTCCGTGGGCTGGGTGCCGCCGCGCGGCGAGGCCCATGGCC
>NZ_JBCPWN010000043.1:0-14531 GCF_039581415.1 Comamonas sp. F1-6
CAAGGTATCGCTCTACCAACTGAGCTATTCCCGCATATCTACCGAAGCCCAACATTGTACAACGTTGTTTGCTGCGATGGATGAATTGTAGCGCAGTTCTGAGCCCTCCCAGAAAAAACGCCACAATTTTCACAAACAAGCATCAATGCTTGATGGCCGCCTCTACCGGCTTGGCATCGGTGGACGCCACGGCAGCTACAGCTTCCTCAGTCAAAGGATCCGGCACGCGCTCCAGCGCCACCTTGAGAACCTGATCGATCCATTTCACAGGAACGATTTCCAGACCGCTCTTCACATTATCGGGAATGTCCTGCAAATCCTTGGCATTCTCTTCAGGAATGAGCACAGTCTTGATGCCACCACGCAGAGCAGCCAGCAGCTTTTCCTTGAGGCCGCCGATCGCCGTGACTTCACCGCGCAAGGTGATTTCACCGGTCATGGCCACATCAGCTCGCACGGGAATGCCAGTGAGAGCCGAGACAAAAGCTGTCGTCATCGCTGCACCGGCGCTGGGGCCATCCTTGGGCGTAGCGCCGTCAGGCACATGCACATGGATGTCCTTTTTCTCGAAGGCTTCATCCTTGATGCCAAGCAGACGAGCGCGGCTGCGCACCACGGTGCGAGCAGCTTCGACCGACTCCTTCATCACATCGCCCAGAGAGCCTGTGCGCGTAATGACACCCTTGCCTGGCATGGTGGCGGCTTCGATGGTCAGCAGATCGCCGCCGACTTCGGTCCAGGCCAGACCCACAACCTGCCCCACCTGATTGGCATGCTCGGCACGGCCATAGCTGAACTTGCGCACGCCCAGATATTCATTGAGGTTGTCGGCATTCACCTCCACCTTGGGCTGAAGCTTGCCAAGTTGCAAGCCCTTGACCACCTTGCGGCAAATCTTGGACAGCTCGCGCTCAAGCGAACGCACGCCCGCTTCGCGGGTGTAGTAGCGCACGATGTCACGAATCGCGGCTTCGGTCACTTCCAGCTCGCCGTCCTTCACGCCGTTGTTGGTGATCTGCTTGGGCAGCAGATAGCGGATGGCAATATTGGTCTTTTCGTCTTCGGTATAGCCCGACAGACGAATCACCTCCATGCGATCCAGCAAGGCCGAAGGAATGTTCATGGAGTTGGAGGTCGCCACAAACATCACGTCGGACAGGTCGAAGTCGACCTCCACGTAGTGGTCACCAAACTTGTTGTTCTGTTCGGGGTCCAGCACTTCCAGCAGCGCGCTCGAAGGATCGCCACGGAAGTCCATGCCCAGCTTGTCGATTTCGTCCAGCAGGAACAGGGGATTGCGCGTACCGACCTTCTCCAGGCTCTGCAGCACCTTGCCAGGCATGGCGCCGATATAGGTACGGCGGTGACCGCGAATTTCCGCCTCGTCTCGCATGCCGCCCAGCGCCATGCGCACGTACTTGCGACCTGTGGCCTTGGCAATGGACTGACCCAGCGAGGTCTTGCCCACGCCGGGAGGCCCCACCAGACACAGAATGGGCGCCTTGACCTTGTCCACACGCTGCTGCACGGCAAGATACTCGAGAATGCGGTCCTTGACCTTTTCCAGGCCAAAGTGATCTTCGTTCAGCACTTCCTCGGCATTCGCCAGATTGTGCTTGATCTTGGTCTTCTTGCTCCAGGGCAGTCCAGTCAGCACTTCGATGTAGTTGCGCACCACCGAAGCTTCAGCCGACATGGGCGACATCAGCTTGAGCTTCTTGAGCTCGGCCTCAGCCTTTTTGCGAGCATCGGCAGGCATCTTGGCGAGCTTGATCTTTTTCTCGATCTCCTCGATGTCGGCACCATCCTCACCCTCGCCCAGCTCCTTCTGGATGGCCTTGACCTGCTCATTCAGATAGAAGTCGCGCTGATTTTTCTCCATCTGGCGCTTGACGCGACCACGGATGCGCTTGTCGACGTTGAGGATGTCAACCTCGCGCTCGAGTTGCTCGAACAGGTTTTCCAGACGCTCCTTGATGTCCACCAGATCCAGCACCGCCTGCTTGCTCTCGAGCTTGAGAGGCAGGTGCGCCGCAATGGTGTCGGTCAGACGACCGGCATCATCGATGCTGGCGATCGAAGTCAGGATTTCCTGAGGAATTTTCTTGTTGAGTTTGACGTACTGGTCAAACTGCTGGGTCACGGCACGGCGCAACGCTTCGATTTCGCTTTGCTCATGGGCATCGCCTTCGGGCTCCACAGGCGTCACAGATGCCGTGAAGTGAGACTCTTCGTCGGCAACCTGCTTGACCAGCGCGCGCTGCTGGCCTTCCACCAGCACCTTCACGGTGCCGTCGGGCAGCTTGAGCATCTGCAAGATGGTGGAGACACAGCCCACATCAAACATGTCTTCCGCTGCAGGCTCGTCCTTGGAGGCCGTCTTCTGCGCCACCAGCATGATGCGACGGTCGCCTTCCATGGCCAGCTCCAGAGCCTTGATGCTCTTGGCACGCCCCACGAACAGCGGAATCACCATATGCGGAAACACCACTACATCGCGCAGCGGCAGCAGTGGCAGGTCCAGCTCGGTAGAAGGCAAAGGGGTTTGTCCAGACATAGGTATCCTCGGTTTCTCAGCGGAAGATGGTCCGCTTACCGGTGTATTTCAACCCCTGGGGGCAAATTGTTTTTGCCGCCTCAGGGGCATTGCCTTTCAGCCGCAGGCGACAAAGCGATCCCATTGGAGGGCCCGCCTTGCACGCAAGCACAGTATCAGGCCTTTTTGGCCGCTTCGCGGTAAACCAGCAGCGGCTCCTTGCCGTCTTCAATGGTGGCTTCTTCCACCACTACCTTTTCCACATTCTCGGCGGTTGGCAACTCGAACATGGTGCTGATCAGTGCCTGCTCGACGATGGAGCGCAGGCCACGGGCACCGGTCTTGCGAGCCAGGGCCTTGCGGGCAATCGCCTTCAGGGCCGCGGGGCGTATCTCCAACTCCACACCCTCCATGGCCAGCAGCTTGCTGTACTGCTTGACCAGCGCATTCTTGGGCTCGGTCAGGATCTGTACCAGTGCGTCTTCGCTGAGTTCGGCCAGCGCCGTCACCACGGGCATACGCCCAACCAGCTCGGGGATGATGCCGAACTTGATCAGATCCTCAGGCTCGATCTCGAGGAACATCTCCGAGATGGAGCGCTGCTTCTTGCTCTTGACGGTAGCGCCAAAGCCTATGCCCGAAGCCTCGGTGCGGTTCTCGATGACTTTCTCCAGTCCCGCGAACGCGCCGCTGCAGATGAACAGGATATTGGTGGTGTCGATCTGCAGAAAGTCCTGGTTCGGATGCTTGCGTCCACCCTGGGGAGGAATGCTGGCCATCGTGCCTTCGATCAGCTTGAGCAGCGCCTGCTGCACGCCCTCGCCCGATACGTCGCGCGTGATGCTGGGGTTGTCCGACTTCCGGGAGATCTTGTCGATTTCATCGATGTAGACAATGCCACGCTGAGCACGCTCGACGTCGTACTCACAGCTTTGCAGCAGCTTCTGAATGATGTTCTCGACGTCCTCGCCCACATAGCCAGCCTCGGTCAGCGTGGTGGCATCGGCCATCACGAATGGCACATTGAGCTGACGCGCCAGCGTTTGGGCCAGCAAGGTCTTGCCCGAACCCGTGGGACCGATCAGCAAGATATTGCTCTTGCTGAGCTCCACATCGTCCTTGCCTGCCTTGTCCTTGTGATTCAGGCGCTTGTAGTGGTTGTAGACCGCCACGGCCAGCGTGCGCTTGGCCTGCTCCTGACCGATCACATAGTTGTCGAGATTGGCCTTGATTTCGGCGGGCGTAGGCAGATCGCCGCGACCTTCCTTGGCATCGGCGGCAGGCTGTTCGTCGCGAATGATCTCATTGCACAAGTCGATGCACTCGTCGCAGATGAACACGGACGGGCCGGCGATCAGCTTCTTGACCTCGTGCTGGCTTTTGCCGCAGAAGGTGCAATACAAATTCTTTTCGGTGGAAGAGCCTTTTTTATCGGCCATGGGGGCTGTGCCTCGTTACGAAAAAACGAAAATTAATGATAACCAAAGACAAGGCGGCGTAGGCCATCAGGGACAAACGCCGCCGAGCAAGCCCCGGGAGCCAGTCAGCAACTCCCAGGTTTTTCATTGCCAGCACCCGCAATCCCAATCAGACATGGAACTCGGTGCTATGCATTTCAGGAACGCTTGCTGATTACCTGGTCAACCAGGCCGTATTCCTTAGCCTCATCGGCGGAAAGGAAATAGTCGCGCTCGGTGTCGTTCTGAATCTTTTCCAGGGGCTGGCCGGTACGCTCGGCGAGTATTTTGTTCAGGCGCTCGCGGGTCTTGATGATTTCGCGGGCATGAATTTCGATTTCGGTCGCCTGACCACGTGCACCGCCCAGAGGCTGGTGAATCATGACCTGGGCATTGGGCAGTGCATAGCGCTTGCCCTTGGCTCCGGCCGACAGCAGGAAAGCGCCCATGCTCGCCGCCATGCCGGTGCACAGCGTCGAGACATCAGGCTTGATGAAGTTCATGGTGTCAAAAATCGCCATGCCTGCCGTCACGCTGCCGCCGGGGGAGTTGATATAGAAGGAAATGTCCTTGTCAGGATTTTCGCTTTCCAGGAACAACAACTGGGCTACCACCAGGTTGGCGGTCTGGTCGTTAACCTCGCCCACCAGGAAAATCACGCGCTCCTTGAGCAGACGCGAATAAATGTCATAGGAGCGCTCACCGCGACCCGACTGTTCAATGACCATGGGCACCATGCCCAAACCCAATGTATCCAATGCGCTCATGTTTTCTCCAGTGCTATGCGCCTACTGTAGCCGCATTCTGAAAAGAAAATGGGGCTTGCGCGCAAAAGCACAAGCCCCGCAATTCAAGTTATCGGAACTTGCCTAGGGCAAGCACCGATAAAAGGTTCAGCCCTTAGGCCTGACCCATCAGCTCGTCGAAGGAAACGGCCTTGTCGGTGACCTTGGCCTTGGCCAGAACGAAATCGGTGACGTTGTTTTCGATCACAACGGCCTCCACTTCGGCCAGACGGTTGCGGTCGCCGAAGTACCAGCGCACCACGTCTTCGGGCTTCTCGTAGCTGGAAGCCAGCTCTTCGACATGAGCCTTGATCTGCTCGGCAGTGGCTTGCAGGTTGTTGGTCTTGACCAGCTCGGCCACCACCAGGCCCAGACGCACGCGACGCTCGGCTTGGGGCAGGAAGATGTCTTCAGGGATTTCAGCCTTGGCTGCGTCCTTGATGCCGCGCTGTTCCAGTTCGGCGCGCGCGCCTTCCAGCAGACGGCCCACTTCAGCCTGCACGGAAGCCTTGGGCAGATCCAGCTCGGCCACGGACACCAGAGCGTCCATCACGGCTTGCTTGTTGCGGCCTTGAACGCGGAACTTCACTTCGCGCTCCAGGTTCTTCTTGATGTCGTCGCGCAGGGCTTCGACGGAGCCGCCTTCCACGCCCAGGGTCTTGACGAACTCTTCGTTCACTTCGGGCAGGTTGGGAGCTTCCACCTTCTTGACGGTCACCAGGAAGTCGGCAGTCTTGCCGGCCACGTCGGCGCCGTGGTAGTCAGCAGGGAAAGCCAGGGGGAAAGTCTTGGACTCGCCGGCCTTCATGCCGCGGGTTGCGTCTTCGAATTCCTTGAGCATCTGGCCTTCGCCGACCAGGAACTGGAAGTCTTCAGCCTTGCCGCCGGAGAAAGTCTCGCCGTCGATCTTGCCTTCGAAGTCCACGGTCACGCGGTCGCCGTCCACAGCGGCTTCACCGGCAGCGCGCTCGGTGAAGGTGCGACGCTGCTTGCGCAGAATGTCCACGGTCTTGTCAATGGCTGCATCGTCCACGCTGGTGGACAGCTTCTCCACTTCGGCTGCAGTCAGATCGCCGATCTTGACTTCGGGCATGACTTCGAACACAGCATCGAATTGTGCTTCACCTTCGGGAGCGCCTTCCTTCTCGGTGATCTTGGGCTGACCAGCAACGCGCAGATCGGCTTCGTTCACGGCAGCGGCAAAAGCCTCGCCCACCTTGTCGTTCAGCACTTCGTATTGCACGGAGTAGCCATAACGCTGAGCCACAACGCTCATGGGCACCTTGCCAGGACGGAAGCCGTCCATCTTCACGGTGCGTGCCACCTTCTTCAGGCGAGCATCAACTTCAGACTGGATCGCAGACAGGGGCACGCTCAGCGTGATCTTGCGCTCGAGCTTTTCAAGAGTTTCAACGTTAACGGCCATGATTTTTCCTAAGAGGGATGAGGACCGTGCAGATTGCCAAGCAACCCGCACCGTATTGCGCAAAGTCACAGTGCGCGCATACCCAACGACATGCGGCACCACAAATTTCCAGAGCCTGCCCCGGTCATTTGCCCCAGCGTCTGGCGCCAGGCATTTGCTCAAATCAGGAACAGGCGAAGCCGACCATTATAACGAGGCGCCGCGCAGGCTCCGCCATCGCCCTACAGGGGTTTGCCTTAAAAACTGACGCCACGCCTGCAAAGCAGGGCAGGAAAAGAAAAAGCCCGTAACGGCTTGGGGTTACGGGCTTGAGGCAGCAGGGACTGCCAATGTCTGGTGCGCGGAGCCGGACTCGACGCGCATTCAAAATCAACAACTTAGCCATTCGGTGCGGGAACTGTGCGGGCGGCCATCCTACCTACCGAATCCAATCATATCAGGCCGAATGCTGGCGAATCCTGCATACAGGGGAGCAACGCGCGCCAGCGCAGTTGTGGCGGGATAACTTTCTCGTAATTTCCCGTAATTAAAAGCAGCGCCTTAATTACGCTGGGCGCTAATACTGGCTTCATTTCCGGGCAGCCGACCGGCTCGTAATTTGCGACCCACGAAGCGGGCGGGCGCGGCGGGGGCGTCATGGCGCGCCACGGGGTTGAGGGGCGGTGTTTGGCCTCGGCTCAAGGGGGCGCCATCGGACGCCAATAGGCCAAGAAAGGGGCAGGACGGGCCTGTGGGGCGAGAAAATGGAAAGTCCAGGCCAGACGGAGGGCGGGCGCAAAAAAGGGCGCATAGCGCGCCCTGATCGTTTTTAGACTTGAGCGCCCTACTCGGCGCCGGCCCCAGGCTGGTGCGGCTGGAATCTCACCACTTCCGTCCCTGCCCACTCGTTGAAGGATTCAAACAGTCCCTGCAGCGGGACAATCTCATTGCTGATGAAAACGTCCAGCGTTTCACCGGCCTTGCCGAAGCCGCCCGCGTTGCTCGGAATGATGCCCAGCAGCCCAGGCGGCACGCGATGCGCTGCCAGCACATCTTCCTTGCTGGCATTCTTGATGGCGCTGAAATCATCCTTGGCTGCAATCTCGCTGACGGGAATCAACTTGAGGCCTTCGGGCTTGCCGCCTGGGGCATGGACAAACAGGTTACGGAAGTTGCCCGGCCCCTTGGACTTGCGCAGCTGCTCGCGTAGCTTATCCACGTCACCATTGCTCACAGTGCTATCGCTCAGGTACATGATGAAACCGGCATGGCTGCCGTTCTCGTAGTAGCGGCGCCGGAAGATCGTGGCCGACTCATTGAGCAACGCAGACTGCAGCGCGCTCAGATACTCGGGCAGGCCGTACAGCTCTTGATTAATGTCTGGCTCGCGCAGATGGAAGACAGAGCCAAGCACAAACTCATGTTCTTCACGCCAGTTAGGCACATAGAAATAGCGCTGCTCCTGGCCTCGGCGCATGTACCGGCTCAGCGAATGCTCATAGCGCATGGTGCGGCCAGACAATGCGCGGCGGGCTTCGAGGTAGCCATTGCCAAAGACAAGGAAGTCCGTGGACCATGCTTTGAAGGTTTCGCGCGACATCATCGGATGCGGAATAAAGCGGGCCGTCAGCAGATTGCGTTTCAGGTAGATGGCAGAGCTGTGGTGCGGCGATGCACGAAAAGCGCCGGCCAGCCCTTCCAGCGGATAAGGCGGCTCATACCAGCGCCCGTTAAACATTGCCTCTACATAGTCCAGCAGCTGCAGACGGCTGACTGGCTCGGGGTCACCAAAGGTGAAAACCTCGATCTGCTGGCCCTCGGGTTGCGTGCTGGATGCGGTGCGGGCCTGGGCCGTGTGAGCGTGATTCTTCTTCATTCTGAAAATTCCACTGATGAGTTGCCGCCGTGGACATCCCCGGCGAGTGATTCGTTATCCAATGCGTGCATGACCGCCCAGGCCAGATCCGCGTGGCCAATGTCATCAGACCGGCCAGACTGATAGGTGACATGGCGCTGGCTGGGCGTCAGCACCTTCTTGATGGCCATGAACGCGGCGGCCACATCGGTGCAGTCGGCGTCCATTTCCAGGCGCCCCTTGCTGATGACCTGCTTGGCCTTGAGCACCAGCCGCGCCTTGAGCGCCAAGTCGTAGTGATAGGCACGCGCCTGCGGGTAAAACTTGATGACGTTTTGATAGACACCCTGGCCCAAGCCCGTGGTGTCGATACCCATGAACGTCACGTTGTACTGCTGGGTGATGCTGCGGATGTACTCGGCCTGAGCCTCAAAGTCGGCGCCCCGGAACTGTTGGCGATGCAGCAGGCGGAACTTGCCGCCCGGCACCTTGGGCGGAGCAATCACCACCAGGGCCGCCGTGTCGCCAGTAAATGAGGGGTCATAGCCAACCCAGACCGGCTGCCATGCAAATGGGCGCGCGGCAAGAGGTTTGAAGTCGTCGGCCCAGGCCTCCCACGAATCCACCATGCACGCCTGCATCATCTGCAGCGTGAACTGTGAATTGCTATCGTCGATGAATTCGCAGCGGAATAGATTGGCAAATTCGTCGTCCGGGTACTCAGCCAGCAGCTCGGCCAGATCGAACAGATTGCAGCCTAGGCGCAAGGCGTCATCAATCGTGACGATGTGACGGAATCGACCATCTGCACAGCGCAGGCCGTTGGCCAGCGCCTTGTGGCTCAGGTCAATCTGCACATGCTTTTCATGGGCGCGGCCACGGTTGCGGTCTTCGCCGGTCCAGAACGGGTAAGCCTCATGGCTTTTTGCAGACGGGGTGCTGAAATACGTCTTGCGCCAATGCTTATGCGTGGCCATCGCGCTGGCCACCTTGTTGAGTTCCTTGAAATTGCTTGTCCAGAAGAACTCATCAAAATAGAAATCGCCGCTGCGGCCTTGGGCCGTCTTGGCATTCGTGCCCAAAAAATGCAGCTCGGCGCCATTCCACAGCACCATGGGATCGCCGCCCAGGTCCACCCCCACTTCATTGGCAAACGCCACCATGTAATTCTTGAACTGGTGCGCCTGAGCCTTGGATGCGGACAGAAAAATCTGATTGCGCCCTTCTGTTACCGCACGAATCAAGGCCTCTCGGGCAAAGTAGAAGGTTGCACCGATCTGGCGCGACTTGAGCAGAATGCGGGTGCGCTCCTTCTGGGCCTCAAACCATCGGTTTTGATACCCAAAATTTCCCGCGTGGAATATCTCGAGCAGTTGCTCTGTCTGTTCTTCCGTGAACTCGTTGCGCTTGGCCTTGCGCTTGGGTGCAGCATTGCGGCGGGCAATGGCGGGGTTTAGATCACCCTCCTTGCCTGTTTCTTGGTAGCGCTCCACTCGGGCGGTGCGCTCCAGCTGGCGGCCCAGCAGGTCAATTTCCTTGAAGTCAGAGCCAGTCTTGGCGTCCTTCATGATGAGCTGCACCATGCGCAACTCAAGCGCCCCATTCACGCGATCAAGGGGCTTGAACTTGTCCCACTCTTCCGCATCGCGCCAGCCGTAAAGCGTGGTGGCTGGAACGCCCAGCTTTTCCGCTATCAGCTTAGCCCGCCAGCCCTGCCAGTACAGATACCGCGCCACCTGTTTGGGCTGCGAACTATTGGCGGCCACAGCCGCCTGCAGTGCTACGCCTTGCTCATGCGCCTGCGCCAACACCAGGGCGCCAAAGTCGGCGGCCTGCTGCCCTTCGGTAATGCCTGCTTCTCCTGCTGCAAACGGGGAGCCATCGTCCCCTGTGGGTTTCTTTCGTGCCATGCCGGGCAGTTTTCCGCGCGGACGCGAACGAAACCACCTCTCGCATACGTCCACCGCGCCGCCACAACGACACCAGCGTGACGCCGTGAAACCGGGCGGACACCATGAGAACTCACAGCGAACCCACCGCCGGACACCGGCAAACCCATCAGCGAGGCTCATCCACTCATGTCCAAGAAATCCCGCTTCTTCCGCGTCGCCGTCGAAGGCGCCACCTCTGACGGTCGCACCATTGACCGCGACTGGCTGCTGCAGATCGCCAAGCACTACAACCCCAAGGTGTACGGCGCCCGCGTCAACATGGAGCACATCCGTGGCTATGGCCCTAACAGCGACTTCCGCGCCTATGGCGATGTGCTGGCCGTCAAGACCGAAGAGGTGGACATCGGCGGCCAGAAAAAGCTGGCTCTGCTCGCCCAGATCGACGCCACGGACGAACTGGTCGAGCTGAACAAGCGCCGCCAGAAGCTCTACACCTCTATCGAGGTGCGCCCCAGCTTTGCCGATACCGGCGAAGCCTATCTGGTCGGTCTGGCCGTCACCGACAACCCCGCCAGCCTAGGCACCGAAATGCTGGAGTTCGCCGCGAAGAACCCGAACGCCAACCCCTTCAAGCAGCGCAAGGAACAACCCGACGATGTGTTTTCCGTGGCCGAGCCTCTGGCTCTGGAGCTGGAAGACGAAAGCGCCGGCATCGTGGCCAGCTTCAAAGCCAGCATTACCGCCGCCGTGGCCAAGTTCACCGGCAAGGAAGTCACTGATGACGCCCGTTTTGCAGCTGTGGCTGAGGGCTTTGGCGAGCTGGGCGACAACTTCTCCAAGCATGTCCAGGCCGCACAAGCCTCCCAGGCCAAGACCGACCAATCGCTGCAGGCCATGGGCGCAGACATCGACAAGCTCAAGCAGCAATTCGCCAAGCTGGACAACACCGAAGCCCCCAACCGCCGCCCTGTGGCCAGCGGTGGCAACGGCCAGCAACAAGCCGACTACTAAGCCACCCCGCCCCATTCCGTCCCACTTCAAGGAACCTTTCATGCGTAACGACAGCCGCCAAAGCTATAACCAATACCTCGCCCGCGTGGCCCAACTCAACGGCGTCAATGTCTCCGACACAGACAAAGCCTTTGCCGTCGCTCCCAGCATCCAGCAGAAGCTGGAAGATGCGGTACAGGAGTCCAGTGCCTTTCTCACAAAAATCAACATCATTGCCGTGGACGAGCTGCAGGGCGAAAAGCTCGGCCTGTCCCTGTCCGGCCCCATTGCCAGCCGCACCAACACCGCCAACAAGGACCGCCAGACGCGCGACCTGACCGACATCGGCGCACGCGGCTACCAGTGCCAGCAAACCAACTATGACTCGCATCTGGGATACGCCAAGATCGACTCTTGGGCGAAGTTCCCCGACTTCCAGGTCCGTGTGGCACGCATGCTGGCCCAGCGTCAAGCACTGGACCGCATGTGCATCGGCTTCAACGGTGTGGCCGTCGCGCCAGACACCGACATTGCGGCCAACCCCTTGCTGCAGGATGTGAACAAGGGCTGGCTGCAGAAGATGCGTGAAGAAGCGTCCGAGCGCGTCATGCACGAGGGCAAGGTGGCGGGAAAAGTGGTCGTCGGCCCTACTGGCGACTTCAAGAATCTGGACGCCGCGGTCTTTGATGCACGCCAGTTGCTGGACCCCTGGCACCGCAACAACCCCAATCTGGTTTGCATCTTGGGTGCCAAGCTGCTGCACGACAAGTATTTCCCGCTGGTCAACACCACCCAGGCACCCAGCGAAACCCTGGCGGCGGACATCATCATCAGCCAGAAGCGCGTGGGCGGCCTGCAGGCCGTGCAAGTGCCGTTCTTCCCTGAAAACGGCCTGTTCATCACCACGCTGGACAACCTGTCTGTGTACTGGCAGCGCGGTGGCCGTCGCCGCTACATCGTGGAGAACCCCAAGCGCAACCGCGTGGAGGATTACCAGTCCAGCAATGACGCCTACGTGGTGGAAGACGTTGGCCAAGCCGCCGTAGTCGAAAACATCGAAATCGTCGAGGCCTAAGCCCAGCCGGGCCGCCGTCCGTCCGCAACAGGCGGCGGCCTCTCTCCGCAACTACCGGAAAACGCATCATGCAACTCACCCCCGCACAGCGTCACCGCGCCCGCGTGCTGGCTGCGAAGGCCCAGGCCGAAAGTCCGTTCGGCATCGAGGTCCAGGGCAGCGAATACGAGCTGATGATGGCCAAGCTGGCCACCGACAAGCGCACGCTCAAAAACATGGAATCGGTCCAGCTCAAGCGCAAGGCCAAGGCCGCCATGCTGCCGGATTACCTGCCCTGGATCGAGGGCGCATTGGCCAATGGCCAGGGCGCAAAGGATTTTGTTTTCACCACCACCATGGTCTGGGCCATTGACGCCGGAGCTTACGGCTTGGCATTGCGCATGGCCGCCTATGCCGTGCAGCACAACTTGCCCCTGCCTGACCAATACCACCGCAGCACCGCCGCTCTGCTCATGGACGAATTCGCTGGCGCCTACCTGGGCGGCCAATGGAACCCCATCAAGCCAGACCCCAGCGGCATGGTGCCGGACGAAACCCACCCGGCTGAGCACCTGACCGCCGTGGACGGCATCACCCAAAGCATGGACGCCCCAGACCAAGCCCGCGCCAAGCTCTACAAGGCCACCGCTTACGCCATGCTGGGCAAGGTCCAGACCGGCGAAGACCTGCAGCTTGATGACATCCCCCAGGAAACCCTGGGCGGCGTCCAGGCGCTGCTGGCCCAGGCTCTGCAGCTGGACGCGCAAAGCGGCGTCAAAAAGGACATGGAACGCATCGAGCGCAAGCTGCGCGCCCTGGCAGCACCAGCCGAAAAGGCCGCCACAGCGGACGCTACAGAAGCGCCCACGCCTGCGCCTGCGCCTGCAGCAGCACCGGCACCGGCACCGGCACCGGCAGCCGCCACAGCGCAGCGCAAGCGGCCTGCACCCGTCAAGACCGCAGCCAAGGGCAAGCGGTAACCCACCGAGCATGGCCCCCGTGCCGGGCGGCTCGCAGGGCTGCGCGAAGGCTTCGGCCTCTCGCAACGCCCTGCGACCACCGCCCACCGCGATGGCCCCAACCAGTGAAGCACCATGAACATGATTGCCAATGCGCCGCCCATCATCGTGACTGACCCGCCCGGAAAGCCGCCCATTACCGGCGTGCTGGACGCTGGCAGCTTCTGGCCTCACATTGACCTTGCCAAGCTGCGCGACAGCGTGGACGTGGACGGCTCTGTCACTGCCGCCCGCCTCACCCATGCCGCCGCCAACGCCCTGGCCAGCGTCATAAAGGATCTGAGCGAATGGGCAGCCACCCAGACCGCTGCCGGGTTCGCTGCGCTTTCCTCTGTCCCGGCCATTGCCATCAATGGCACAAGCGTCAAAGTGCTGTGCTTTGAGCGTGCTGTCTATGCCTACACCAAGGCCGACCTGATCGAGCGCTATGCCGGCGCAGACGCCACGGGCCGCACCAAGCCCGGCGACGCGCGGCGCGAGCTGCAGGACAGCGATTACCGCGCGGATGCACTAAGCGCTGTGCGCGACATCCTGGGCGTGGCCCGCATGGAATCGGAGCTGATCTAGCCATGTCCATCACCGTCCTGGCGCAGCAGGGAGACACCGTGGACATGCTTTGTCTGCGCCACCTGGGCACCACTGCAGGGGTGACAGAAGCCACCTATGCGTTGAACCCAGGCCTTGCCGCGCTTGGCCCCGTTCTGCCTCTGGGTCGGCGGGTCATCCTGCCCGATCCACCTACCGCCCCCACCGCACCGAAAACCGTTTCCCTGTGGGACTGACACCCAATTCACACCACCAATTCATTGCCATGTCTGAACCCACCTCTGCTGTCGGCACCTTCGCGGGCTACAAGCTCGCCCTCTTCTCCCTGCCGGTGATTGCCAGCCTGATTGCCTTCTGGCTGGGCATGCGTTTCGTGCCGCTTCGCAGCACTGACCCGCGCGGCGACCTGCTCAATCGCGTCCTGGCCTGCTTGGTCAGCGGCTTTTTGCTCGGTGTGCCTGCGCTGGTGCTGCTCATGCAGCATTGGCCGGGCGTCTTTGAGGCTGGGATGCGACTCGCCACCATGGCCGCCGTGCCATCCATTGCGGGCTTTTTCATCATCACCTTCTGCGTGCTGGTGGTCTGCTCCATCCCTGGCCCGTGGATCGTCGCGGGCGTCTTCCTATGGCTCAAGCGCAGCGAAGGCCAGACCATCACTGAAATGGCAGACCAGCTGCGCGAAGACATTGCAGGCCACGGCGCTGCAGCTCGCAAGGGAGGTACGGAATGAGCGCCGTTACCTACATCAATGAATTAATCGAGCGCGAGGGCGGCTACGTCAACGACCCCAAGGACTCGGGCGGCGAAACCAAATTCGGCATCACCGTGGCCACAGCTCGCGCCTATGGCTACACCGGCCCCATGCGTGACCTGCCTCACGCAACAGCGCAAACCATCTACCTGCGCCGCTATTGGGTAGAGCCTAAGTTTCATCTGGTCGATGAGGTTTACCCGGCGCTTGCGGAATGCCTGCTGGACTTCGGCGTCCTGGC
>NZ_JBCPWN010000044.1:0-12433 GCF_039581415.1 Comamonas sp. F1-6
AGGCATGCACTGCCGACTGCTGGGCCGTCCCGGCCGGATTACAGCGCTGCAGCGCTTCCTCGATCACATCCAGAAGCACGACAACGTGTGGGTGTGCCGCCGTATTGATTTGGCTCGTCACTGGGCCGAGCGTTTCCCTTGCAAGGATTGATTGCGACATGGCTTTGACCCTGGAACAACTGAATGCCGCCGATGCGGCCACCGCCACCGACCTGCTCGATGGCCTGTACGAGCACTCGCCCTGGATTGCCGCCAAGGCACTGGAGCAGCGACCCTTCAAGTCCATGGCGCATATCAAGCACGCCATGGCCAAGGTGCTGGCCGAGTCCAGCGAACAGGCCCAGCTCGATCTGATCCGCGCTCACCCGGAGCTGGCCGGCAAGCAGATGGAGACCAACACGCTCACCGCCGAATCGACGAATGAGCAGAAGAAGGCAGGCCTGACCAACTGCACGCCCGAAGAGCTGGAGCACATCCGCAAGCTCAATGCCGAATACGGCAAACGCTTCGGTTTCCCCTTCATCCTGGCCGTGCGCGGCGCGCGCGGTCTGGGTCTGAGCAAGGCCGAGATCATTGCGACCTTCGAGCGCCGCATGTTCAACCACCCTGCCTACGAACAGGCCGAGGCACTGCGCAACATCCACCGCATCGCCGAGATCCGCCTGAACGACAAGTTCGGCTACGAGCCCGTCGAAGGCAACGAAGTCTGGGACTGGCAGGAACGCCTGTCCACCAACAGCGACCCCGGCTACGCCGAAAAAGGCCAGCTGACGGTGACCTATCTGACCGACGCCCACCGCGCCTGCGCCCAGCGCATCAGCCACTGGATGCGCGAGATCGGCTTCGACGAGGTCGAGATCGACGCCGTGGGCAATGTGGTGGGCCGCTACAAGGCCGCCACCGAAGGCGCCAAGACCCTGCTGACCGGCAGCCACTACGACACCGTGCGCAACGGGGGCAAGTACGACGGCCGCCTGGGCATCTTTGTGCCCATGGCCTGCGTCAAGCAACTGGCCGAGCAAGGCAAGCGTCTGCCCTTCAACATCGAAGTGGTGGGTTTCTCGGAAGAGGAAGGTCAACGCTACAAGGCCACCTTCCTGGGCTCGGGCGCCCTGGTGGGCGACTTCAAGCAGGAATGGCTGGAGCAAAAGGACGCCGACGGCATCACGCTGCGCGAAGCCATGCTGCATGCCGGCCTGTGCATCGACGACATCCCCAAGCTGGAACGTGACCCCGCCAAGTACCTGGGCTTTGTGGAAGTGCACATCGAGCAGGGCCCTGTGCTCAACGAGCTGGACATTCCCCTGGGCATCGTCACCTCCATCAACGGCAGTGCCCGCTATGTCTGCGAATTCATCGGCATGGCCAGCCACGCAGGCACCACGCCCATGGACCGCCGCCGCGACGCCGCCGCCGGCGTGGCCGAGCTGTCGCTGTACATCGAAAAGCGCGCCGGCCAGGATGGCGACAGCGTGGCCACCATCGGCCAGCTGAACGTGCCTTCAGGCTCGGTCAACGTGGTGCCCGGCCGCTGCCAGTTCTCGCTGGACCTGCGCGCGCCCACCAACGAGCAGCGCGACGCCATGATCAACGACATCATGGCCGAGATGGCTGCGATCGCCGAACGCCGCGGCCTGCGCTACACCACCGATCTGTCCATGAAGGCAGCGGCTGCGCCCAGTGCTCCCGAATGGCAGAAACGCTGGGAAAACGCTGTCGACGCACTGGGCGTGCCCCTGTTCCGCATGCCCAGCGGCGCCGGTCACGACGCCATGAAGCTGCACGAAATCATGCCTCAGGCCATGTTGTTCGTGCGCGGCATGAACGCCGGCATCAGCCACAACCCGCTGGAAGCCTCCACCTCCGACGACATGCAACTGTCCGTGGATGCCTTCACTCACCTCCTCCACCAACTGGCTCAAGAACAGCAATGACCAATATGAATCAAGACAAGCAAGCCACCTACGCCGCCATCGATGCATGGATTGACGAGCACTTCGACGAAGAAGTGAAGTTTCTGCAGGCCATGGTGCAAGTGCCCACGGACACGCCTCCCGGCAACAACGCCCCCCACGCCGAACGCACTGCCGAGCTGATCAAAGGCTTCGGCTTCGACGCCGAGAAGCACGTCGTGCCCGAAGCCGACGTCAAGGCCTATGGCATGGAGTCCATCACCAACCTGATCGTGCGCCGCCCCTACGGTGACGGTGGCCGCACTATCGCCCTGAACGCCCACGGCGACGTGGTGCCTCCGGGCGAAGGCTGGACCAAGGACCCCTACGGCGCCGAGATCGAAGACGGCAAGCTCTATGGCCGCGCCGCTGCCGTGAGCAAGAGCGACTTCGCCTCCTTCACCTTCGCCGTGCGTGCTCTGGAAGCCGTGGCCAAGCCCTCCAAGGGCGCGGTGGAGCTGCACTACACCTACGACGAAGAGTTCGGCGGCATCATGGGCCCCGGCTGGCTGCTGGAAAAGGGCCTGACCAAGCCCGACCTGATGATCGCAGCAGGCTTCAGCTACGAAGTCGTTACTGCTCACAACGGCTGCCTGCAGATGGAAATCACCGTGCAGGGCAAGATGGCGCACGCCGCCGTGCCCCACACCGGCGTGGACGCGCTGCAAGCCACAGCCGTGCTGCTGACTGCTCTGTACGGCGAAAACGTCAAGTACAAGCAAGTCACTTCGCAAGTGCCCGGCATCAAGCACCCCTACCTGAACGTCGGCCGCATCGACGGCGGCACCAACACCAACGTGGTGCCCGGCAAGGTCATGCTCAAGATCGACCGCCGCATGATTCCTGAAGAGAATCCCGTGGAAGTCGAAGCCAGCATCCGTGCTGTGATCGCCAAGGCCATCGAAGACTTCAATACCCAGGGCGGCTACACCGGCGAAGACGCCGTGCGCGTGGACATCAAGCGCCTGCTGCTGGCCAACGCCATGACCCCCCTGGACGGCAACAAGCCCCTGGTGGACGCCATCCAGAAGCATGGCGAAGCCATCTTCGGCGAAGTGCCTCCTGCAGTGGGCACGCCTCTGTACACCGACGTGCGCCTGTATGTCGAGCGCGGCATCCCCGGCGTGATCTACGGCGCCGGCCCCCGCACCGTGCTGGAATCGCATGCCAAGCGCTCCGACGAGCGCCTGGTGCTGGAAGACCTGCGCCGTGCCACCAAGGTGGTGGCCCGCTCGCTGGTGGACCTGACTGCCTGAGCACCAAACACCGTTTGAACGCCTAGCCTTCTTCTGTCTGGATGGAGGTTTTTCAAGGAGCCTGGATTCGTCCGGGCTCTTTTTTTATGTGCGCGACACCAGCAGGCCGGCGGGCATTTGCTCGGCATGGCTCAGGTCCACATGGCTGGCCAGAAAATCCAGCACCGCCCGCGTCCTCACTGGCAACTGGCCAGGCTTGCCCACATACACGGCATGGATGGGCTGCAGATCCCCGGGATTGAATTCCTCCAGCAACACCTGCAGCCTGCCCGCATGCAAATCGTCCCAGGCGTGATAGAGCGACAGCCGCGCCAGGCCCGCCCCGGCCTTGGCCAGATTGGCCATGGCTTCGCCATCGTTGACGCGCAGCACCTCCCCCATGCTCACCGTCACCGCCTTGCCCGCCACCACAAACGGCCAGTGCGGTATGGCCCGCGGGTAGTTCCAGCCGATGCGCACATGGCCTGACAGCTCATCGGGATGCGCCGGTTTGCCAAAGCGCTGCAGATAGTCCGGCGAGGCCACGATCACCTGGCGCGTGTGCCCCAGCTTGCGCGCCACCATGTCCGAAGACGGCAGCTCTCCCCAGCGCAAGGCGATATCGGCGCGAGCCGCTATCAGGTCCACGACATGATCGGTAAAGCTGAGGTCCAGCTGCAGGCCCGGCCAGGTCCGCATCAGCGGACCGACCAGAGGCACCAGCAGGCGGTTGCCCGTGGACGAGCTGGCATTGATGCGCACCACGCCGGTGGGCTGGCCCTGCCGGGTGACCGAGGATTCCAGCGCCAGCCAGTCCGCCAGCAACTGCCGGCCCTGCTCCAGCAACTGCTCACCCTCGGCCGTCAGCTCCAGCCGCCGGGTGCTGCGGCGCAGCAGTTGCACGCCCAGCCGGGTTTCGAGCCTGGCCACGATCTTGCTGACCGCCGAGGGCGAGACCTCGCGCAGACGCGCCGCTGCCGAGAAGCTGCCCTGCTGGGCCACCTGCACAAAGGTCTGCAGCTCCACAAAGCGGTCCGCGCTGTGCTCCTGCAGCGAAGGCATAGCCATGGATTTCTTCATGAATCACATCATAAAGATGCCATTTATTCCTCACAGGAACAAATGCATGTCCGCATCAAGGGCTAGCGCACCTTCTGCCACAGGTTCACAGTTCAGCCCTTCGCGGAATTTTCACAAGGACGTTTTCATGCCTGCAGCATTGCTTGCTCTGGCCGCCGGTGCCTTCGGCATCGGAACCACGGAATTCATCATCATGGGCCTGCTGACCCAGGTCAGCCAGGATCTTCATATCTCCATCCCCACGGCGGGCACGCTGATCTCGGGCTATGCCGTGGGCGTCGCCGTGGGCGCTCCCGTTCTCACTCTGGCCTCGCGCCGCTGGCCGCGCAAGCTGCTGCTGCTGAGCCTGATGCTGCTGTTCATCGCCGGCAATGCCGCCGCCGCCCTGGCACCCAGCTATGGCTGGCTGCTGGCAGCACGCGTGCTGACCTCGCTGACCCACGGCACCTTCTTCGGCGTGGGCGCAGTCGTCGCCACGCAACTGGTGGCGCCCGAGAAGAAAGCCTCGGCCATCGCGCTGATGTTTTCCGGCCTGACCCTGGCCACGCTGCTGGGCGTTCCCTTCGGCACCTGGATCGGCCAGCACTGGGGTTGGCGCATGGCATTTGCCAGCGTCAGCGGCATAGGCGTGGTCGCACTGCTGATCCTGCTGCGCCATGTGCCACGCGCACTCAGCATGCCCAGCCCTCAGGGCCTGACCCAGGAGCTGACCGTGCTGCGCAATGGCGCCATGTGGCGTGGTCTGCTGTTGACGGTGATCGGCTTTGCCGGCGTCTTCACCCTCTATACCTATATAGAGCCGCTGCTGACCCAGATCACGGGAATGGACAACCGCATGATCGCCTTCACCCTGCTGCTGTTCGGGGCGGGCCTGGCCCTGGGCAACCATGCGGGCGGCAAGCTGGCCGACCGCTTTGGCGTACAGCGCGCACTATGGGTGTCGCTGGCCGCCCTGATGCTGGTGCTGATCGCGGGCCGCTGGATGTTTGCCAGCACGCCCCTGGCCATTGCCTTTGTGCTGCTGCTGGGCATTGCCGCCTTTGCCACCGTCGCGCCGCTGCAGATGGGTGTGCTGCAATCTGCAGGCGAGGCCGGCATGAATCTGGCGTCCAGCCTCAATATCGCTGCCTTCAATCTGGGCAATGCCCTGGGTGCCTGGCTAGGCGGAGCGGTGATCGCGCAGGGCATGAGCCTGACTTGGCTGGCCTGGGCTGCCGCCATGCCTGCAGCAGCAGCGCTGCTCATGGCCAGCTTCGCGCCACGTCAGAGCAGTCCAGCTCAGACTTCGGCCATGGCGGCGGGAATGCACTGAAACTCAGGCGCGACACCAAGGCGGCAGCCTGCCTGCAGCAACGCAAACGAACTCCACTCCAAGGCGACCTCAAGGTCGCCTTTTTTGCTTGTGCAGCAACTCGGCATGGTTTTTGCAGCAGCTTAGGCCCCATGGCAAGGCATGAACTCTTTGCAGCCCCATACACGCTTTTGCACAGCGGTGCACCAATTCTGGGCTTGACGCCTTTTTTTTCACCTTCTTCAACGCTAATGCATGCAAGCTGCCTCAAGGTGGCAACGCACTTTCTTTCACTAGATGTTTCAAGACCCGAAACCTGCGCACGCATAACCGGAGCCAGATCCCTTGCAATTGCATATCGCGCAATTTTTGCTATTAAAAACAAAGCATCAATCGCTTGATATCAAATGATTTCAATATGTTTCATTCTGAAAATTAGAAAAACAAAGAGTCAGAAGCTACACATTTAATAGCAATCAGTAATTACCTTAGATGGTTATGCGTGAAAAACATAACTATTGATACCCCATCCAGAAACTGAATTTTGAGCAGGGTTTACCGCTAGATGCTGTGCGTTATGAGCTGTATACACTTTTTGTATGGATTGCATGCCATTCGCGAATCGCATGCCAACCTGAAGCCAATATAGAGTGAGGAGACATGTTTTTATGACATCCCAAGTGCATCCCGTGGATGAGGTTCTGCCATTTGGCAAGCTCACCGCCTTAGGTCTGCAGCACGTTCTGGTCATGTATGCCGGCGCCGTCGCCGTGCCGCTGATCGTGGGCCGTGCCCTGAACCTCCCCCCTGAGCAGGTCGCGCACCTGATCTCCGCCGACCTGTTCGTCTGCGGCCTGGTCACCCTGATCCAGGCCATGGGTGCGACCCAGTGGTTCGGCATCAAACTGCCTGTGATGATGGGCGTGACCTTTGCCAGCGTGGCCCCCATGGTGTCCATGGCACAGAGCACCGGCGGCAATGCCGGCGCAGGCCTGATCTTTGGCTCGGTGATAGGCGCGGGGGTGATCTCCATCCTCATTGCGCCGCTCATCAGCCGCATGCTGCGCTTCTTCCCACCGGTCGTGACCGGCACCATCATCGCCGTCATCGGCATCAGCCTGATGCGTGTGGGCATCAACTGGATCTTCGGCAACCCCGTGGGCCCGACCGCCCCCTCCGTGCCCAACCCCGAGCACCTGAAGTGGCTGGCCGAGGCCCAGGCCATGGCCGGCGCTCCCGGCTCCTCGCTGCCCGCCATCCCCAAGGGCTTCTCGGTGCTGCCCACCATGCCCAACCCCAAGTACGCCGATCTGCAAGGCGCTGCGGTCTCCGGCATCGTGCTGCTGTCCATCTTGCTGATCGCACGCTTTGCCAAGGGCTTCCTGGCCAATATCTCGGTGCTGATGGGCATCTTGATCGGCGGCGTGATCTCCGTGGCCATGGGCCTGATGAACTTCGAGAAGGTCGCCAAGGCCGAGTGGTTCACGCTGGTACTGCCCTTCCAGATCGCCATGCCCGTCTTCGACCCCATCCTGATCCTGACCATGAGTCTGGTGATGGTGGTCGTGATGATCGAATCCACCGGCATGTTCCTGGCCCTGGGCGACATGGCCAAGCGCGACATCACACAGGACGAACTGACCCGCGGTCTGCGCACCGACGGTCTGGGCACCCTGATCGGCGGCATCTTCAACACCTTCCCCTACACCAGCTTCTCCCAGAACGTGGGTCTGGTGGCCGTGACCGGCGTGCTCAGCCGCTGGGTCTGCGTGGCCGGTGGCGTGATCCTGATCGTTCTGGGCGTGCTGCCCAAGATGGGGGCGCTGATCGAATCCCTGCCCACCGTGGTTCTGGGCGGCGCGGGTCTGGTGATGTTCGGCATGGTGGCCTCCACCGGCATCCGCATCCTGGCCAACGTGGATTTCCGCAACAACAAGAACAACGCCATGATCGTGGCAGTGTCCATCGGCGTGGGAATGATTCCTCTGGTTGCCCCTAATTTCCGTCAGTGGATGCCCCATTCCATCCATCCGCTGATTGAATCCGGTATCCTGCTGTCCTCGATTACCGCCGTGGCATTGAATCTTTTCTTTAACGGAGCCGCCAAAGACAACAGCGCTGCCATCAACGCAGCACGTGAGGCTGACGCTCACTAAACGCCAGCCCGAAGCAAACGCTGGCTTACCCGCCGGCCCAAGCCCCCTGCCGCCCCACAGTGCGCCAGGGGGTTTATTGTCGATATAGTTGAAGCAAAACAGACCTGACTCAAAATGCTTCTTGCCATCCGGTAAGCTCCGAGAAGCAACTTGCTGATAAATATTTCGTATGACACAAAACCTGTCCTCCGCCGAACAAGCCCTGCGCGATGCGGCCCGCGAATACCACCGCAGCCCCGTCAAAGGCAAGATTTCCGTCACTCCTACCAAGCCCCTGTCCAACCAGCGTGACCTGTCCCTGGCCTACTCGCCAGGCGTGGCCTATCCCTGCCTGGACATCGAGGCGGACCCCTCCACTGCGGCCGAATACACCTCGCGCGGCAACCTGGTCGGCGTGATCACCAACGGTACCGCCGTGCTGGGTCTGGGCGATATCGGCCCGCTGGCTTCCAAGCCCGTGATGGAAGGCAAGGGTTGCCTGTTCAAGAAGTTTGCCGGCGTGGACGTGTTCGACATCGAACTGGCCGAGCGCGATCCCGACAAGCTCATCGACATCATTGCCTCGATGGAACCCACCCTGGGCGGCATCAACCTGGAAGACATCAAGGCTCCCGAGTGCTTCTACATCGAGCAGGAGCTGTCCAAGCGCATGAACATTCCGGTGTTCCATGACGACCAGCACGGCACGGCCATCATCTCCAGCGCCGCTTTGCTCAATGGCCTGGAACTGGTGGGCAAGGACATCGGCTCCGTCAAGGTGGCCGTCTCCGGCGCCGGCGCGGCAGCCATTGCCTGCGTCGACGTGATGGTGGGCCTGGGCATCAAGCGCTCCAACGTCTACATGGTGGACTCCAAGGGCGTGATCTACGAAGGCCGCCCCGGTGGTCTGGACGCCTCCAAGCAGCGCTACGCGCAGAACACCGAAGCCCGCACCCTGGCCGACGTGGTCGACGGCGCCGACGTGTTCCTGGGCTGCTCGGCTCCCGGCGTGCTGACTGCCGACATGGTCAAGACCATGGCCGACAAGCCAATCATCCTGGCCCTGGCCAATCCCGAGCCCGAAATCCGCCCCGAACTGGCCAAGGCCATCCGCCCGGACTGCATCGTGGCCACCGGCCGCTCCGACTATCCCAACCAGGTCAACAACGTCCTGTGCTTCCCCTACATCTTCCGTGGCGCGCTGGACTGCGGCGCCACCAAGATCACCGAAGCCATGAAGCTGGCCTGCGTGCGTGAAATCGCCGCCCTGGCCAAGCAGGACGTCAGCGACGAAGTCGCTGCCGCCTACCAGGGCAAGGAGCTGACCTTCGGCCCCGACTACCTGATCCCCACGCCCTTCGATACGCGCCTGATCCTGCGCATCGCTCCCGCCGTGGCCCAGGCTGCCGCCGAATCCGGTGTCGCCACCCGCCCCATCGAGGACATCGCCGCCTACCGCGAAAGCCTGACCCGCTTCGTCTACCAGACCAGCATGTTCATGCGCCCCGTGTTTGCAGCCGCCAAGGCCAATCTGCAGCGCGTGGCCTATGCCGAAGGTGAAGACGAGCGCGTGCTGCGTGCCGTGCAGGTTGCCGTGGACGACGGCCTGGCCAAGCCCATCCTGATCGGTCGCCCCGCCGTCATCGAAGCCCGCATTGCCAAGGCCGGCCTGCGCATGCAACTGGGCAAAGACGTGGAAATCTGCAACCCCGAAGATGATCCCCGCTTCCGCCAGTACTGGGAAACCTATCACAAGCTGATGGGCCGCAACGGCGTCACCCCCGAAGCCGCCAAGGCTGCGGTGCGCCGCTCCAACACCCTGATCGCTGCCCTGATGGTGCACCTGGGTGATGCCGACGCCATGCTGTGCGGCCTGGTGGGCCGTTTCGACAGCCACCTGGCCCATCTGGAAGACGTGCTGGGCCTGAAGAAGGGCACCAACGAGTTCGCAACGGTGAACGCCGTCATGCTGGAATCCGGCACTCTGTTCGTGGCCGACACCTACATCAACGACGCACCCAGCGCCGAAGAACTGGCAGAGATCGCCAAGATGGCTGCCGACGAAGTGGCCCGCTTCGGCCTGCCACCCAAGGTGGCCTTCCTCTCGCACAGCAACTACGGTTCGTCCACACGTGGCTCGGCCCGCAAGATGCGCGCTGCACGCGACCTGTTCGCTGCCGCCAACCCCGGCATCGAATGCGATGGCGAAATGCATGGCGATGCGGCCCTGGACGCCAACGTGCGCAGCCACTCCCTGCTGGAGTCCTCGCTGACCGGCGCAGCCAACGTGCTGATCTGCCCCAACCTCGACGCCGCGAACATCCTGTTCAACGTGCTCAAGACCACGGGCGGCCATGGCACCACCATCGGCCCCATCCTGATGGGCTGCTCGGCTTCCGCCCACGTGCTGACCCCCTCCTCCACCGTGCGCCGTGTGGTCAACATGACCGCTCTGGCTGCAGCTCAGGCCATCGCACTGCGCAGCTGATCCTGCGCAATCTCTCGGGCATCCCGCCCGAGGCAGCAACAGAACGCCCTTAGGGGCGTTTTGTTTTGCCCCATGCCGAGCCTTGAGCTTTGAACCCTGCGTTCATTCACGACTGCCTGTAACGCGCGCAGCAAACGCTCATGTCAGGCGCCAAGATGA
Organism: Comamonas sp. F1-6; assembly: GCF_039581415.1. Taxonomy (NCBI): domain Bacteria; kingdom Pseudomonadati; phylum Pseudomonadota; class Betaproteobacteria; order Burkholderiales; family Comamonadaceae; genus Comamonas; species Comamonas sp. F1-6. The sequence goes on from NZ_JBCPWN010000044.1 coordinate 10,341, forward strand.
AAAGTGAACGCCAGTCGAGATACAGCAAGCGCCATGCGCTATGGTTTTCATAGACAAAGCAAAATGCGCGCAATGCCGAACAGCGCACAATCCTTGTGTAGAATCCTGCCATCCGGAGGTTTGGGTGAGTGGTTTAAACCAGCAGTCTTGAAAACTGCCGAAGGAGTGATCCTTCCGTGAGTTCGAATCTCACAGCCTCCGCCAGAACAAAGAACCAACCCCTTGATTTATCAAGGGGTTTTTCTTTTTCAGACCTCAACGGTATGCCATTTGGTATGCCATGGCATGTTGGCTGCAGTTAGACCTGTTTGGAGATAGCCGCCACAAGCACCTGCACCTTGACCCTCGTGCAGCAGGCCCAACCTCTAGCTATTGATTGCATGCAGGGAGTTTAAGGTTGAAGCCGTCGTTCGCATTCGAGGAGCTCAGTGTCAGCGACTGCTTTGGTCATGATCTGCCAGTCGACGGACATCCTTCTGCCAGTCATTACCCTAGAGTCTCTGGACTTGACGAGCTCCACTTCGTTGTTGGCGGCTGTACCATCGCCAGTGCAAGGGGGCCGTACGCCCCCCCCGCGCTCAAAGATGGATGACTTTCAAGCCACTACTGTTTGCAGGATCCGATAGAAGTCTTTCCAGCTTTTTCACCTGTGTATGCGGCGTAGCAATTGCTAGCAAGCGCTGGGCACGTGATGCCCCCACATAAAGCTTGCGAAGTTCCTCGGCCATGGAGGCTAGCGCGCCGGTTTCAAGGTGATCGATCGTACCCTTCGCTCTTTTAGTTGAGAGCACCACGCACACCGCTGGGAATTCGGTCCCCTTGACGCTATGGATGGTTCGAGCTGAATGGCTATGTAGTGAAGGCGGCAGCAAGGCCTCTGCCAGCTTGTCATGTCGCTTTAAAACTTGCTTGATTGACCTGCCTCCACCTGGCGGCAATTTTCCTTTCAGGATCTCCCGAGCATCATCCAACCAGCCGTCCGCGTCTTTATGTCTCTCTGGGTCGTATCGCAGTTGCTTGCCAAGCCTGAGCATCTCAGGACGCCATGCTTGATACTTGTCGTTGAGCGCATCCATGTGCTGACGATAGGTCTTCCGTGCGAGATGGCCCTCCAGGGTCAGCACGACGCGATGCATTTCGACCAGTGCGTCTTGACGTCCGCCGAACTCGAACGATGAATGCAAGTCGCCGACAGCGGCCGCCAAGCGGCAAGCAAGATGTCCGGACCCATTGTCGACAGGCAAGCCCAGCGCACGTGACGCACTGAGGCGAGTCGCAGCGACCACGGGGCAGTCCTTCGCTGAAATCTTCAGCTGGGCCACAAGCGACCTGAAGTAGTCACCAACGGCCGACGGAACACTCTGTCCCTTGTAGGCCAGCAAGTAGACCGGGCTAGGTTCAGCGCGATGCTCGCCCAGTGCTTCGTCGTAGGAACGCCCGGGTTCCGGCCTCTTCAGACGCGAGACCACACTCACGATGTGCTGACTCGAACGGAAATTCCCCGTCAGAGACAGGCGCCGGTCTTGCCCAAACCTCGCCGCAAAGACTTCCAGCTCCGTGGACACCCCGCCTCGAAAGCCATAAATCGATTGCTGGGGGTCACAGATGACCTTCACAGGGATGCCAGCGTTGAGGAACCATTCAATGATGCGGAGGTCGTCTGGATTGCAGTCTTGAGCCTCGTCGACGATGATCTCGCCGAACCGTGCGATCAAGGCTTTCGTTAGAGGCGAGTCATTCTTTAGTGCCTTTAGCCGCGCCAGCGCCAACAGGCGCGCATCCTGGTAGTCAAGCTCACCACGCGCCTTGAAGCGCGCTCGCATCGTCTTTGCCGCAGTCAAATAAGCCTTCGACACAGAGCTGATCCCCAGCTCTTTCAATTCTTCAGGGATAGCCTCTCCAGTCACTCGGTCGAAGCACTTCAACGGAATCGGCCTGGCTTTATCAAACGGCTGTACCTCCCGGAGTTCCAAATCCGGAATTAGCCGCGGCCGGGCTAGCGAGCCTGGGATGCCAAATGGCACCACGAGAACGCGCCACAAGAAGCTGTCGAAGGTGCCGATGAAATGCGGCATAGCTGGGGATGGCAGGAG